>DATJFF010000281.1:0-3302 GCA_035495795.1 Vicinamibacterales bacterium
CGCCTGGGTGCATCCCGACTATATCCAGCACGATCCGAACTCGGCGACCGGGCGCGACGGGACGATCGAGGCGCTCGACGCGCACATGAAGCGCAGCCCGGCCATGTCGCACGACGTCAAGCGTATCATCTACGGCAACGATGGCACGGTGGCGGTGCACTACCACTTCCGTCACGCACCCGAACAGCGGGGTCTGGCGGTGGTCGACATCTTCCGGATCGAGAACGGCTATCTCGTCGAGCACTGGGACATCATCCAGCCCCTGCCCGATCCGGCCGAGACGAAGAACAGCAACGGCATGTTCTGAAATCGGCCGAAGCGGATCGATTTAACGAGCCCATCCCGGGATCTGCCCCGGAGGGCGACCGCGCACGCGTTGTTGCGCGATTGCATCAGTTCGACCGTAGTCGGCGACCGGTGCCCCTTCTGGCAATTGCAACGATCGTTAATGTATGCGCAGCATACAAATCGCCGTCATCCCCAGTGACGGCGTTAGGAACTGAGAGGACCTCATGAGCCCTGTTTCGTCACGCCTTCGCGCGCGCCTGCCCTTCACGTTGACCGCTTCGCTCGCGGCCATCGCCATCGCTGCCCCGGCCTTCGCCCAGGACAACGCGGCCAAGCAGGCCCCGCCGGTGAACTCGTCGCCGACCGCCGATGCCTCCGCCCAGGCCCAGGCGGCCAACCCCGATACCGCCGCGAGCACCGACACCAGTCAGGCCAACAACGAGATCATCGTCACCGCACAGTTCCGTGCGCAGAACCTGCAGGACACCCCGCTCGCCATCACCGCAGTCAACGCGCAGACGATGGAAGCAAAAAGCCAGACCAACCTCGCCCAGGTGGCCGACAGCGCGCCGAACGTGACGCTGAAGCCGCAGGGCGCCTCGTTCGGCCCGTCGGTGGCGGTCTCGATCCGCGGCATCGGTCAGGCCGACTTCAACCCGGCCTACGAGCCGGGCGTCGGCATCTACATCGATGATGTCTACTACCCGCAGCTGACCGGTGCGGTGTTTGACCTGCTCGACCTCGACCGGGTCGAGATCCTGCGCGGCCCCCAGGGCACGCTCTCCGGCCGCAACTCCGAGGGCGGCTCGATCAAGATGTTCACCAAGAAGCCGACCGGATCGGGTGCGGGCTACGTCGAAGCCACCTACGGCAGCCGCCAGCGCATCGGCGTCCGCGCGGGCATCGACTTCAAGCTGACCGACAACCTGTTCGCCCGCATCTCCGGCGTCTACAAGCACCAGAACGGCTACGTCGACCAGCTCGACTTCGGCTGCGTGTTTCCCGCCGGCGGACCGGCCACCTTCACCGCCAATGACGGCACCACCCAGCTCGTCAATCCTGCCGGCGGCATTCCCCGCACGCAGGCGGAAGGGAATTGCCGCGTCGCGAGGCTCGGCGAAGTGGGCTACGGCGCCGTTCGCGGTGCGCTGCGTTACAACCCGTCGAGCTCGGTCGATATCAACATCACCGGCGAATACATCCACGACGAGCACACGGCCGCCGGCGAGGTCCTCGCGGCGACCAATGTCATTGACAACTACAACACCAACATCGGCACCAACCCGCCGCAGTACGCCGGCGGCTATCCGGGCGTGCCCTACGACAACCGCTTCATCTGCGGGAAGTTCTGCAACTTCTCGTCCTATTCCTCGCCCGCCATCAACTACGTCGGCCTGCTGACGCCGGGGGGCCTTGCCGGGCCCGGCCAGCCGCTGCTCGCCACACAGCGCAGCAACCAGAGCAGGTACGACGGCTACAACCTCGCCGCCAACGCGCACTTCGCGCTCAGCGACATGTTCAGCATCGACAACATCCTCGCCTACCAGCACTGGGTGGCGGACTTTGGGGTGGACGACGACCTCTCGCCGATCCCGCTGTCGGGCGGCGCCAACCACCTGACGCACTGGAACTGGAGCGAGGAGCTGCGCCTGAACGCCCGCCTCTCCGACACGATCCACGCGGTGCTCGGCGGCTACTACTTCGCGCAGGAAACCGATTATTTCTCGTACCAGGACCTGCGTTACATCAACACCGTCATCCCCGGCGTCGGCTCGGTGGGGCTGTTCCCGCTGCAGTTCATCCAGCCCGACCGGACCCCGGCGAAGGCCAAGGCGGGGTTCGCCAACATCGATTGGGAAATCGTCCCCGGCCTGACCTTCAACGGCGGCGCGCGCTACACCGACGAAAGCAAGCACTACCATTACTTCCGCCTCAATCCGGACGGGACCATCAACCCCTACCTGGACCCCGTCGGAGCGGTCAACGGTGCCGGCACGCCGGGCGCGCTCACCGGCCTCGTCGCCAAGTATCACGGCAACCGGTGGGATTGGCGCGCGGCGCTCAACTACCGCTTTTCGCCCGAGGCGATGGTCTATGCGAGCTTCGCGACCGGCTTCAAGGGCGGCGGCACCAACCCGCGGCCGTTCTTCGCCAGCCAGGCCTTACCGTTCAAGCCCGAGGTGCTGTACAACTACGAAGTCGGCCTGAAGACCGACCTGTTCGATCGCCGCCTGCGCTTCGACGTCGACGCCTTCTACGGCATCTACCGCGACATCCAGATCGGCGTTTCGGTCTGCCCGGTTGCCAATCCCGCGGAGCAGGTGCCCTGCGCTGCGCTGGTCAACGGCGGCAATGCGCATGAAAAGGGCATCGAAGCCGAGTTCACCGCCCGCCCGATCGACGGCCTCAGCATCGACGGTTCGGCCAGCTACCTCGATTTCCATTACACGTTCCTCAACCCGGCGGTCACGACGACGGCGATCGACGACCCGCTTGCCGGGGCGCCGAAGTGGAAATGGACGCTGGGCGCCCAGTACGAGGCCGACCTCGGCGCGTACGGTTTCCTCACCCCGCGCGTCGATGCGACCTACCAGAGCAAAACCTACACCGGCTTCAAGTACAACGGCGTGCCGCAGAACATCGGCGCCTACACGCTGGTGAACGCGCGCCTGACCTGGCAGAACAAGGACAAGGACCTGTCGGTGTCGCTCGAAGGCACCAACCTCACGAACAAGTACTACTACGTCACGCTGTTCGACCTGCGTGCGGCGGGCGCGGGCCTCGACAAGGCCCAGCCGGGCCGGCCGCGCGAGTGGGCGGTGACGGTCAAGAAGACCTTCTGAGCGAGGGCTTCGCTCCACATGAAAGGGCGGCCTCGCGAGGCCGCCCTTTTGTTATGTCCGGAAGGGAACCGCCAGCGTCGTGCGAGTGGCCGCGCGCCAGAGCCATTCGAGAGGACCGTAACGATAGGCCTTGAACCACAACGCCGCTGCGCTCGCCTGTGCGGCGAACGA
>DATJFF010000282.1:0-6497 GCA_035495795.1 Vicinamibacterales bacterium
AGCTTGTTGCTCGTGTAGTACGGCGGCGTGTGGCACGAGCCGCAGCCCTGGGAGCGGAACACCATGTCGCCGCGATCGGATACCGCGTCGCGCCGGTTGGGATTCGGCGGCGGCTTCAACGAGTAGACATAGCGGGCCAGCGCGTAGAGCTGCTCGTCGCTGTAGCGCAGCTGCGAGGCCGGATCCAGCGGCGTCTTGAAGTCCCCCGCCGACGGGATGAAGCCGCCGTAGCTGCCCAAATCGTCGGCGCCCTGGTTGAGCGCGGCGTAGCGCATCAGATCGGCAATGTCGCGCTGCTGCTGAATGCCGGTTCGATCGAGATAGCGGCGGTGCTGCACGCCAATCAGATCCGGCAGCTGGGGAGGAGAGAACACGCTGGAACGGTGCCGCGCAAAGACGCCGGGTGGGATCGCCTCGTAAACGGCCAGGAATTCGTCGAGGCCGGCAGTGATCCAGCGTTCGAGCCGGCCGTCCGGCGGGGACCACGGCGTCTGGAACAGCGTCCGCGCTGCCTGCCGTTCAACGGCCAGCGTGCCCGACAGGTCGGCCCGCGCCAGTTCGCGCACGTTGAAGGCGGTCACGCGGTCGCCAGGAAAATTCCCCTGAGCGCCTTTGATGATCGTGCCGTCGGGCATGACCCGGGTATGGCACATGCCGCAGGCGAACCCCCCGAGCTCGACCTTGCCTTTCTCGCGCACGATGTAGCGCAGGTACGGCAGAGTGCCGTCTGGCGCGACCACGACTTTCGTTGTCTCGACGAAGCGCGGGTGACGAATCCCCTCGCGGGTGTATGGCGCCTCGATCAGGATCGGCGTGTCGAACACCAGCTCGCCGGCGCGAATCCAGTCTGCCTCGCTTTGCAACGTCCGTGGATCGAAGACCTCGACGGGATCCACGGCGGCGAGCCGTTCCATGTAGCCGGCCGGCTCGCGGTCGCGCGCATACACGGGATACGTGCGATACACCGGCCGGATAGGTATGCGGTAGTAGTACTCGCTCGAAACCTGCTGCAGCGTGAACTCGGGCCGCGCCAGCGGGAGCTCGAGATCCGCGATCCGCTCGTCGTCCCAGGTCCGGGGAACCGAAGATGCGGACTGGCGGCCGGAAGGGAGCGGACCGCCCAATAGCAGCCCGAACAGCACGACCGCGCACCGGACCAGCGTGGCCATGCCGCTGGACCTTAACATGTTTCCAGGCGAGCGGACGGGGCTGAACCTTGCTAGAGTCTCCCCCATGGCCAAGCCCGCCTCGTCGTCGCGTCGCACCTTCCTCTCCACCGGCGCCGCCCTCGCGGCTGCGCATGTCTGGATTCCCCGGACCGTTCACGGCTATGCCGTCGACGAGGTGACCGCCCGGCTCGATATTCCCGCCGGCACCTCGAAGTGGGACCTCGACACGCCGGCGCTGTGCGTTGACCTCGATCGGCTGGAGCGCAACATCGCGACGATGCAGGCCGCGGTCAAGCGGTTCGGCATCGCGACCCGGCCCCACGCCAAGACCCACAAGAGCGCCGACATCGCGAAGATGCAGCTCGCCGCGGGTGCGGTCGGCATCTGCACCGCGAAGCTCGGCGAGGCCGAAGCGCTGATGGCGATGGGCGTCGATCGCATCTGCATGACGACCGGCAACCTGTCACCGCAGAAGATCCGGCGGGCCATGCAGCTGCGCAAGCAGTCGGCGCAGTTCATCCAGGCGACCGACAACGAACAGAACGCGCGCGACCTGTCGGCGGCCGCTAAAGAAGCCGGCGTCACCGCCGACGTGGTCATCGATGTCGCGGTCGGGACCCGCAGCGGGTTCCCTCCGGGAGAGGAGGCGGTGGCACTGGCGTAACTGGTGGACAAGCTGCCGAACCTGAAATTGCGCGGGCTGCTGTCCTACGATGGCGGCGCGCAGCACATCACCGGGTTCTCCACCCGCAAGTCGAAGACGCTGGAGAACATCGCCCCGAATCTCCAGGTCCGCGATGCGATGCACACCGCGGGCCTCAATACCGAGATCTTCAGCGGCGGCGGCACCGGCACCTACAACATCCAGCATCACGTGCCCGGCTTCACCGACGTGCAGGTCGGCAGCTACCTGTTCATGGACATGCAGTACCTCGCGATCGGCGGCGAGGACGGCGATGCGGTCTACAAGGACTTCGCGTCATCGCTGACGGTGGTCGGGACGGTCGTCAACAACCGCTTTCCGGGCCGGATCACCACCGACGCCGGCGCGAAGGCATTGACGCTGAACGTCCCCCACGCGGGCGTCATCGGAGAACCAGGCGCGGACTACAACGCCGGCTCAGACGAGTTCGGTGTGATCACGTTCGGCAGCGGCGGGCCGGCGAAATCGTGGAAGATCGGCGATCGGATCGAGATGATCGTGCCGCACTGCGATCCGGTGGTGAACCTGTACGACGTGATGTACGGGATCCGGAACGACCGCGTCGAGAAGATCATTCCGATCACCGCGCGCGGGCGGTCGCAATAGGGGCTTGGGGCCTGAGGCGTGGGGCTTGGGTCCCTGACCGCCGATTGACCGAACCGGCCAGGATCGCGTGAACCTGGCGGCCCGGGATACATGCCGGTCGAGGCGCGACCGGTACGATTCGGGCGTGAGCAAGAACCTCCGCTCCGGTCTCGTCGCCTTCCTGCTTTCGGCGGTCGCCGCGGGGTGCTCCGACATTCCCGCCACGCCAACCTCTCCGACCGGTGGATCGGGTTCGCTCGCGCTCACTGCCAGCCAGCTCTCCGGCGCCTGGACACTGCGATCCATCCAGGTCGCCGGCGAGCCGGCGGCGACGGTGCCGGGCGGCGCGCGCTACACGCTGTCGCTCAGCGACGGCCGCGTCTCGGTCCGGGCGGACTGCAACAGCTGCGGCGGCCCTTATGTGCTCGACGGTAATACCATCGCAATCGGCCCGACGCTCGGATGCACTCGCGCGGCCTGCCCGACGATGGCGCTTGAAGCCGCCTACATGAAGGTGTTGAGCGGCGAGTCGACCGCCGCGGCCTCGGACAGCCTGCTGGTCCTCACCTCGCCGCGCGGCGCTCTCGCTTTCACTCGCTGAACGGTTCCGGCCGGCGCCCGCCGGCCATCACTCGCGCCGTCCGCGCCGGACGACGTCCGGAAGTGAGCAAGCGGCTTGCATTACCCGCGGCATGCTCAGCGCCTTTGCCATACCGATCTCCTGGGGCGAGCTCATCAAGCGGACGATCAAGGAAGCGAATGCCGACAATGTCCTCGGCCTCGCCGCACAGTTGGCTTACTACTTCCTCCTCGCCCTGGTGCCAGCCATCGTCTTCATCGTCGCGCTCACGAGCTTTTTCCCGGCGGACACGATCGAGCGCATGGCGCAGGCGATGGGCGGGTTCGTCCCCGCCAGCATGATGGACATCCTGCAGCAGCAGCTCGACAGCCTTCGCGAGCGTCAAGACGGAGGTCTGCTGAGCTTCGGCCTGCTGATGGCGGTGTGGAGCAGTTCCGCGGCAATGGTGGCCGTGACCGATGCGCTGAACCGCGCCTACGACATCGACGAGGCGCGGCCGTGGTGGAAGGTCAGGCTGACGGCGATCGGGTTGACGGTCGGGCTCGCGCTGTTCGTGATCACCGCCTTCACCCTGGTGGTGGCCGGGCCGGAGCTGGCCGAGTCGATCGCGGCACGCGTTGGACTCGGCGAGGCGTTTACGATGGCCTGGAAGGTCGTTCAATGGCCGGTGGCGTTCGCCTTCGTCACGCTCGCCATCGGGCTCATCAACTACTACGGGCCGGACGCCGATCAGGACTGGGTGTGGATCACACCGGGCGCGGTACTGGCGGCCGTCCTCTGGCTGATCGCCTCTCTCGCGTTCCGCTTCTACGTCACGAACTTCACCGATTACAACGCGACCTACGGATCGCTCGGCGGGGTGATCATCCTGATGCTGTGGTTCTACATTTCGAGCCTGGCGATCCTGGTCGGCGCCGAGCTGAACGCGGAGATCGAGCACGCCTCACCCTACGGCAAGGAACCTGGCGAGAAGGTGCCCGGCGAGAAGAAGAAGATTGGCGCGCGTGCGAAACGCGCCTGGGAGAAACGGCAGCAGGAGCTCCCGCCACGAGCCGGCGTGGGCGCGCGCCATCTCGTGAGTTGACCGGCGACGCGCGTTGCGTTGCCGTGGCGGCTGCGGTAGCGTATCGCGGCCATGAAGCCGGTTTCGCGGACTGCTTTCTACTGCACCGGAGTTCGCGCCCTCGACGCTGGGCGGCCGCAGCCTGCCTGCGGCGATCAGTACGCCGGACGTTTCATGGGCGAGGACGCGTGGCGCGCCTTCGAACCGTTCCGGCACTTCACCGGCCCGAACGCCTCGAATGCGACGCGCCATCGCATCATCGACGACCTGTTGCGCGAGCGGCTGTCCGCCGATCGCGAGCGGCGCATCATCCTGATCGGCGCCGGTTTCGACTCGCGCGCGTTCCGGTTGAGCGGCGGGCGCTGGCTCGAAGTGGACGAGCCGCAGGTGTTTGCGTGGAAGGAACCACGGCTGCCGGCGGCCGAGAGTCCCAACCCACTCATCCGGCTGGCGGTGGACTTCGCCGCAGAGCGGCTGGCGGACCGCCTCGCGCCCTTTGCCGATCCGGATCCAGTCACCATCGTCATCGAAGGCGTGCTGTTCTATCTCGGTGAGGCGCGCATCCGGGAACTGCTGCGGACGCTGCGAGCGATATATCCGCAAGGGGAGATCATCGGCGACGTGATGACACTGGCTTTCTTCCGCGCCTTCGGCCAGCCGATTCACCGCAAGATCGTCGAGCTCGGCGCCTCGTTCGAGTTGCCAGCCCGCGACCTCGCCGATGTCTTCGCCGGGGAAGGCTACACCCAGACCGGCCAGCACTCGACAACGCAACGCGCGGCGGAGCTGGGACTGCTGCCGTGGTACATGCGGCTCATGTTACGGATCTCACGCAGGTTCGTGGACGGCTACGCGGTCCGCGTCTTCGAGCCGTCTTAGCATCGCGATTGGCGCCGCCACTCGGCCATACTGAGCGGCGTTCAGGAGGCCACCATGCCGCTGTCGATTTCGCCCGCGTCGCGACGTTTCATCCACACGGCCGTCACGCTCCTGCTGTGGGCGTCCGGTCCGGCCGCAGCGTTCGCGCAGACCAGCGCGCCGGCCAACCCGCTGTGGCACGAACAGAAGGTCAAGAACTACCTGCCGCACATGACCTGGCCCGAGGTGCGGGACCTCCTGACACGCAGCGACATGGCGATCATCCCGGTCGCCTCGCTCGAGGAACACGGGCACCAGGGCCCGATCGGTACGGACTTCCTCAACGGGCTGGAGCGCGCCAAGCTGATCGCGCAGAAGACCGACGTACTGGTCGCGCCGATTCTGTTCCCGGGCAACTCGCCGTATCACATGGCGTTTCCCGGGACCATCACCCTGCCGGCCGAAACCATCCAGCTCGTGTACTTCCAGGCGGTGCAGAGCCTGATCCGACACGGCTTCAAGCGTTTCCTGCTGCTCAACAGCCATGGCGGCAACCAGGCGATCACGCAGTACGTCGTCGATCGCATCAACCAGGAAACGGCCGGCATCGCGGTGGAGCTCGGCGACGCGGCGTCCCCGTTCGCATCAAGATCCACGCGAAGTGAGCCGCGCGAGTTCGATCGACATGCCGGCGTCGGCGAGACGTCGAGCTCGCTCTACCTGACGCCCAACCTGGTGGACATGCGTGACGCCCGCACCGCGCCCCTGACGCTGCCGCCGCACCTGCAGAAGATGTTGCCGGAGGTGGCGGCTGGGGATGCCACGGCATCGCGGGTGTTCCTGGCAGAAGCGCTGAAGGCCGCCGAGACCGGCAAGGGGACGTCAACCAAAGACATGACCGATACCGGGGTCTGGAGCGCACGGGACGTGAAGGCGGCCACTGCCGATCGCGGACGCGAGGACACCGAACGCTTCGTGAACGCGGCCGTCGCGTTCATCGAACGATGGAAACAACTCCGGCCGCTCGGCGCGAAGTGAGCGGCCGGAAGGCAGAAGGCAACAAGGCATAAGGCAAAGGCACAAGGCACAAGGCAAAAGGCACAGGGCAAAAGGCACAGGGCAGAAGGCACAAGGCAAAAGGCACAAGGCAAACGGCAGAACCGAGGCCCCAGGTCCCAAGCCGCAGGCCTCAGGCCGGGCAGGCGGGCAGGAGCGCCCAGCGCTCGCGGGCGGCGCGGTAGCGCACGGTGAGTTCCTGCGAGGCGTCGGCGCTCACCGGGTTGATCATGCGCGGCAGCGTGGTCGCCAGCACCAGGCTCGGCGGCGGGAGCGGTGGTGCGCAGGAGCCGGTGAGCCTCGCCTCGATCGCACGCAGCAGCCCGGCGGCCGCGTCCTGCGCGCCAATGCCTGAAGAATCCAGCCAGGGCAGGTCGCCGATGAGGCTCTCGTAGTCGCTAACCACCCAGCGCCACGTGTACGTCACTCGCTTCTCTCCCGGCATCCACGGCGGCTCTACGCGCGTCAGCAGCGCGGAGACGA
>DATJFF010000283.1:0-2944 GCA_035495795.1 Vicinamibacterales bacterium
CGATCTCTCGCGAGAACAGCTGCGCGATCTGATTCGCGCCGGACTCGAGCGGACGAGCGGCAATTACCGCCTGCTGGTAGAGCTGTTCAACATGGCGCCGTCCGATTACAAGCGGTTCCTCGGATTCCTGCGCAAGCACGATTGCCAGGTGCCGTTCCACCCATTTCGATCCGTGCGATCGCTGCCGATCCCGCACGCCGGTGCGGCCGAACCGGCGCAGGCGGCGGCGATGTGATGACCAGCGCCGGGACGGTGCGAAAACCGTGTCAGTGCGGGCGTTCGCGGCCATCCGCGGCTCGTTGCTGCACTGTCGCGAGATCCTCCCGGACCGCCTTCAGCCACGTGGATTCCGGTCCGGGCTGCGCGCCGAGAATCTGTTGCGCCTGCTGGAGCACCGGCTCGGCGGCCGCCGCGCGTTGCTGCCGCAGGAGCGCGCGGCCGAGTTTCGCATCCGCGATACCGACGTTCACATGATCGGCGGGCAGGACGGCGGCATAGATGTCGAGGGCGCGCCGGAACATGCCCTCGGCGCGCGGGTTGTCGCCCTGGGCCAGGTACACGCTGCCGAGATTGGCGTAGCTCACGCCTTCCTGGAAATGCGTCCCGGCACTTGCACCGTAGCCCGCGGCAGCCGTTGCGAAAGCCACTGCGGCTCTGGCGAAGTCGTTCGCCTGGAACGCCATCAGCCCCAAGGCGTTGTGGACAAACGCCGTTCTTGGATGGCGCTCGCCGAACGTCCGTTCCTGCACCGCAATTGCCTTCTGCAGCAGCGCCATCCCCTCGTCAAAACGCTTCTGTGCCGCCAGTGCCTGCCCGAGGTGGGTCATCGCCGACGCTGATTCCGGATTGTCCTCGCCGAACCATCCGACGAAGATGTCGAGGGCCTCGCGGATCAGCTGCTCGGCCTCCTCGTGCTGCCCCCGCGATGTGGCAATGGCGCCGAGGTTCAGAAGAGCATCGGCCACGCGAGGGTGGTTCTCACCGCGGAAACGGCGGCTCAGGTCCAGGACCTGCCGCGACAGGGTTTCGGCCCCGGTCAGATCTCCCACGTAGAAGCGGGTTTCCGAAAGCGCGAACAGGGCATCGGTGAACGTCCGTCCGGCATCTGCGGGATCCTCGACACCGGCAAGCGCCTCGCGGAGGGTGGCCGTCGCCGTCTCATACTCGCCCTTCTCGCGCTGGACGCGCCCGAGCGCCGTCAGCGCCGCGACCCGCGCTGGAGCGGCCGGCCGCAGCGACTCCCGGGCTCGCGCCGTCGCTTCCTCGGCCAGCGGCTGCGCCTCGTCGAGCCGAGCCTGGTCCAGCCGCAACTCGCTCATCGCGACGAGGCTGCTGACCACGTCCTCAGGCTGGCTGGCGGGCTCGGCGCGCCGATGCTCGAGCGCGTCGGCCAGCAGTCGATCGGCGTTGTCCAGATCGCCCAGCTCCTGGTAGACGAGGCCGAGGGTATGAAACATCTCGGTCTGCGCGCCGGGGTCGTCGCCGAGGCCGCGCGCTTCGCTCACGCCCCGCGCCAGCAGCGACACGACGCGCAGATCGGCCGGCGGCGCGCCGCCGCGATCGCCGCCGTCGAACAACCCGAGTACGAAGCGCAGCAGGCGCTCCGAGCGCGCGGCCTGGAGCGCCGTGGCGGCCCGCGCCGCCGACAAGCGTTCGGCATACGCCGCGGTGAGGCTTCCGATCACCACGAGAACGATCACGATCGCCGCGAGGCGGCCGGCGTTGCGGCCGACGAACTTGCGGGCGCGATAGCCCAGCGTCGCGGGCCGGGCGTTGATCGGCCGCCGGGACACCACCGCATCGAGATCCCGGGCCAGCGCTTCGACGGTGGGATAGCGTTGCTCGGGGTCGGGATGCGACGCCGAGTCGCAGATCAGGCGCAGGTCGCGAATCGCGGATCGCTCGAACGCATCGCCCCACCGCGCGCGCCATGCGGTCGTCGCGGGCGAGGGCGGCGCGAGCTCGGCCAGTCGCTCGCTGAGGATCTTACCCAGCGAGTAGACGTCCCCACGCACGCCCGGCGCCTCGCCGCGGAGCTCCTCGGGCGACGCGTAGCCGGGAGTCAGCAGCCGCAACGGTCCGGTCTGCCCGCTGGCCAGGCCGATCTCCTCGAGTTGCCTGGCGATGCCGAAATCGAGCAGCTTTGGCTGGCCGTCGGCGGTGACGAGGATGTTCGACGGTTTGAGGTCGCGGTGGACGATCAGCCGCTCGTGCGCGTGCTGCACAGCATTGCAGATCACGCGGAACAGGCGGGCCAGCGGCAGAACGCCGGTGACCTGCTGCCGGCAGTACTCGTCGAGGCGTAGCCCGTCGATCAGCTCGAGCGCAAACCACGGCGTGCCGCCTTCGAGTACGCCGGCGTCGAGAATCCGCGCGATCGCCGGGTGATTCAGCCTCGCGAGGGTGCGCTGCTCGGCAAGAAAGCGCTCCCTGCGATGCGCCGACACCCACGCGTCCCGCAGCACTTTGATCGCGACATCGTTGCCGATGTCGTCCCGGACCGCGAGGTAGACGACGCCCGATCCGCCTTCTCCGAGGACGGCCTTGATGCGATAGGGCCCGATGCCGGAGGCGGCAGCCGGATCGCCGGGTGTCACGAGCACGTCCCGAGCGACGCTGGCGACGTCGGCGTCGAGCAGGGTGCTCCCGGCATCGGCCGCGAGCATCGCCCGGACGCTGCGCGCCATCTCCTCGTCGCCCGCGCAGGCGCTCTCGATGAGGGCGGCGCGATGCTGGTCGGCCACGCCGAGAGCCGCCTCGAAGATCTCCTCTATCCGGTGCCAGCGATCCGGGTCCATGAAAGGCTCCGGTTCAAAGAAGGGTGAGTTCAGTCGCCGCCCAGCGCGGTGGTGAGCCAGGCCCGCGCCACACGCCAGTCGCGCATCACCGTCACCTCGGAAACACCGAGGGTTTCAGCGATCTCCGGGACGGTGAGCCCGCCGAA
>DATJFF010000284.1:0-5967 GCA_035495795.1 Vicinamibacterales bacterium
TGACGGTGATGGCGGTGACCGATCACGACACGGTGCAGGCCGTGGACGAGGTCACCGCGGCCGCGGCGCCGCACGGAATTCGCGTGATTCCCGGGATCGAGGTCACAGCCGTTGAAGACGGGCGAGACGTGCACATGCTCGCCTACTTCGTGAATCAACACGACAGCGCGCTCACCCGGTTCCTCCTGCAACAGCGCGGGCGGCGCGAGGAGCGGGCGCGCGAAATCGGCCGGCGCCTGGCTGCCGCCGGCGTACCAATCGATCACGACGCGCTGATCGATCGGGCCCGTGCGATTCCAGGCAAATCGATTGCCCGTCCGTCCATCGCTCGCGCCCTGGTTCGGGCCGGCCATGCCGGATCCATCCAGGAAGCGTTCGATCGCTGGCTCGGGCGCGAACGGCCGGCATTCGTACCGCGGCTGGGACTCGCGCCCGTCGACGTTCTGCCGATTGTCCATGCCGCTCAGGGAATCGTGTCGCTCGCGCACCCCGGCGTCACGCGCAAGGATCACCTGATCGCACCGCTCGCCGCAGCCGGCCTCGATGCGCTGGAGATTCACCACTCCGATCACCTGCCCGAGGTGCGGGAACACTACCGCACGGTGGCGCGCGCGCTCGGACTTGCGACGAGCGGCGGTTCGGACTTCCATGGCTACGGCGAAACGCGCGCCACGTTGGGCGTCGTGCATCTGCCCCCAGACGAATTCGCTGCCCTCGAGGCTCGCGCCGAGGCGCGCCGGGCCGGCGTGTCTCCATGAGCGGCCCGCTCCTCGAGATTCGCGGCCTGGTGAAGAACTACCAGTCCCTGAGGCCGCTCCGGATCCGCGAACTGGTCGTGATGCCCGGGCAGGTGCTGCACCTCACCGGCTTCGATGCGGCGGCGGCCGAGATCTTCGTGCACCTCGTCACCGGCGCGTCCCTGCCCGACGAAGGCAACATCACGCTGTTCGGAACCAACACCCGGGAGATCGCCGATGCTGACGCGTGGCTGCGCTCGCTCGACGGGCTCGGCCTGGTCAGTCACCGGGCGGTCCTCATCGACGCGTTGTCAGTGCTGCAGAACCTGGCCATGCCGCTGACGCTCGACGTCGATCCGATCGATCCGGCGGTGCGCCCGGCGGTGGAAGCGCTCGCCCGCGAGGCCGGCGTCGACGAGGCGCAGTGGGACCGGCCGCTGGCCGCGACCGACCCCGAAACCAACGTCCGGGTCCGGCTGGGCCGCGCCGTAGCCCCGGCCCCGCGGTTGGTTATCGCCGAGCATCCTTCGGCGTCGTTGCCGAAGGACGCGGTGGCCAGCGTGGCCGCCGACGTCGCGCGCGTCGCGGCCACGCGTCAGGCCGCGCTCCTGACGCTCACCGCGGACGCCGCGTGGGTCGCGGCGATTGGCGGCGATGTGCTGACGCTGCAGCCCGGGAGCGGCGAACTGGCGTCGGGTGCGGGTTTCATGGAACGATTCAAGCGGCTCATCGGAGGCCGCTGAACATGCCTTACGGCAACATCGTTCGTCTCGACCCGCAACACGGCTTCGGCTTCATCCGCGACGACGGCGGGATGGACTGGTTCTTCGTCGCCGAGGGTGTGCGCAGCGGGGAGTTCGACAGTATCTGGGTGGACCAGCGTGTCGGCTTCACGCCCGAAGCTACCGAGAAGGGGCCGCGCGCGACTGATATCCATCACGAACAACTCGACTGATCGCGCGCGGCCCCGCGTCCATTGGCGATTGGTGACTGACGATTGACGACCTATTGACGATCCGGTGATCTCGGCATTGCGGCATTCAATTGATGATTGCGGCAATGCCACATTGATCCAATGCGCCAATGAGTCATTGCCACAATTCCCAATCGAATGGCGCAATCCGCCAATCGGCCGATCGTGAATAAATCGTCAGTCGCCAATCGGCAATCAACAATGGACGCGCGTGCCGTCCTGCTGTTGTTTGACATAGACGGCACGCTGATTTTGACAGGCCGTGCGGGTGTGCGGGCGATGACGCGGGCGTTCGAGGCGCTCTGGGGCGTCGCGGACGCATTCGCCGGCATCTCGATGGGTGGGCGTACCGACTCATGGTTGGTGTCCGAGGCGCTGGCGCGCGCCGAAGTCGCGGACACGCCCGACCATCACACTCGCTTTCGCGATGCCTACGTTCCGCTTCTGGCCGAGGAGATTCAGCTGCCGGGTACCGGCCTCAAGGGCGTGATGCCCGGCGTGCGTGAGCTGCTCGACGCGGCTCGCCTGCAGCCGCATCTCCACCTGGCGCTGCTGACCGGTAACTACCAGGAAGCTGCCGCGATCAAGCTGCGGTATTTCGAGTTGTGGGACTACTTTGCCTTCGGCGCCTTTTCCGATGACGCCGCCGATCGGAATCATCTCGTGCCAATCGCTCGCGAGCGGGCGATCGGTCACGGCCTGCCGGAGGACGCCGGCGCACGGGTGGTGGTGATCGGCGACACACCGCACGACGTCGCGTGTGCCAGAGCCGGTGGCGCGCGCTCGATCGGCGTGGCCACCGGCGGTCACTCGCGCGACGAACTGATCCGCGCTGGCGCTGACGCCGCGCTCGATGATCTCTCCGACACCGAGGCCATCCTTCGGCTGCTGACCGCGCCGTAACCGCGCCGGACGTCGCCGCATGCGGCGCAGGTATGATCTTGCGTGGAAGCGACCGGGGCCCGGTGGCCCTCCCGGTCTTCAAAACCGGTTGCTGCCCCCTTGCGGGGCAGGCTGGGTTCGACTCCCAGGCGCTTCCGCCACACTCGCGTCGCTCGCGTGCCGCGAAGCGCCTGCGAGGCAGGCACGGCCGTCGCGCCCGTTGGTCGCGCCGGACCCCGCACGACTCCCACGTTCGTCCGCCACACTCGCGTCGTTCGCGTGCCGCGAAGCGTCTGCGAGGCAGGCACGGCCGTCGCGCCCGTTGGCCGCGCCGGACCCGGCACGACTCCCGAGTGGCTCTGTGGACGCTCTTCCCTGCGCGCCCGAAGGCGCGCCTGCGGCGAAGCCGCCTGCCGAAGGCCTGCGGACGGCGACGAAACGATTCTTTGGCTCTGAGGAGCGGGACGCCCTGCAAGCGTCAGATGCCGGCCCCAAAACTCGGGGCCGGTCGGGAAGCAAACGACTTACAAAAGAAAGGTCAGACGTTGGCGCTTACTCGATCAGGCGGATGTTGCCCGCTCTCGGTCCCTTCTGGGAATCCTCTGGGTCGAACTCGACGCGCTGCCCCTCGCGGAGCAGTTCGAACACCGTTCCACGCACTGAGCTGCGATGGAAGAAGTGCTCGAGGCCGGATTCGTCCCGGATGAACCCGAACCCCTTGTCGATAAGGAGTCGTGCAATCGTTCCGGTCGGCATACCCGTATCCTCCGATCCCTAATTCCTGGGAACGTCCCAGGAACTGCCGCACCCGCAGATACCGGTGGTATCAGACAATGAGGCCAGGACGATGGCCGGCGCCGGGGAGCGAGGCTTGGAAGTAGGCCGCAAGTGTAGGCAGGGGACACTCCCAAGTCAAGCTTATGACGTGGTCGCCCCGCTTGCGAAAATATGCACAATCACGCTGACTTTGCGCCGTTAGCCACGCTGTAGATCACAGGTGCCAGATCGCGTGATTGCCGCACTCGTCCTCGCCG
Organism: Vicinamibacterales bacterium; assembly: GCA_035495795.1. Classification (GTDB taxonomy): domain Bacteria; phylum Acidobacteriota; class Vicinamibacteria; order Vicinamibacterales; family UBA2999; genus VFZN01. The sequence goes on from DATJFF010000284.1 coordinate 3,627, forward strand.
CCGGCGCATCGTCTCGGATGGGCCGCCCGAAGGCTGCACTTCCACTGGGCGCCGGCCTTGGCACCGTCCTGTCGCGGGGCGTCGCGGCCCTCCTGGACGCCGGCGTGCCTCGAGTCGTGGTCGTGGCCGGTGCCCATCCCGATGCCGTTCGCGATGCACTCGAGAAAACGGATGCACGGGTGTCGGTCGTGGACAACCCCGCGTGGGCCGACGGGCAACTGTCGTCGCTCATCTGCGGGTTGAACGCGGTGGACGATGGCCGGCTCGAAGCCGTGCTGATGACGCTCGTCGACGTGCCGCTGGTGGCGCCGGCGACCGTTCGCCGGCTGATCGACACGTGGCGCGACACACGCGCGCCGATCGTGCGGCCCGCCCGCGGTGACATGCACGGTCATCCGGTCCTGTTCGACCGCCGCATCTTTTCCGAGCTTCGCGCCGCGGACCCGACGAGCGGTGCCAAGCCGGTGGTGCACGCCCACGCGCACGAAGTCGTGAACGTCGCGGTAGACGACGAGGGCGCCTTCCTGGACCTCGACACGCCTGAGGACTACGCGCGCGCGCTGACACTGGCCGCGCGCCTGTCCATTGGTGATTGAGGACTGACGATTGGTGATTTATTGAAGATCCGGCGATTTCGCCATTGCGGCATTCGATTGGCGATTGCGGCAATGCCACATTGATCCATTGCGCCAATGGGCGATTGCCACAATTCTCAATTGAATGACGCAATCCCAAATCGGCGGTCTTCAATGATTCGTCAATCGGCAATCCTCAGTCGCCAATGGACGCGGTTGAGCGCGCTCACATCGTCGTGAAGGGCGCGCTCAACCTCGTCGAGCCCCAGTCGATGTGCAGTATGGCGCCCGCCTTCGTGTCGTCGATGCTGATGGTGAGCAGCTCGGCGGCGGCGGGAGCGCTGCCGGCGGTCATCGCGACGCGGCCAAGGTCTTCTCCCTTGGGATAGGGAGTGCCCCACTGCCCGGTCTTCTTGCTGACGATCAGCTGCCATTTGCCATCGGACGGGATCGTGTAGAGCGTGTAGGTGCCGGGCGGCACGTGGAGCGCTCCGAACATCAGCGCCTTGTCGGTCTTGATGGTCGTTGCTTCGTCCGCGCCGGTCCGCCATTCCTGGCCCGGCGGCGCGACCACGGCAATCGGACGCCCCTTTACAAACGGCCGGCCGTACTCGATCGAGATGTTGGCTCCATCCACGGTCCATTCGCTGCGAACGTGCGGGCTGCCGCCCTCACCGGGCTTGAGCTCGGTGGTCTTCTGGGCGACGAGCCCGGTCGAACTGAGCAGGGTCAGGGCCAGGGCGGTCGCCGGGACGAAAAATCGATGCATTCGTGCCTCCTATCGGCATTTTAGCGCTGGTTACATTCGATGACCGGCGGCGGCCGCCTCGCCGGATATCCTTGGCGGTCAGATGCGGATCGGAGCGTGGATGGCGGCCGTGGCCGCAACATGGAGTGTGGCCGTGGCCGGACAGGTCCCGCTGCCCGGGCTCCTGCACCAACACCCGGCGATTGGCTACCAGCCGATCGGGACCAGCCAGATCGTCGCCGACGCGACGCGCGCCCTCGAGCAACGAGCGGAGTACGACCAGCGTCGAGGCTACTTGCGGGCGGTCCTGGATGCGTTCGATGTCCCCGTCTCGTCGCAGATCCTTCTGTTCTCCAAGACGGGCGCCGAGCAGGCGCTCACCAGCCCCCAGAACCCGCGCGCGTTCTACTTCAACGACCGGGTGATCGTGTCGCACGTGCCTGGTGCGGTGCAGCTCGAGATCGCCGTCCAGGACCCGGAGGGTGGCGCCCACTTCTACACCGTGGCGCAGACCCGCACCTCTCCGCCCGCCTTCGTCGGCCACGCCGATTGCCTGCGCTGCCACATCACGCCCAACACCATGGAAGTGCCGGGCTTCATCGCGCGCAGCATCGTCACCGGCGGCGATGGCCGTCCGCACCCGGATCTCGGCAACTACAACGTCGACCACCGCCGCGATTACGCGGAGCGGTGGGGCGGCTGGCTGGTCACCGGCGCACCGGACTCGCTTCGGCATCTCGGCAACACGATCGTGGTCGATTTCGAGCGCAAGCCGGCGGCGACGGCGTCGGAGGTGCCGACCCTGGAGGGCCGCGTGCCCGTGGAGCGGTATCTGTCGCCGTTCAGCGATGTGACCGCGCTGGCCGTGTTCGATCACCAGATGCACGCGATGAACCTGCTGACCCGTCTGGGCTGGCAGGGGCGCGCGGCGGCCGCTGAGGGAACGCTTGACGTCAAGACCGGACCGGTCGCCGACCTGCTCCGCGAGACCGCCGACTACCTGCTCTTCGTGGACGAA
>DATJFF010000285.1:0-5561 GCA_035495795.1 Vicinamibacterales bacterium
GCCGTCGGCCAGGAGCCGCCCGACGTGGAAGCGAATCGCCTCCGCGCCGCCTATAGCGACGTCACCGGACTCGGCCTGCCAATCGGCTGGTCTCGCGACGCGCCGATCACCGACCCGCGCGCGTTCCCACGCGCGCCAGGCGACTGGTTGCTCAAGCTTCTCGGGATCCTCCTGACCGGCTTTGCGATCTCGCAGGGCGCTCCGTTCTGGTTCGATCTGCTCAACCGGTTCATGGTCGTGCGGTCCACCATCAAGCCGTCGGAGAAGAGCCAGGAGCAGCCCTCGAAGGATCGGCCAGCGGGCGCCACGATGCCGGAGCGCACCGGCGACGACGCGGAGAAGGGATAGTCATGTCGACGTTTTCAGATCGGGTCTTCAGCTCGCTCGCGCAGTTCAACGGACGGCTGTCGGCGTTCGTCGAGGCGGTCAAGACGACGCCGCCCGACCCGCCGCGCCTTCCGGCCAAAGCGCTGAAGGACCTGCTCGACATCGCCGATCGAGCCCGCACCGCGTCGGATGCGATCTCGCGCTCCTTCGTCCTGATCGACGCCACCGCGCTCGACATCGTGGACATGCAGGTCCGGCTGCAGGGAGAAACCGCCCGCCTGGCGACCGCGCTCCGCGACCTGGGCGATACGGTGAACGAGCAGCACTTCGTGCGGGCCGCGTTCGAGCCGGCCCTCGTTGCGCTCGACGAGGCCGCGCATCTGCTGGCTGCGGCCGTATTCCCGAGCGCGGTACAGGGGCTGCGCGAGGTCAACGTCAAGCTGTGGGACTTCGAGAAGGTCCAATGGAAGCGCTACACCGACCTGCTCAACGACGTCATCCAGCGCGGCCGGCTCCCCACCGATCAGCAGGCCCGAATCCAGGTGATCGCCGACGATATCGTAACTGCGTTCGCGGAGGTGAACACGCTGCTCAACGATCTCGCCGAGACCCGCGCCGTTGACGCAGCCTCGCTGCGGCGCCGGCTGAAGCAGGCGCCCGATCGGCTTGGAGCGGCGCTGAAGACCGCCGGCGATCGACTGGAGAAGTCGCATTCGAGCACGCTCAACGTCTTCGGCCCGGTCATCAAGGCCTCCGCCAAAGTCGCGGGGGACGTGGCCGCGCTCCTGAAGAGGGTGACGATTCCGATCTTCCCCACTCACGATGGCCTCGGCGCCTGTCGCGACGTGATCGCGCCAGACCTCTACGACGGCCTCAGCGGGGTGCAGGCGTTCGCGCTGCTGAACATCCTGGCCCGGCTGCAAGCCACTCGCGCATCGGGACAGCCGCTGCTCGACGGGCGCCACATCAAGGTGTTCCAGGCCTTTCCCGACCGCATCTATTTCGAGGCGGATCGCTCGATGATCGACGACATTGGCGCCGATGGCGCGTTCGAGAAGGCGCCGGCATCGCTCCACCGCTTCAAGGAAGGCAGCTTCAAGCAGACGACGTTCAGGAAAGGAAACCTGCAAGTCAGCTTCGCGTCGCGGCCCGGCAATCGCGTCGTGATCGACGCCGACATGGACCTCTACCGCGAGGCCGTTCCGCACCTGTTCGGCGAGGTGCTGGTCAATCACCTCACCGGGAGTACGACCGACCAGTTCAAGGTGCGCGAGATCCTCGACAATCAGTCGATCAGGTCGATCGGCGGATTCGAGCTGCTGCAGGTTTGACTCACATTATTCTCGAGGGCGCACGGTGACGACTCGCGCCCGTCGTGCACCAGGAGCATGCGGTGATTCAACTCGGATCCTTCGACGACGGCGTTCCAACGGCCAGCCGCGATGCTTACCTCAAGGAGGTGGAAGCAATTACCCGCGTCGCGCTCCGTGACGTCGCGGACGGCAGCGACAAGCTGACCCTCGCCTCACACGCGACCGACCCGCAAAGCCCGATGTCTATTGCCGTAATTCAGCAGGCCCTCAAGGACATCGGATTCTTCCCCGGCGGGAAAATCGACGGCATCTGCGGCTACCGCACGCGGTCGGCGATGCGCCTGTTCCAGGAGTACGTCCGCTCGGTCGAGAAGCTTCCGTGCCTGCCGGATGGCCGTTTCGGGCCCGCGTCGCAGCAGCATCTCAAGCGCTGGATCGACGGCCGTCTGGCGATGTCATGGGCGGCGACCATCCAGCAGTCGCAGACGGGCGCCCTCGGCCGGACGGAATTCACCGAGTGGCTCTCCCTGCTCGAGCGCGTGAAGCAGCAGTACGCCGGGAATCCCAACCGGATGCTGCAAATGGTCAACGCCTTCAACACGCCAAGCGACACGAGACGGATCGCCGAGTGGGATTTCACTCCGGCCGGCAACGTTCATCTCGTCGGGATCCGGCGCGAGGAGAAGAGCAACAAGTTCGACGACATCTTCGTGCTCCTGATCAAGGGCCTGGTCTTCAAGTTCCAGGGCTCGACCGAGCCCGGCGCATCCGACAACCCGGCCGGCGTTCCATTCCTCGTGCAGGGCCAGCACGACTACCATTTCGGCTGGCACAAGAAGCAGTACCTCGCGCTACGCCCCCTTCACCTGGACAAGGGCGTGCTGGTGGTGCGCTCCAAGGACATGCGGCTGGACGATTCCGATCTGGGCAAGGGGCTGGAGCCGAACGCGACGATCAACATCCACTGGGGTGGGAAGGGGCTGACCTTCGACGTCAAGAACTGGTCGGAAGGATGCCAGGTCATCAACGGCACCGCATACATCGGCCCCGACGATCAACTGATCGACTGCTCAACGTTCGCTGCCACCAACAACGGCGAAATAGCCGCCAACCCGGCCAAGACCCGCGGCGCCTACAATGTCATCCTGGACCTCGTCACGGCGCTCGGGAGCGATCTGCCCACGAACAACGTGAAGTACACGCTGCTCGTCGAGCAGGATCTCGATCTCAATCCGCGGCTGAAAGACACGCTCGCCGACGCACGCGCCAGGGCCGAACGGTTCCTTCACTGATCCGCGCGCGGATCGACCGGTGTCGAATGGTCTCCGATCGGGACCGGCGGTCGCGAGCTGTGCGTATAGGCGATGAAGACTCCACCCGGCGTCGGCGCCACCGACACCGGGAAGTCGCGGCCGTGGCGGGTGACGGTCCGCCCGGCGATGATCCCGACTGTTGCCCCGAAGACCGTGTCGCTGAACCAGTGCCGATTCGCAGGCAGCCTGGAGATCGCGACATACGAGGCGATTATGTAGGCCGGCACTGCCCCCTTCCATCCAAGGTGACGCTCCAGCGCGGTGGCAAAGGCGAACGTATCCGCGGCGTGACCTGATGGGAACGAGGTCTTGCCGCTGCCGTCCGGCCGCTCGCGCCGGGTGGCGTACTTGAGTCCCTGGGTGATGCCTTCGGCGATCAGCAGCGACTGGATCAGGTCCATCCCCATGTGGGACGTCTTCGGAAGGTCCTTCGCCCGGCCGACCACGTAAACCGTGACCGCGGTGGGAAGCAGCGTGTATAGCTGGCCGATGATCGCCCCGGGCTTGAAGATCTTCTCGGCCAGGTCGTTGCCGACGAAGAACTCGTTGAGATCGTCGTCCACCGGGTGAACGGCCAGGGCCAGTCCGCCGCCGAAAGCGGCCCAGTACGCGTTCTCCTTCGAGGGCAGGTGCTTGACGTCGTCGAACAGGTTCTTGACCAGGGCGTGCACGCCGGTGTGCCGCGGCGTTGGCGGGGCGCCGGCCGGCTGCTCGAAAGTCTCGACGAGGTCGTGAAGCGAAAGCGGCTCGGCACAGGACCCGTCAACGAGGCAGGCGCCTGCCACGAGGGTTGGCGTTGGTAAGTCGATCGACTGAGCGTGGAGTACAGGAGCAAGGGCGAGAATGAAGATGCCCGCCAGGGTCGCGCGGCATGGTGTCATGCCCCCAGTCTAGCCGCGCGACCCGGCCACCAGCTCGACGAGACTCGATCGCATTTCCAGACCTCAGCGGCGCCAGGCGTACTGCACCTTGACGACGATCTGGTTGGAGTCGAGCTGCCAGCGATCGACCAGCGATCGCACGTTGTGGTTGTAGACGATGAACAGGTCGGCTTCGGGCCGGAACGTCCACCTGAGGCGCGTGTTGACGCCGAGCAGATCCGACACAGTGTCGTACTGGATGTAGCTCGAGACCGACAGGTCCGGTGAGACGTTCAGCCGCACCCGCGTGCCGACCAGGGTCTGATCGAAATCGCCGGCGGGGAGCTTGCCGATGTCGCGCTCGCCAGAGAATTCGATGGTCCACAGCGCCGTCGGGTTCCAGGCGCTGGTCCAGATGATCTGATCGATGCTGCCGTCGTAGAACCCGCCGAACCACCACGTCAGCTGCGTGTAGAACCGCCGCTTCTGAGCCGTGCCGGCCTCGAGGCGGTACTGCCTCCAGTGGTAGCTGCCGGGCGCAATCACGACCCCGTCCGACACTTCGAACGGCGCGACGAGGCGCTCGCCGACCGGATTGAGATTGAACTCCACCCGGTCCCCGCTTCGGAATCGCCAGTTCAACGGCGCGAAGAACACACGGTAGCTCTCCCACCGGTTGTTCAAGTCCAGCGCGACGAACGGCTCGAACTCGTGGACGAGCTGCTGGAGCGGGCCGGAGGCGATGCGCGTCCGGTTGTCGAGGCCGGCGTTGATTAGCTGCACCGATCGCCGCGGCACGAACCCGATCGCGGGCTCGAAATCGCTGCCGATCCGCTTGTAGGTCAGTTGCATGTCCCATTTGTCGTTCGGGTAGTCCACCTTGAAGCCGGTGGACGAGGCGTCGCTGCCGGAGGTCTGGTCGGTCACCAGTCCCCACACCCCGACGAGGAAGTTCTTGTCGCCGCGAAACCGGGAGGTGGCATACGTGAAGTCGGCGCCGGTGAGCCAGCGTCCCGAGCGGTTGAGCGGATCACCGAACGTGGCAATCGCTCCCACCCACGACTCGCGCCACAGGTTCTGCTTCACGCGTCCTACCGCCATCAGCGCCTCGTCGTCGACGACGTTCTCGCGATCGTTGGTGCCGATCACGAGCCCGCCGAAGTTGGCGTTGCCCGCCCGCCCGTTGACCTTGCCGCCGGCGATGATCGGCACCTCCTGCCCGTCCACGAGCCCGATTCGCCGGCTGAAATAGGGCAGCACGTCCTGACCGAGCCCGAGGCCGAAGGAGAAGATGTCGTCGCCCTCGAGGAAGAACGTGCGCTTCTCAGGGAAGAACAGCGGAAAGCGCGTCAGGTTCGTGCGGCGGGTGTCCACCTCCGTCTCCGCGAAGTCGGTGTTGACGGTCGCCGACGCGAGCACGTTCGAACCCAGGCGCTGGGTCACGTCGAGACTCGGCTTGAGGTCCGCGTCGACGTCCGCGTCCGGAGCGGGAACTCCGGCGCCGCCGCGCAGTGCCGGGCGAACGCTGAGACCTCGCCCGAGATCGATGTCCGGAAGCCCGGTGAGGACTCCCGCCCGGCTGGTCTGCGTCACCTGATACTGGCGCGCCGCCGACGCCCACCGGTCCGTCTCCAGCAGCGCCTGGATGCGGCGCTGCACGTTGAAATGCCAGGAGCGAAGATCCGGCTTGAAGTTGAGGGTCAGGAACGGGATCCAGATCTCCGCCGTCCATCCGTTCGCGTTCCGCG
>DATJFF010000286.1:0-4813 GCA_035495795.1 Vicinamibacterales bacterium
GTGCCCGGTTTTGCGAATGACGCTCGACCTGGCTCGCTTCGCCAGTTGTCCCGGGAGCAGCGTCCACCCACTCGGAGCCACCGACGAACATGAGCTTCGCGAGTTGTACGAAGACGGACGCGAGAGCGGAGAGGAGCCGGACTTCTTCATCGCCACCCAGCTCGGGGACGACACGTTCTGTGGCGTGCGCGACGAGGGCCGGCTGGTCGCCGCCGGCGGCACGCACCTCTACTCCGCCAGCGAGAGCGTAGGCGCCATCGGCAACGTCTACACCCGGCGCTCGCATCGCGGCCGCGGCCACGGCGCAGTGGTCGTCTCTGCCGTCGTCGAGCAGCTGATCGAGCGTGGCACGGAGACGATCGGCCTCAACGTCCGCGCGGCAAACACCGGAGCGATCCGCCTCTACGAGCGGCTCGGCTTTCGCGTCCACACCGGCTTCTTCGAAGGCCGGGCGGTCCGGCGATCGCGATAGGCTCTAAGCTCTAGGCTTCAGGCCAGCGCGGGTCACGCTGCATTCGAGCAGGCGCCTGCTGCTAGATCCACACTCGATTCGACGTTACCTTACGTAGAATCTGTCCTGGGTCCTGATTCCTAGCTCCTGACTCCTTTCTCCTCTCCTGACATGACCTTCACCTACCAGCAGTACATCGGCGGCGCGTGGACGGGTGCGACGAACGGCGCCACGTGGAACGTGATCAACCCGGCCACCGAGGAGGTGGTGCGGACCGTCCCGTTCGGCAGTCGCGCGGACTGTCGTGCGGCCATCGACGCGGCGGCGGGGGCGTTTCCCGGGTGGTCACGCCGGACGCCGTACGAGCGTGGCGCGATTCTCCAGAAGGCCGCGGCCCGGATGCGCGAGCTCGCGGACGAAGTGGCCCGGACCATTGTGCTCGAGTCGGGCAAGCCGTTCGCGCAGGCGCGAGGCGAGTGGATGGTCGCCGCCGACCTGTTCGACTGGTTTGCCGAGGAAGGCAAACGCGCCTACGGCCGCACCATCCCGGCCCGCGTCGCGAGCAAGCGCATGACGGTGCTGCGACAGCCGTTGGGCGTAATCGGCGTCATCACCGCGTGGAACTTCCCCGCCTACAACCCGTCCCGCGCGTGGGCGGCCGCGCTCGCCGCGGGTTGCACCGTGGTGGGCCGCCCGTCAGAGTTCACACCGCTGACGGCGATGGCGATGACCCAGATCCTCGTCGAGGCGGGGCTCCCGGCAGGCGTGCTGAACGTGATCAACGGCGAGCCGGAAGGCATGGGCCAGGAGATGCTGGACCACCCGGCGGTCCGCAAGATCAGCTTCACCGGGAGCGTCCGCGTCGGAAAGCTCCTGATGGACGGCGCGTCGCGAACGGTGACCCGGCTCTCGCTCGAGCTGGGAGGCAACGCGCCGGTCATCGTGATGCCTGACGTGGATCTCGAGCAGGTCACCGCCGGCGCGGTCACCGCGAAGTTTCGCAACAACGGGCAGGTGTGCGTCTCGCCACAGCGCTTCCTCGTCCACCGGCGCGCCGCTGACGCCTTTGCCGACGCCGCGGCCGCGCGCGCCCGGCAGCTCAAGGTGGGAAGCGGCCTCGATGATGACGTGCAGGTAGGCCCGCTGATCAACGGGCGGCAGCGCGATCGCGTCGAAGCGCTCGTCCAGGACGCTGCGGGCCGCGGTGTGGCGGTGCGGGCCGGCGGGCAACGGCCGTCGACCTTCGCTCGAGGCTACTTTTTCGAGCCGACGGTACTCGCGGGAGTGCGGCCCGAGATGCCGGTCTTCGCCGAGGAGATCTTCGGACCGGTCATGCCGGTGATTGCGTTCGACGAACTCGAAGAAGCGCTGGCGCTCGCCAATCGCACGCCGTACGGGCTGGCCGCCTACGTCTGGACCAACGATTTGCGCGCCGCCGTGAAGCTCTCGGAAGGACTCGAGTTCGGGATGGTCGGGATAAACGAGTGGGCACCGCAGGCCACCGAAGCGCCGTTTGGCGGCTGGAAGCAGAGCGGCCTCGGCCACGAAAGCGGTGCCGAAGGCCTCAACGAATACCTGGAGACCAAGCTCGTTTCCGTCGGGGGACTGGTGTAGGGTTAGCACGTCGGTGGAAGGCTTGTGCCTTGTGCCTTGTGCCTTTTGCCTTGTCACCGGAGGAGCCATGTCGGATTGGTCGTCGGCGTTTTCTCACGCGCTCCGTTCGCTCCTTCGGCAACCGACGTTCACGCTCATCGCGCTCGCCACCCTGACCCTCGGCATCGGGGCCAACACCGCGATCTTCAGCGTGATCAAGACCGTGGTCCTGAACCCTCTCCCGTACGCCGCCCCTGAGCGCATTGTCGTGTTGTGGGAGGTGAGTCCCCAGGGAAACGAAGACCGCGTGTCGGTGCCGACCTTCGAAGACTGGAAGAAGGAGGCGCGGAGCCTGTCGGCGATGGCTGCGTATCGCCACGTGGACTTCTCGTTTGCCGGCCGCGGTGACCCCCGCAACGTGCCGGGCGTGCGGGCCACGCCGGAACTCTTCGACGTGCTGCGCGCCAGCGCGATGCTGGGCCGCACGTTCACCCGCGACGAGGCCGTGGTCGGGCGAGATCGGGTCGTGCTCGTGAGCCATGGGTTCTGGTCCCGGCAGCTTGGCGCGGATCCCGCGGTGATCGGACAGGCGATCAGGCTCGACGCCCAGCCCTACACCGTCATCGGCGTCATGCCGCCGGAGTTCGAGTTCCCGACAGCGGCTGCCGTCGAGGCGTGGGCGCCGCTGGCCTTCGATCCCAAAGACCTGCACGGCCGTTCGCGACAGGCGCGTTCGCTGACGGTCGTCGGCCGCCTTGCCGACGGGGTCACATCGGCTGGGGCGCAGGACGAGATCGGCGTGCTGGCGCAGCGCATTGCCACCGCATACCAGGACACCAACAAGGGCTGGAGCGCCAGGGTGGTCGCGGCGCACGAACAGCTCGTCGGCGCCTCACGGCCCGCACTCCTGGTGCTGATGGGCGCCGTCGGTTTTCTCCTGCTGATCGTCTGCGCCAACATGGCCAACCTGCTGCTGGCGCGGCTGTCGAGCCGCTCGCGGGAGTTTGCGGTTCGCGCAGCGCTCGGCGCAAGCGGCTGGGAGGTGGCGCGACCGATCGTCGCCGAGAGCGTGCTGCTCGCCGTCGGAGGCGGGCTGGCGGGACTCGTTGCGGCGTTTGCCGGCCTGCGCGTGCTCGGCAACCTCCCCGGCGCGCGGCTGCCCCGCCTCGATCAGCTGCACATCGATCCCACCATTCTCGCCTTCACCGCCGGCATCTCCATCGCTGTCGCGCTCGCCTTCGGCGTGATCCCGGCGTTTCACGCGGCACGAACCGATCTGCGCGCCGAGCTGTCGGAGTCCACCGCGACCACCGCCAGCCCCTACGCGCGGCGCGTGCTCGGCGGTCTGGTGATCGTCGAAGTGGCGCTTGCGCTGGTCCTGCTGGTCGGCGCCGGCCTGATGATGCGCAGCTTCTCGAAGCTGCTCCAGGTCTACCCCGGTTTCGAGTCGGCGAACGTGATCGGCGCGCAGGTACTGCTGCCGACGACGAAGTACAACGATCGGCAACTGCTGTCGCGTTTCTACGAGGACGTGATCGAACGGCTCCGGCGCGCGCCCGGCGTCACCGCCGCGTCCGCGGTGTCGGCGTTGCCGATGTCCGACGTCGGCATGACGATGGCCCTGCCGTTCAACGTCGAAGGCCAGCAGCCGCCGCGCGGCGAGGACCCGCAGGCCGACGTTCGCATTGTCGCGCCGGGCTACTTCGAGACGATGAGGATCCGGCTGCTCGACGGACGGTTGCTCGATGAGCGTGACGCGGACGGCGCGCCGCGAACGAGCGTGATCAACGAAACCATGGCCCGCCGGTACTTCCCGGACCGCAGCCCGATCGGGCAGTTCATTCAGAACCCGCACGGCCGCAGCGAGGTCGTCGGCATCGTCGCGGACGTGCGCACGCAGGGCCTCGACACCGAGCCGAAAAAGCAGGTCTACCTGCCGCTCCGCCAGAGCCCGATGGCCGGGATGGCGGTGGTCGCGCGCACCGATCGCGATCCGCTGGCGTTGGGCAGCACCATCCAGCAGGTCATCTGGAGCGTGGATCCCGAACAGCCGATCTACCGGCTCAGCACGATGGATCAGATCCTCGCTCGCGCGGTGTTCCTGCCGCGCCTGAGCACCACGCTGCTGGCGCTGTTCGCGCTCGCCGCCCTGCTGCTGGCGGCGCTGGGCATCTACGGCGTGCTGTCGTACTCCGTCAGTCAGCGAACGCGCGAGATCGGATTGCGGATGGCGCTCGGTTCGTCCGTCGGCCAGACGATTGGGCTGGTGGTCAGGCACAGTCTCCAGCTGGTCGCGATCGGCGGCGTGGCCGGCATGATTGCGGCGGCGTTCCTGGCGCGGGCGATGGCTGGTGTCCTCTACGGCGTGGGACCGTTCGACATTCCTGCCTTCGCGCTCTCGCTGATCGTCCTCCTGCTGGCCGGCCTGTGTGCCAGTCTGCTGCCCGCGCGCCGCGCGACTCGCGTCGACCCGGTCGTGGCCCTCAGGGAATAGAACACACGTCAAGGCAAAAGGCACAGGGAACAAGGCAAAACAAAAAGCCAAAGGCGGAAGGCAGGCAGGTCGCCTCCGGCAACTCGAGCCGTCAGCCCTCTTCCGTTTGCCTTGTGCCTTTCGCCTTCTGCCTTGCCCTTGTGCCTCGTGCCTTCCGTTTCTGCCTTGTGCCTTGTGCCTTCCGTTTCTGCCTTGTGCCCTGTGCCTTCCGTTTCTGCCTTGTGCCCTGTGCCTTTTGTTTCTGCCTCGTGCCTTTTGCCTTCTGCCTTGACACC
>DATJFF010000287.1:0-5722 GCA_035495795.1 Vicinamibacterales bacterium
CAACTGCCACGCCACGAATCTCGCGCAGGGCTACGACATCCAGGCGAAACAGTACCGCACGACGTGGAGCGAGATGGGCATCGGCTGCGAGGCCTGCCACGGACCGGGCCGCGAACACGTCGCGATCGCCGAAGGGTGGGACAAAAATCCCGCGTCGAAGCCGGCGGACATCGCGTCGAGCACCGATCCGGCGCTCACCGATCGGTTGAAAACGCTGTCGACGCGCACCGCGCCGCCGCGCCGCACCTTCGACACTTGCGCCTACTGTCACGGCAACAAGACGAACGTATTCGTCGGATTCAAAGCCGGCGATCGCTACGAAGACTACGCGCTGCCATTCCTGCTGAGCGACGAGATCCCCGCCAACGATCAGCAAGGCGAGTTCTGGCCGGACGGGCGGCCGAACCGTTTCAACCGGCCGCAGGCCCTGATGCAGAGCGGTTGCTTCATGGCCGGCGCGATCACCTGCACCAATTGCCATGTCGCGCACGGATCGCGCTACGAGCACTCGCTGAAGGTGAACATTTACGAGGGGCGCTACGGCGACACGCTGTGTACCCAGTGCCACCAGGAGGCGAAGCGCGTGCCGGGAGGGCTGCGCGTTTCGGGAGAACAGCGGGAGGGGGCAGGAACGCGATCGGGAGTGCAGGGAGCCGAGGCCGATCCCACCCGATCCTTCACGTCGGCTCAAGGGCTGAAAGCGCACACGTTCCACGAGCCGGAGAGCGCAGGGAGCCGCTGCATCGGCTGCCATATGAGCGACGTCAACTGGCGCATGCTGGTCCGGCGGCGCGACCACACGTTCCGCGCGCCGAATCCGGAGATGACCGCGCGCTACGGCATTCCCAATGCGTGCACCACGTGCCACGACGACAAGTCTCCGGAATGGGCCACCCGGCAGATGGACGCGTGGTGGGGCGATGGCGCGCGGCGCCAGAAGGCCGTGACGATGGCCGACGTGATGTATCGCGCCGGCTCGGGCGACGTCACGGTGTTGCCGGAGCTTGGCCGGCTGTCGATCGATCGGACCCAGGGCTCGCTGATTCGCGCCAGCGCGGCCGACTACATCGCGCGCATGCTGATGGGGAACTACGTCGAAGGACACGGCTTGGGCCAGAGTCAGACGGCCTACGCGAGCGGCAAGGGCCAGGCCGTGGCCCGGCGCGAGGTACCACCCAGCGCAGTAAGTCCCGAGATTGTGAACATGCTGATTGCGGCCGCAGCCGATCCGGAGGCGATCGTCCGCGCGGCGGCGATCCGGGCGCTGGCCGCCGCCGGGCAGGCCGAACGGGTAACGCCGCCGCTCACCGCCCGACTCATCGACTCCGCGCGCGTGGTCCGGGTCCGCGCCGCCGAAGCGCTGCTGACGTTGGGGTTCGGCGCACTGCCCGGCGCTGCTGGCGCGGCGCTTGTCAAAGCGCAGGACGAATACGCCGCCTCGCTGGCGGCGTTCCCCGACGTCGCTGCGAACCATGCCTCGCGGGCGTGGCTCGAATCGGAACGGGGCAGGGTAGACGAGGCCCAGAAAGCGCTCGACGAGGCGCTGCAGGTGGACCCCAACTTCGCCCGGCCGTACGTGGTGAAGGGCGTGCTGGCCGCGCGGGCTGGCCGCTTCCAGGAGGCCGTCGATCTGTGGAAGAAGGCCAGGTCACTGGAACCGGGTTACCCGCGCATCGACGCGTTGATCGCCGAGGCGGAAAAACGAAAGGCCGGCGCGCGCTAGGCGGCCGGCCTCTCGAGGTCTTGAGGTCCTCGGTCAGACCTCCCGTCGCGTCACTTCTTCAGCTGTTCAATCAACCCCTTCGCCTGGACGGCCTCGGGCGAGTTCGGGTCGACCTGCACCAGCTTGTTCATGATCTCGAGGGTGCCGGCGGTGTCGCCCTTCTGCAGCTTCGCCAGACCGAGCTTGAAGAGCGGCTTGCCCCAGTTCGGGTCCATCTCCGAGGCGCGCGTGTAGTACTTCACCGCTTCCTCGGTCTCGCCCTTCGCGAACTTCACCTCGCCGAGGTTGTAGAACACTTCCTTGGTGGCGTTGGTCGAAGTCGCCATCGGCATGAGCGCCGCCTCGGCGCCGGCCAGGTCGTTCTTCTCGAGGAGGGTCATGCCGACCTCGATCTGCGCCTTGTCGGAGTTTGCGTCGCCGGCCGGCACTTTCTTGTACGCCTCGATCGCCTTGTCGTACTGCTTCTGCGTGCGATAGAGGCCGCCAATCTGGAGGTACAGCGCGGTGAGGGCCGGCACCTTCGCGACCATTCCCTCGTAGACGCCAATCGCGCCGGCGTAGTCCTTGGCCGCGACCATCGAGTCGGCCTTGGCGAGCTCGCCCTGGAGCTCCTTGGTGTTCACCCCGGCGAGCGCACCCGCCGGTCCGCTGGCTCCGGGGGCCAGCGTGAAGTCCACCGGCGGCATCGGCGCGCCGATGGTCTTCATCGGGACGGTCCCGGACGAGGCGGCAAAGCCCGGAGCGGAGGCCGTCACCTTCCACGATCCGGCCTTGAGGCCGATCATCGAGTAGCGGCCCCGATCGTCAGTGGTGGCCGTGAACGACGAAGGCGCCGAGGCAGGGTTCTCGGCGACCACCGTGGCCCCCTTGATGGGCTGGCCGTTGGTGTCCTTCACGGTGCCGCCGATACGGCCGGTCTGCGCGGCCGCGGGCAGCGCGGTCATCACAAGCGCCACGACAGCGGCGCCGAACACGGTCTTCAGGTCACGCATTTCGAGTTCTCCCATTGCGCCGTCATTCGCGACGGCCGAAACCGGACAAGTATATGTTATCCGCGATGCGCGCTGGCGTCTTCCGCCGCGACCGGCGTTCGCGCTGGTCAGGGATCCTTGCCGGAATTGCCGGGTTGCTGGCTGCGGCCAGCCCGTCAATTTTCGCCCAAAATTCTCGCCCGCCGGCGGCGGATGCCCGGATCCCTGGCATCGACGCCGCCGTGGACGCCGCCATCAAAGCCGGTCAAACCCCCGGCGCGGTGGTCCTGGTCGGCCAGGGCGACCGGCTCCTCCACTTTCAGGCCTACGGCCTGAAAGCCAGCGTTCCCGCGCGCGAGGCGATGACGCGCGACACGATCTTCGATCTCGCGTCGTTGACGAAGGTGATTGCGACCACGACGTCGGTGATGACCCTGGTGGAGCAGGGCCGGATCCGCCTGAACGATCCGGTGTCCACCTACGTGCCCGGGTTCGAACGCTACGGCAAGGGCGGCGTCACCGTTGGCCAGCTGATGGCGCATGTCTCAGGCCTCCGGCCCGACCTGGATCTCGCCGAGCCGTGGCGCGGCTACGATACCGCCATTGATCTGGCCCGCGACGAGGTCCTCACGTCGCCGCCGGGCGAGCGGTTCGTTTACAGCGACATCAATTTCTTTCTGCTTGGTGAAATCGTCCGCGTGGTGAGCGGCGAGCGTCTCGACGCCTACGCTCGCAGGGTCGTGTTCGCTCCGCTCGGCATGCGCGACACCGGCTTCCTGCCGGCCGAATCGCTGCGTCCTCGGATCGCACCGACCGAACGGTGCGAAGAGATGGACGCCTGGCCGTGCAAGCGGCCGGACGCCGCGCCGCTTCGCGGCGTCGTCCACGATCCAACCGCCCGCAGGATGGGTGGCGTCGCGGGTCATGCCGGCCTGTTCGGGACCGCGCCGGACATCGCGCGATTCGCGCGGATGTTGATCGGGGGCGGCATTCTCGACGGCGTCCGCGTTCTTGCCCCGGCCACTGTCGCCCGGATGACCTCGCGCGCCACGCCGCCCGCGATGAAGGACGTGCGCGGCCTGGGCTGGGACATCGACACGTCGTACTCGTCGTTGCGCGGCGAGCTGTTTCCGGTTGGCTCGTTCGGCCATACCGGCTTCACCGGCACGAGCATCTGGATCGATCCGGCCTCGAGCGGATACGTCATCATCATGGCCAGTCGTCTCTACCCGGATGGTGGCGGCGACATGACGCAGCTCCGGGCCCGCGTCGCCACGATCGCCGCGGCGGCGATGACCGACATGTCCTCCGCGCCGCGGCCGGCGACGCCGGTGCTGACTACGGGCACCGTGTCCACGCCGGTCCCGGCGGGACCGGTCCTCACCGGTATCGACGTGCTCGAACGCGACCAGTTCGCGCCGCTCAAGGGGCACAAGGTCGGGCTCCTCACTAATCACACGGGCATCGATCGCAAGGGGACGAGCACGATTGACGTGCTGCGGAAGGGTCTCGGCGCCGGCCTCGTGGCGTTGTTCAGTCCCGAGCACGGCATCCGCGGCACGCGCGACGACGAGCACGTCGAGTCCGAAAAGGACGCGACGACGGGTCTCACCATCCACTCCCTCTACGGCGAGCATCGTCGTCCTACAGACGACATGCTGCGCGGCGTCGATACGATCGTCGTGGACCTGGCCGACGTCGGCGCGCGCTTCTATACCTACTACCTGACGATGGCGTGGGTGATGGAAGAGGCAGCGGCGCGCAAGATCGCCGTGATGGTGCTCGACCGCCCGAACCCGATCAACGGCTGGCAGATCGAAGGCCCGGTACCGCCGGCGTCGACCGATTTCCTGGGCTATCACCCGATGCCGGTTCGACACGGGTTGACCATGGGCGAGCTCGCGCGGCTGTTCAACGGCGAGCGAAAGATCGGCGTGGACCTCAGCGTGATCGCGGCCGAGGGCTGGGTGCGCGACGCGTGGTTCGATCAGACCGGGCTGCCGTGGGTGAACCTCTCGCCGAACATGCGGAACCTGAACCAGGCCACGCTGTATCCCGGGGTCGGCGCGATCGAGTACTCGAACATTTCGGTCGGGCGCGGCACCGACCAGCCCTTCGAACAGATCGGTGCGCCGTGGATCGATGGCGCGCGCCTGGCCGAGGCGCTGAACGGGCGGAAGCTGGCCGGCATCCGGTTCTACCCTGTGACATTCACGCCGGCCTCGAGCAAGTACGAGAAGCAGTCCTGCCAGGGCGTGTTCATGATGGTGACCGACCGGGCAGCGCTCCAGCCGGTCCGGGTTGGTCTCGAGATCGCGGGAGCGCTGGCGCGGCTCTTCGGAGATGCCTACAAGATCGAGAACACCGATCGGCTGCTCGGCTCGCGCGACAGCCTCGAACGCGTACTCAAGGGAGAGGATCCCGCCGTCGTCGCGGTGTCGTGGGGCGCCGGCGAAGCCCGTTGGCGGCAGACCCGCGCGAAGTACCTGCTATACAAATAGCGTCGCCGGCCAAAAGAAACCACGAAGGCACGAAGGTACGAAGGACGCACGAAGATACTCTTGGGAAGCACGCGTGACACCCCAGGAAATCCTTCGTGCGTTCTCCGTGTTCTTCGTGTCTTCGCGTCTCTTTCTACAGGCGGTAGAGCATGACGTAGATCACCACCCCGGTGACCGAGACGTACAGCCACAGTGGCATCGTCCAGCGGGCGATCTTGCGGTGCTTGTCGAACCGGCCTCGGAGCGCGCGCGAGAGCGACAACAGGATCATCGGCACGATCGCCGCAGCGAGGACGATGTGGGTGAAGAGGATGGTCAGGTAGACCACCCTGATCGTGCCCGGCCTCTGGAACGGCACGGACCCGACGTTGAAGTGGTAGATGAGGTACGAGGTCAGGAACGCCGATGACACGGCGAACGCGCTGAGCATGCACAACCGGTGTGCGTCCCGCTTCTTCCGCTTGATCAGGATCCAGCCGGAGGTCAGCAGAACGGTGGCGATCGCGTTCAGCGTCGCGTTCAGCGCG
>DATJFF010000288.1:0-14324 GCA_035495795.1 Vicinamibacterales bacterium
GGCACCGCGCTCGGTATGGATACGGTGGAGGAGTTCCGGGTTCAGACAAACGCCTACAGCGCCGAGTTCGGCCGCATGGCCGGCGGCCAGGTCAACGTCGTGACGAAGGCCGGGACGAACGCGGTCCGCGGCACCGCGTTCGAGTACCACCGCAACGACGCGCTCGACGCGAAGAATTACTTCGACGTCGGCGAGCAGCCGCCGTTCACGCGCAATCAGTTCGGCGGCACCGTCGGAGGCCCCGTCGCGCGCGACAAGTTGTTCTACTTCATTGGCTACGAAGGGCTGCGGGAGGAGCTGGGACGGACGATCACGTCGAGCGTGCCCGACGAGAATGCCCGCCTCGGCTTGCTGCCCGATCCGGCCAACCCCGGTCGGTTTCTGAACATCGGCGTGAACCCGCAGGTCGCGCCATACCTCAATGAGTACCCGCACCCTAATGGAACGAACCTTGGCGACGGGACGGCTCTTTATAGCTTTCAGTTCGATCAGCGGCTGAACCAGGATTTCGGCCAGGGCCGCGTGGACTACAACATGGCGCCGGGCGCGCAGCTCTTCGCGCGATACACACTGGACGATGCGGACCAGCGGCTGCCGCTCGATTACCCGCAGTTCCCGCGAGCGTTCGTCTCGCGCAACCAGTTCCTCACCGGCGAGTACCGGCAGGCGGTCGGGTCAAACCTGTTCTCAACACTCCGCTTTGGCTACAGCCGGACCCGTGTCGGCCAGACCGTGGAAGCCGATACGGCGCTGCCGCCGTTCGTCCCGGGACGCTCCCTGATTGGCAACATCGACGTCGGGGGGCTGCAGCGCTTCGGGACGCAGAGTTCGGTGGACGTCCGCTTCCTGCAGCAGGTCCATAGCCTGCAGGCCGATTCCGCCTGGACGCGCGGCCGGCACCTGCTGAAGTTCGGCGGGCTCGCCGAGCGGTATCAGCAGGACATGACCAACCCGACGTTCAGCCTCGGGACGTATGCGTTTGCCAACCTGCGCGCCTTCATGCAGAACCAGCCCACCAGCTTCATCGGTCTGACGCCGGAGGCGACGTTCGTGCGCCAGTGGCCCTTCTGGCTGGGCGGCGTCTACGCGCAGGACGAGTTCGGCTTCCACCCGCGGCTGACACTGAACGCCGGGCTACGCTGGGAGTTCATGACGCTGCCGGTGGACACCGACGGCCGCGACTCGGCACTCGTGAGCCTCACCGATCGCGCTCCGACGACGGGGCAGCTGTACGAGGGCGCCGATTACAACAACTTTTCGCCCCGCCTCGGCGCGGCGTGGGATGTGAGCGGCGACGGCAAGACGTCCGTGCGTGGCGGATGGGGCATCTACTACGCGACCAACAGCTCGCAGAACCTGATCGTCACGGTGACGAATCCGCCGCAGACTCCGCGGGTCGTCTACCAGAACCCGACGTTCCCGACCCCGCCGTTCGATCGGACCTCTGGTCTGTCGATCCGGCCGATGCAGTGGGACATTGTGACGCCGTCGGTGCACGTGTGGAATGTCAACGTGCAGCGGGAGTTGCCCGGACTCTTCGCGCTCACCGTTGGCTATGCCGGCTCGCGGGGTTACCACCTCCTCCGTAGCAATGACGTCAACACTGCGGTGCCAGTGAGCGTGGGAGATGCGCAGCCGTTCTTCCCGGTTGGGGCGCCGCGTCAGAACACCGCCTGGACGACCATTGAGCTCAAGAGCTCGGACGGCGATTCATGGTATCGCGCGCTGGTCCTGGACCTGCGCCGCCGCTGGCTCAACGGCTTCTCGTTCCAGTCGTCCTATACCTGGGCGAGCTCCGAGGACACGACCCAGGCCTCGACGTTCTTCTCCGACGCGACGAACGGGACAACGTCCGCCTTCCCCGAGTACATCCCCGGCTACAACCGTGGTCCTTCGGACTTCAACTCCGAGCACAACTGGGTGATGAACCTGTCGTGGGATCTTCCCTGGGGACGCGACCTCACGGGAGTGAGTGGAGCCCTGCTCGGCGGCTGGCGCGTGTCGAGTATCACCACGGTGCGCAGCGGCTATCCGTTGACCGTGTTCGTCCAGAACAACCGCTCGCGCTCGCAGTGGCAGCCCTCACTCGGTCCGGGCATCGGCCGCGACCGTCCGAGCTACGCCGACGGCTTCGGCCCCGACAACGCGGTAACCGGCGATCCCGCGCAGTGGTTCAACCCGGCGGCATTCGTCCTGCAGCCAGCCGGCACCTTCGGAAACACGGGACGAGGCGATTTCACCGGTCCCGACCTGCGGACGGTGGACCTCGCCTTCGCCAAGGAGAGCCGTCTGGGTATCTCCGATCGCCGCTTCGAGTTCCGCGTCGAGGTGTTCAACCTCTTCAACCGCGCAAACTTCGGCGTCCCCAACCTCATCGCCTTCGCCGGCGCCGCCGACAACGAGCCGGTCGTGGGCAACTTCGGCCGGATCCGGAACACGGTCACCTCTGCGCGCCAGATGCAGCTTGGGATCCGCTTCCGCTGGTAAAAAGAAACCACGAAGGACAGAGAGCACGAAGGACGCACGAAGACTCTTTGGGGCGATGTCACGCGTGCATTCGGAGTTCAGGCCGTGATGTCAGCCTTCCCAAGTAGCCTTCGTGCCGACCTTCGTGTCCTTCGTGCCTTCGTGGTTTCTTTCCGTGACAGAATGCCGCTGACACCCACCGAAAGGAATACTCCATGTCGTGGATTGCACTGGCGTTCGGGGCGGCGTTCTCGTGGGGGCTGTACGGGGCGTCGCTGCACAAGGGGCAGATGGATCTGGGAAACCCGCTGCGGGCGCTCTTGTGCGTCGGGGCGGCCTACTTCCTGATCGGCGTGATCGTCCCAGTCCTCGCGCTCAGCTCGCAGGGAGAGCTGCGTGATTTCAACGCGAGCGGTACCACCACCGCGACCATCGCCGGTGCTCTCGGTGCGATCGGGGCCGTGTTCATCATCTTCGCCTTCCGCTCCGGCGGGTCACCGACCTACGTCATGCCCATCGTCTTTGGCGGCGCCCCGATCATCAACGTCCTGACGACCCTGGCGCTGCACCCGCCGAAGTCGGCCATCAACCCGCTGTTCTTCCTCGGCGTACTGATGGCGGCCGGTGGGGCTGGCCTCGTGCTCTACTTCCGGCCCGCCAACTGAGCGGGCCGCTGCCGCCGCGCGTCCATTGGCGATTGAAGATCGCCAATAAATCACCAATCGTCAATCCTCGGCTGATTGAGGATTGCGCCATTCAATTGTGGCAATGGACCATTGGCGCAATGGCGCATTGGATCAATGCGGCATTTTCAAATTGAATGCCGCAATGCGGCAATCCCGGAATCTGCAATAAATCGTCAATCGTCAATCCCCAATCGTCATTGGATTTGCTCCGCAGCGCCCACCGACCACAGAAAGGTGGCGGTTCGGAGGTACAGATGGGAGGCGCTGACGGCGACAGAGGAGAGGGTGTAGTCGTCCATGTGGTTCGCGGCGATGAGCTCGAAGGCGGCTCCGGCGCGGAACACGCTGAACACGCCGTCTTCGTTCGCGACGTAGACCTTGCCGTCGGCCAGTACCGGCGACGAGCTGTAGGTGCCGGGCGCGAGACGCTGCGGGCCGTAGACGGTCTTGCCGGTCTGCAGATCCAGGCAGTACACCACGCCGCGGTCGGTGATGACGTAGACATGCGCGCCGTCGGTGACCGGCGTTGGCACGTCAGGACCGTTCCGGAACTCCCACAGCTTGTGCGACACCGTCACGTTGCCGCGGCCGCCGGCCCGTAGCGCCAGCAGCGGGCGCTCGCGGCTCGGCGCGATCACGATGTCCTTGTAGACCACCGGCGAGGCGACGATCCGGTACGAGGGATCGTTCTGCGGGTTGAGCCCATCGGCGCGCCACAGTTCCTTGCCGGTCGCCGGATCGTGACCGGTGACGCAATCGGCCCCGGTGATCACGATCTCGCGGGAACCGCCCACCGTGACCAGCGCCGGCGTCGTGTAGGCGTCCGGCGACTCGCGAATCGCCTTGTTCGGCCTCTCCACCTTCCACACGGTCCGTCCTGTCCGGCCGTCGAGACGGAGCAGGTACGAGGGGTCGTCGGTCTTCATCCCGTGCAGCACCGGGACGATCAGATCGCCGTCGATCAGGAGCGGCGAGTTGGCGTAGCCCCAGTTCAGACCGAAGCGGCCGTAGTCCTTCTGGATATCGCGAACCCAGAGCTCGGTGCCCGCGAAGTCGAACGCACGCACGAAGCCGGTGCCCGTGACCGCCCACACCGTCGAACCTTCGGTCACCGGCGACGGGGAGGACATGTTCTGCTTCTGTTCCTTACGGTTGCCGTTGCTCAGGTGCCGCTTCCACAGCACCTCGCCGGTGGTCCGTCTCACCGCCCACAGAGACAAGTTGTCGCGATCGGCTTCCGCCACGTTCAGGAAGATCGTGTCGCCCCAGATCACCGGCGTCGCACCGCTGAACTGCGGCAGCGCGAGCTTCCAGGCGATGTTGCGGGTCGGGCTCCACGTGACCGGAAGGTTCGTTTCGGGACTGACGCCGTCACCCGCAGGCCCGCGCCAGGACGGCCAGTTGGCTCGGACCACAGCGGAGCCGGCCAGCAGCGTCGCAATCGACACCACCGCCAATTCGACAACCCGGCGGACGCGTGTTTGAATAGCGGCGCTCATGGACGGCACCTGCTTCGCGAAGCTCAGTCTACGACGGTCGCTCGACTCAGCGCCTCTGCCGGCGCTCCTGGTCGTGGCCCTCATCAGCGTCGGATGCTCGGCCGTGGCGGCACAGCCCGGCGCCACTCCGGCGTCTCTCGTCATCGTCAACGGACGCGTGTATCCGGCAGATGGCTCAGGACGCGTCCATGAGGCGATCGCGATGCGCGGCAACCGCATCGCCGCGGTCGGCTCCCGCGCCGAAATCGAAGCTCTCCGCGGCCCCGCGACAGAGGTGCTCGACGCCTCGGGAGGGGCCGTGATTCCCGGCCTGATCGACTCGCACGTCCACCTGCTGATGGGCGCCGAGACGCTCGACCAGGTGAACTTGCGCGGAGTGACAGACGCTGCCGAGGCCCAACGGCGGATCCGCGAGTGGCGCGCCGCCCACGCGGATCGCTCCTGGATTCGCGGCCAGGGATTCTACACGGCGTTCACGCGTCAGCAACTCGATGCCGCCACCGGTGACACCCCGGCGCATTTCTTGTCGGGCGATGCGCACAGCTGCCTCGTGAACAGTGCCGCGCTGCGCCTTGCCGGCATCACCCGGAACACCGCCGATCCGCCTGGCGGCCGCATCGCGCGCGATCCGACGACAGGTGAGCCCACCGGCCACCTGCTCGAGACGGCGCAAACGCTGATGTATTCAGCCCTGCCGCCGCTCACGCAGGCCGACATGCGTCAGCTCCTTGCGCTCGCAACCGCCGAAGCGCACCGCGCCGGCGTGACGACAGCCGTCGTCGTCGGCGGCTCGGAAGAGATCGACGCCTACGATGCAGCCAGGGCAGCGGGCGCCCTCGCTCTCCGCATCCGCATGGCGCTGTGGCTGCGCGAGCAGCCGAGCGGTCCCGGGCTGCCGTCACGGTTCGACTTCTCCGAGCGCGAAGCGGACCATTTCGACGAGATCCGCCGCCGGCACAAGGACGACGCGCTGCTCCGGACCAGCCTCGTGAAGATCATGTTGGACGGCGTGATCGAATCGCACACGGCCGCGATGCTCGCGCCGTACAGCGATCGCTCCGACACATCAGGGGCGACGAACTACACCGCGGACGCTCTGACGACGGCGATCGGCATGATGGACCGGCGCGGCTGGCAGGTGATGACCCACGCGCTCGGCGACAAGGCTGTTCGCATGGCGCTGGACGCCTACGAAAAAGTTGCCGGTGCGAATCCGGTACCTTCACAGGGGCGCCGGCACCGGATCGAGCACATCGAGGCAATCGATCCGGCGGACGTGTCCCGATTCGGCAAGCTCGGGGTCATCGCGTCGCTGCAGCCGGCCCACGCCGGCGGCATGAACAACCCGGCGCGCAGCTCGCAGCGCTGGACCAACATCGGTTACGAGCGGTCGGCCTGGGGATTCCCCTGGCGGAGCATTCGCGAGTCCGGCGGCCGCGTCGTGTTCGGCAGCGACTGGCCGGTGGCCTCGCTGAACCCGGGCCGCGCCATGGCGGTGGCCGTGAATCGCCTCGAACATCCGCCGGTGCCGGGCCAGCGCCTGACGATGCCGGAAGTTCTGGCGGCCTATACGGCTGACGCCGCTTACGGGATTTTCGACGATTCGCAGCTTGGCTCGCTGAAGCCCGGCCTGCTGGCCGACGTCGTCGTCCTGTCCCGCGACATACTGACGGCGCCTCCGGAGACGAACGACGACTTCGTCGTCGGCGCCACTGTGTTCGACGGACGCGTCGTCTATCGGCGCGCCGACGCTGTCCATTGAAAATTGAGGACTGCCGATTGGCGATTTATTGATGATCGGCCGAATGGCGAATTGCGGCATTCAATTTGCGGTGAACCTATTCACTTCGAATGGCGCTGACAATTGACGCGCGCACCGCGACCCGGAGCGCCGCGATTGAGGCCAGCATACCCACCACCAGCACCGCGGCGATGACGGCAGCCAGCGACATCCATGGCAGTCGCTGCGCACGTTCAACCAGCGCTGGCGCGACTGCGACTGCTGCAGAGATGACGCCGATCAACACACCGCCGGCGACGAGCGTCATGCTTTCGCTCAGCACGAGGCGGCGCAGGTCCGACGGCTCGTATCCGACCGCCCTCAGAAGTCCCCATTCGCGCTGCCGCTCGAGCACGTTGCGCGCCAGCACGGCGCCGACACCGATCGTGCCGAGCAGGAGGCCAAGCGCACCGAGCGCCTGGAAGGTGGCCAGGTAGGTGTTCTCGACCTCGTGATACGAGGCGAGGCGGGCCCGCGTGTCGACCACGTCCACTCCTGAGTCCGCAAGGCGATCCTCGAGCCCGGCGGAGATCTCCGCGGCCCGCGGAACGGGTGCGTCAATCAGCCAGACGCGGTGGCCTTCCTGCCGCGGGAACAGGCGGACGAAGTTCTCATCGCCGATGATCAGCTCGGATTGAAGAACGCTGTCGGCGAGGGCGGCAACAATCCGGAGCGTCACCGGGTGACGGCCGTCCGGCACGAACGAGAACGTGTCGCCGACCGCCAGGTGCAGGACATAGGTCAGCGTCGTCTGATCGACGATCGCCGGCACGACATCATCGCCGAGCGTGGCGTCGAGGAGCCGCCACGGAGAGCCGGTGCCGTGCCCCGCTTCGATCGTGGAGAACGTGAAGCGCCCCTCCATGTCTGCCGGTCGAACGCCGACGATCCGGGGATTTCGTGGCTGGTAGAGCGTGAGGCAGCTGGCTTCGTCGCCCGGCCGCAGCCGGACGCGCGTGATGCGCACGTCGCGGAGGATGTCGGAATCGATGCCGAGCGCCTGGCGTCCCGACTCGATGTTGGGGTCGTGCATCAGCGGCGCCGAGGCTTCGGCGAGGAGGAGGAAGCCGCCGGTGCCGCCATCCCGCGCCAGCGACACACCCGCGGCATCACGCTGGAACGCGACCACGCTGACGAGAACGAACGTCGCGAACGCGATCAGCGAGATCGTCAGCACGGTTCGGGTCGGCCGCCAGGCAACGTGGCTTCTCCCGAGCGACCACAGATTCGAGAGACCGGTTGCCTCGGGATGATCCGTTCCTCTTCGCAGGGCCGCGACCCGAACGCTCAGGAGGCCGCCGATGAGCAGCGATCCACCCGCTCCGAAGAATCCCGCGGTCCGATCGACAAGTCCGGCCGCAGTCGCGGCTACCAGTGCTACGGCCGCGGCGATGAAGACCAAGGCCGGTAGCGCCCGGGCGGCGGAGCGCTCGCTGTTGGCGCCGAGGTCCAGGCCGCCGGCAAGCAACGATCGCGGTGACCTCCTGGCCAGCGTGCCGGTGCTGAGCCAGATGGCGCAAAGCGCCGCGACGAGCGCGCCGAACACCCCGGCAGCCAATCCGATCGGCTCGACATGGAGGCGTAGCGCCGTCGTGCCCACGGCGCCAACCCACCAGGTGCGGAGGCCCAGCATGATCAGTGCTCCGTACCCGACCGCGCCGGCCACACCGAAGACGGTGCCGACCAGCAGCACCCATGCACCCTCTGCCAGGAACTGCCGGCGAACCCGCGACGGCGGAAATCCGGTAGCTGCGAGCAGCCCGACTTCCCGCGCGCGCTGTTCGACTGCCAGCGCGAAGAACAGATAGGCGATGAGCAGCGCCGAGACGACAAGGAAGAAGCTGAAGTAGAGAAAGTACTCACCGAAGTTGGTGGTGCCATCGGCTGCGGCCAGTGCTTCGCGGCGGACCGGGCGCACCGCCACCTGAGGGCTGATCTCTTCCCTCGCGGCTGCGGCAACTGCGTCTGCGTCGCGCAGCGCGAACCGGATCGAGGAAACGTCGCCGAACCGCGACCCCCACAACCGCTGTCCGGTCTCGAGCTGGACGAACGCTTTCGGGGCCGCGCGCCACTGCTTCCAGTAGGCTTCGTCCTGCCGCCGGACGCGAGAGAGGTCCACCGGAAACGGCGGATCCCATGAACTGAGATCCGGGGCGTCGGTGATGCCGGGATAGTCGGGCGTGAGCGTGCGATCGCCGCCGATGCGCATCATCGGCAACACACCCTGCATCGTGAACGTCGCGGCTCTCGTCTCGAGCCCGCCGTCGTCGTTCCAGACGAAGTACTCGAGCTCGACGGCATCGCCGGGCCGTGTATCGAGATCGTTGGCCGCCCATTCGTTCAGCCAGATTGGTCCCACGGGCGTGGCCCCGGCCGGGCTGGTCGCAGCGCGCGACGCTCTCGCCGGCAGGCTGGAGCGCGCCTGGGTGCGGCCAGCTTCCGTCATCTGGACGCGCCCGACGCGGACGCCTCCGCGGCCCACGTTGACCTGGAGCGATCCACGGACCAGCGGATCGCCAGCGCTCATCGCGTCGGGTGCGGGCGGGCCGGTCGGCACCGACAAGCGGTTATAGCCGTCGACGTCGATGGCGGTGACAGTGGAGTAGGGAATCGCCCGATCGCCGCTGCGAATCGTGTTGGCTACGTAGGTGAGGGCGGGGATGCCCGGACGCTGCACGCGCGACAACGCCGCCTCGACGCGGCTGACCACGTCGGGATGGATGTATCCGCCGAGGCCCTCGAGCGCCATGACCCGATCGCCGGGCACGCGCCGAATCTGGATGCCGTGATCGGGCAGCGCTGCGCCGGCGAGCCACGCGCGCTGAATCGCGCCGACCGCCGCATCCGGCGTGTCGGCCGCTCCCGCCCGCAGTCCGTGCTGGACGAGGATGGTGTTGACGCGGCCGGCGAGGCCCAGCTCGCGCTGCAACAGGGCCAGCGAGACGAAGACCGCGGCGACCGGCCCCTGCCCTGGCTGGAGCGAAAAGCTGCCCATCCGATCCGGGGCGAGCGTTCGCGTCACCGTCGCTCGGATTCGCGCCGCGCCCTCGTCACGGCGTCCCTGCAGGGTTCCCAGAGGAATGTCGGACGGCCCGGCCGCGCGCAGAATCACGTCGCCGCCGGCAGCGATGCCGAGATCGCCAGCCAGGGCATCGCTCAGCACCGCCTCGCGCCCCGAGAGCGCCACTGACGGAACCGCATGAAAGCTCCAGAACGCGTCGTCGACGCCGTAGATCTGCACACCCGCGGCCACGCGCCCGTTGGCGGCGTTGGTGACCGAGCCGGTGACGGCGATCAGGCTCGTCGTTCGAGCGACCATGTCGGGAGCGGCGATCGCCATCGCCGCGCCGAGGCGGCTGTTGAAGCTCGTCGCAGTGCTGATCGCGACGTCCGTCGCGCCGAGCCGCTGCAGCGCGAGATCGCGCAGGCTCGAGCGCACCGATGCCCCGACCAGCACGGCGCCCGCGAGCACCGCGACCGCAACCGCGACTCCCGCCGCGACGAGGAGGTAGAGGTGGCGATAGTGCCAGAGCGACGGAGCGGTGATGCTTCTCACTGCTTACTTCTCACTTCTCACTTCTCACTTCTTCAGCGAGCCGTCCCTGTTCCATCGCCAGCCTTCTCGTGAAGCGGGAGGCGAGCGCCGCGCTGTGAGTCACGACCAGCAGCGTCGTGTGCTGCCGCGCGTGCAGCCGGACGAGCAGTTCGGCGACTGTTTCCGCGGTCTGGGCATCGAGATTGCCTGTCGGCTCGTCGCAGAGCAGCAGCCGCGGGCTCCGGACCAGCGCACGGGCAATCGCGGCGCGCTGCTTCTCGCCGCCCGAGAGCTGGGCCGGCCGATGGTGGACGCGGGGCTCGAGGCCGACCGCGCCAAGCAGGACGTGGGCCCGGTCGCGCGCGTCCGGATCCGGGTCACCGACCAGGGTCGGGACCAGGACGTTCTCCAGCACCGTGAGCTGCGGCAGCAGGCAGTGATCCTGGAAAACGAACCCGATCTCGCGGTTGCGAAACCGCGCCAGGGGCTCGGCGCGTAGCGTGTACGGGTTGGTGCCGTCGAGATCGACACTGCCGCCGGTCGGCGCCTCGAGGCCGCCGATGACGTAGAGCAGCGTGCTCTTTCCCGAACCGGACGGGCCCGTAATCGCCGCGGCCTCGCCGGTCTCGAGCGTCATCGTCACGTCTTCGAGGACGCGCAGCGGACCCGCCGCGGTCGGATAGGTTTTGGAAATCGACGTGAGCGTCAGCACTGTGGGCCTGGGGCTTGGTCCTGTGGCTTGGGGCTGCGAGCGAACTGTTGCGCCCGTGTGATCGTATCCCGTTGCCAGCGCGGCGGCCTACGGTGCGGCGCGGGTCACCGGCGCCTCGCGCTTCGCGTATGGCACATGGCCTCGGCCGGGTACGGGTTGTCCTGCCGCCTCGCCGTAGACGGCTTCTACACACGCGGCCATGTGCTCCAGCGTAAACCGATCGCGGACGGCTGCGAACCCCTGGCGCCCGTACTGTCGCGCCTGGTCGGGGCTGCGCCAGATCGCCATGAGCGCCTCCGCGAATTCGCGAGCCTCACCCTTACCGGCACCGGTGTCAATTCCGGCGCCGGTGGCATTGACGATCTCGGGCAAGGCCCCGTGCGGCGGGATCACGACCGGCACGCCCGAGGCGATCGCTTCCAGCAGGTAGAGCCCTTTCGGCTCGTGGTACGGGCTCGGCACGCAGAAGACGTCGAGCGTCTGCAGGAACGCGAACTTGCCCGTCCGATCCGGCGCGCCGGCGTACTCGAACTCGCCGGCAAGTCCCGCGCCGGCGATCGCGCGGGCGATCGCGTCGAAGTACACCTGTTGGTCCGGGCCGCGATATCCGGCGGCGCGAAGCCGCGAAGGCGGTAAGCCCAGCTCGCGGCGCATCAGGATGTAGGCCGATGCGAGCACGTGGAGCCCCTTCTCCGGAGCGATGCGCGCGAAGTAGCCGACGGTGAACGGGTCGCGGGCGAGGGGCGCCGGCGCGAGATCGGCGGGAATGGCAATGCCGAGCGGCGCGACCCGCATCTTGCCCGGCGGAATGTGCAGATAGTCCCGCATGAAGCCGGCGTAGTACTCACTGACGGCGATAAACAGATCGACGTCGGCAACCTGCGAGCGGACGAGCGCCAGGGCTTCGGCTTTGAACGGCTCGGGTAAACCTTCGAGGAACAGGTCTTCTCCCTGGAGCGTCACTACGACCGGGACGCCGGGGAACAGTCGCTTGAGCGGCCGCGCCAGCGAGATCAGCAGCGTGTACGGGATGTTGATGACGTCGGGCCGCGGCTCGCCACGAAGAAATTCCAGGAGCTTGTCGATTTCCTTGCGCTGGTGTCCCTCTTCGCCCTTGAGCGTGGAAACCGTCAACGCGCCAAGCATCCGGGGATCCACAGCAATCGACCCGCTCGAAAACGCCTTGATCACCCACGGCGCGTCCCACAGCCGATCGACGAGCGCCGGCGTGTGACGGAACAGCGACAGGTGCTGCTCGAGGTAGACGCTGATGCCGCCGAAGAACACCCGCTCCTGGCGGCTGACGTTCTCTTCGTC
Source organism: Vicinamibacterales bacterium (assembly GCA_035495795.1). Classification (GTDB taxonomy): domain Bacteria; phylum Acidobacteriota; class Vicinamibacteria; order Vicinamibacterales; family UBA2999; genus VFZN01. The sequence goes on from DATJFF010000288.1 coordinate 11,996, forward strand.
GGTAAGCGTCGGCGTGTAGAAGGGCAGAAGCGTCACCTCGTGGCCGCGCTTCATCAGCGCTGCCGCCAGCGCGTTGTCGCGGAAGCAACTACCGCAGTACATCGATGCGGCGCCGGCCGAGAGCAGAAGGAGACGCATCAGGTCGAAGGTCAATCGCTAACTGTCACGCCGGCCTCTGATACGCACGGCGTGCATACAGATGTTCGAACAGATTTCCCTCGTGCGGCTGGTCCCAGCCGATCTGCGTCGTGGGGATCGATCCGACGTTGAGGCGATCGACGTTCGACGCGTTCACGAAGCGGGCCTGGAACTCAGGGTCGTCCGAGATGCAGGTGACGACGAGGGACTGGCCGAGGCAGTCGGGCAGGCGGTCGGCGGACACCTCGACGACGCTGGCAAACGGAAAGAGGAACTCGCGATTCGCGAGCGCGTGATCGGCGTCACAGCGGACGATCGTCGGCAGCAGGTAGGTGCCTCCGTGGACCGACACGACGCGATCGGCGCCGCGCACCGAAGCCGAGACGTCGCTGGCGCCGCTGCCATCGCCCTCGGCCGGCGCCAGGTCCTGCTCGATCATCGCGGAGATCCGGTGAGCGGTGGACGGATCGGCAAATGGTGCCAGCACCGCCTCCGGATCGTCCGCGGATCGCGGCGTCACCTTCGCGAGCCGTGCCGCCAGGGCTTCGGCGATGCGGTCCGCGTGGCGCGTGACCCACACGCCTGACGCGTTGACGCACGAGCGGCCGCCGTTGTTCGAAACCGACTCGGCGATGACGTCGATGTGACGCTCCCAATCGTCGGCGGCGTCAGGGCCGATCACCACTTTGCTCCAGCCGGGCCCGTGGACCTCGACGCGCGGGTCCGATTTCCACCGCTTCGTCGAGCCGACGTCGCCGAAGACCATTCCCCGGCCGCACGACCGCAGAATCTCGTTGCCGCCAGCGTGATCCGTCGGGTAGTAGCTGAACACCTCGGCCGGGACGCCGGCGCGCACGTATGCCTGGATGATGCGGAGCGGTGTCCACGGTTCGGCGCTGCCGGGCTTCAGCACCAGCGGCATCTTCATGACCGTCGCCGGCGCCCACAGGGAATGAACCCCGGGCGAATTGCTCGGCAACACGACGCCGAGCGCCTCGGTGCGCGGGAAGAAGCTCAGGAAGTGGCCGTCCTTGAGGCTGACGCCCTCGTCGAGCACCGACAGGTCCAGTCCCCGCATCAGACCGGCGAGGACCGTTTCGACGCGGCTCAGCACGCCGTGCACCTTCGCCATGTTGCGGCGCACGCTGGCCCACGGCATGCCGGTCGTGGCCGTCACCTGTTCGACGTAGTCCTGAGGCGTCTGCGCGGTTCCGCCCGCGGGGTCGAGGGGCAGCGCGTCGTGCATGAACGAATCCGCGGCCTTGTGCGCGGCCTCCACCAGCGTCGCCACCGGAATCGCCCGCAGCCGCGCCCGTGCTGCTGCCTGACCGAGCAGATCGCGACGAATCAAGCCGACGTTCGCCTGGTTCATCGCCACGAACGGCTCACGTGTCCGGAAGTGGGGAACCACCGTGCGGTCTACGCTCCGATACGGCCGTCCCCAGCGCAGGATTGGCAGTTCAAGCATTGCGAGTCCTCGAGGTCGTGAGGTCTTTGGGGTCTTGAGGTCCTGAGGGCCGGACCGGTGATTTCAGTAAACTCCTTCCACCACAGATTTCTGAAAGCCCGAGAACGGTCGAACGTTGCGGACGCCATCCCATGGATATTGCGGACACGGCCGCTCGCGCTCGCATTCGTCGCGCTCCAGGAAGCGCGGCATGAAGAACTCCTTGGTGAGCGTCGTCAGCCGGACCCGCCCGGTCGCTCCGTAGTCCACCACGCGCATCGGATCATCAGGATCGACAACTTCCATCATCGCGCGGGGTGATGGCGGGTAATAGATGATCGCCCAGTTGTCCTCGGGCTCGGCCGGCTTGTGCGTGGCCAGGCCCATGAGCGTGTTCCCGTAGGTCGGGTTGAAGTACGCGCCCTCCATCAATTCTTCGACGGCAAAGCGGTGGAACTGCGGCGTCATCTCGGTTCCGCCGCAGAACACCCCGGTGATGCCTGCCTTCTTGAGCGAGATGCGCTCGCACAGCGCTTCGAGCAGCTTCGGCGTCGCGAACAGGCACTTGATGGTGTCGTGCGCCTTGAGGAGCGTCAGCGCCTGATCGATCACGTGGCGCTTGTAGAGCTCCACCGTCTCGATGTCGCCGATCTTGATCAACTTGATGACCCAGCGTGGATCGAGATCCACCATGTAGCAGATGCCGCCGCGGTGCTGGGCGAGGTGCTCGATGGCGAGGCGGAG
>DATJFF010000289.1:0-5809 GCA_035495795.1 Vicinamibacterales bacterium
AGCAAAGAATAAACGACCGAGCGCGACACGCGGCGATTCTACACGGAGGTTCAAAAGCACGGGGGTTCAAAGGCACGACAGGTTCAAAGGCACGTAGGTTCAAAGGCACGCAGGTTCAAAGGCACGCAGGTTCAAAGGCACGTAGGTTCAAGAGGCGCGTGGGTCGAAAGGCACGGATTTCCACGTCTCGCTGTCAGGAACGTCGTCCCGAACGTCACGCAGGTCCACAACGTACGTGCCTTGAACGTACGTGCTTTTGAACCCCCGTGCCCTTGAACCGGTCGTGCCTTTGAACCCTTGTGCCTTTGAACCCCCGTGCTTTTGAACCTCCGTGTAGAATCGCCGCGTGTCGCGCTCGGTCGTTTATTCTTTGCTGCTGGCGTGCTTCGCGGCGAGCGCGAGCGCCGATCCGCTGTTGCCTCATCTCCGTCTCATCGCTCCGGCGGCGCCCGGCGGCGGCTGGGACCAGACCGCGCGCGCCATGCAGGCGGTGCTGCAGGAAGCCGGCATCGTCCACACCTCGTCGGTTGAGAACATTCCCGGCGCGGCCGGCACGATCGGGCTCGCCCGCTTCATCAGCGCCGAGCGCGGCAACGGCGACGTGCTGATGATGTCCGGCCTGATCATGCTCGGCGCCGTCGTCACCCACCACTCGCCGGTGACGCTGCGCGAGGTGACTCCGATCGCCCGGCTGATTGGCGAGTTCGAGGTGATCGTGGTGCCGGCGGCCTCGCCCCTGCGGAACCTGTCGGATCTCGTGGCGATGTTCCGGGCCGCGCCGGAGTCGGTCTCCTGGGGCGGCGGATCGGCCGGCGGTACGGACCAGATCCTTGCCGGTCTTTTCGCGGATGCCGTCGGCGTGGACCCGAGGCGCGTGAACTACATCGCCTACTCGGGCGGCGGTGAATCGCTGTCGGCAATCCTCGGCGGGCAGGTGACGGTCGGCGTCAATGGTCTGGGCGAGCTCGCCCCTCACATCGAGGCCGGGAGCGTGCGAGTGCTGGCGATCTCGAGTGCCGAGCGATTGCCGGATGTCGATGCGCCAACCTTCCGCGAGCAGGGGGTCGATCTCGAGATCGAGAACTGGCGATCGGTCGTGGCGCCGCCGGGCGTCAACACCGCGGAGCGGCAACGGCTCGAGCATCTGATCGAGGCGATGGTGAAATCGGATCCGTGGAAGGCCGCGGTCGAACGCTATCGCTGGAACGACCGCTACCTCGCCGGCACCGCGTTCACGCGGTTCGTATCGTCGGAGGAGGCAAGGGTGCAGGGCATTCTCGAAAAGCTCGGCACCGGTGACGCACCCGCGAATCCGTCGGTCGGCGAGGTCGGGCGGTATCCGGTGTTCATCCTGATCGGACTGCTCATCACGGCCACGCTTTCGGCGGGAGGCCTGGTCCGCGAGCGCTGGTCCGCCGCAAAGTCTGGTGGGGAGACGGTGAGTGTGCCGGAAGTGGTCTACGAGAGTGGCGGCTGGCCGGCGGTGCTCCTCGTCGCGCTCGCCGGTCTCGTCGATCTGCTGCTCCTCGATCGCGCCGGTTTCGTGCTTGCCTCGACCGCGCTCTTCTGGCTGACCGCGCGGGCCTTCGATCGAACCCATCCAGCGCGTGACGCCGTGCTCGCCTTCGCGATGGCGGTCGCATCGCACGTCCTCTTCGCGCGCCTGCTGCAGGTGTCGCTCCCGCCCGGTCTGCTGGCCGGCCTGTTCTGACGCTCTCGCGATGTTCGATACCTTACGTCTGCTTGGGGAAGGGTTTGCCGGCGCGCTGACGTGGGCGCATCTGGCGTGGGCGTTCGGCGGCGTCACGCTCGGTACCTTCGTCGGTGTGCTGCCCGGCATCGGCCCGGCGCTGACCGTTGCGCTGCTGCTGCCGGTGACGTTCAGCCTCGACCCGGTCAGCGCCTTCATCATGTTCGGCGGCATCTACTACGGCGCGATGTACGGCGGCTCGACGACGAGCATCCTCATCAACTCGCCGGGAGAGACGGCCTCCATCGTCACCGCCATCGACGGCCACATGATGGCCCGGCAGGGCCGGGCCTCGGCGGCGCTCGCCACGGCAGCAGTGGGATCGTTCGTCGCCGGCACTCTGGCCACCATCGCGCTCACGTTCGCGGCGCCCGTCCTGGCTTCGGTCGCATTGAGGTTCGGACCCGCGGAGTACTTCGCGCTGACGATGGTGGCGTTCACGACGGTGGCGGTGCTGCTCGGCGCGTCGCTGGCACGCGGGCTGTTCAGCCTGTTTCTCGGGCTGGCGCTGGGCCTTGTCGGCATCGACCCGCTCACCGGCAACGCGCGCTTCTCGTTCGGGATCCCGCAGCTGCTCGACGGCATTGACGTCATGATCCTCGTCATCGGCCTGTTCGCCGTCGGCGAGACGTTGTACCAGGCGTGGCGTCACGGGAGAGATGGCGAGGAGGTGGTCGCGCTCCATGAGTTCACCGGCATGAGCCGTGAGGATTGGCGCCGGTCGTGGAAGCCGTGGCTGCGAGGGACCGCGATCGGGTTCCCGCTCGGCGTGCTTCCGTGCGGCGGCTCGGTGATTCCTACAGTGGTTTCCTACATGGTCGAGCGGCGCCTGAGTGCGCACCCGGAGGAGTTCGGACGAGGCGCCATCGAGGGCGTGGCCGGGCCGGAGGCGGCCAACAACGCATCGGCGGCTGGCGTACTGGTACCGCTGCTCACGCTCGGGCTGCCTTCGTCGGCGACGGCAGCGGTTCTCTTGACCGCGTTTCAGCAGTACGGACTGCAGCCGGGGCCGCTGCTGTTCGCCAATCGGCCCGATCTGGTGTGGACGCTGATCGCCAGCCTGTACATCGGCAACACGATGCTGCTGGTGCTCAACCTGCCGCTCGCGCCGCTGTGGGCACGCGTGATGCTGATCCCGAGGTCGCTGCTGTTCGGCGCCATCCTCGTGCTCGCGTCGGTGGGCGCCTACGGCCTCAACCGGTCCCTGCTCGACGTCACTCTGCTCTACGTGGTTGGCGCGATCGGGTGGGGCATGCGCGTGATTGACGTGCCGCTGGTGCCCGCCGTGCTCGGGTTGATTCTCGGTCCTCTCGCCGAGCAGCAGTTCCGGCGGGCGTTGGCCATCAGCCAGGGCGACTACACCGTGTTCCTCGTCCGGCCAATTTCGGCAGTGTTGCTGGCGAGCGCCGCGGCGGTGGTCGTGGTGCCGCTCCTGTTCGGCCGCCGCCAGGGAGCCGCCGCGGCGTGACCAGGCCGAGCTACGACGTCGTCGTACTCGGCGGCGGCAACGCGGGACTGTCGGCGGCCCTGGCAGCGCGGGCGCGAGGCGCGAGCGTGGCGGTGATCGAGGCTGCGCCGAGGCATCTCCGCGGCGGCAACAGTCGGCACACGCGCAACCTCCGCGTCGCCCACGAGCGGCCCACTTCGATCTTGACCGACGCGTATACCGAGGACGAGTTCTGGACGGACCTGATGCGGGTGAGTGGCAGCACCGACGAGGCGCTCGCACGCATGCTGATCGGAAGGTCTGGCGAATGCGTTGCCTGGATGGAAGGGCAGGGCGCGCGCTTTCAAGCCCCGCTCAAGGGGACGCTGCACCTCGGGCGGACGAACGCGTTCTTCCTGGGCGGCGGCAAGGCACTGATGAACGCGTACTACGCGGCGGCCGAACGGCGCGGGATCGACGTGGAGTACGACGCACGGGTTGACGGCCTGCAGCTCACCGGATCGCGCTTCGACGCGGCCGTTGTCGCTACCCCCGACGGCAGTCGTGTCGTGCGAGGGGAAGCCGCGGTCCTGGCCTCGGGCGGGTTCGAATCCAACATCGACTGGCTGCGAGAGGCATGGGGCCCGGCGGCCGACAACTTCATCATCCGCGGCACGCCGTACAACACCGGGCGCCCGCTGCGGCTGATGCTCGACGCCGGCGCCGAGCCGGTTGGCGATCCAACCGCGTGCCACGCCGTGGCCGTCGACGCGCGGGCCCCGAAGTTCGACGGCGGCATCGTCACGCGGCTCGATTCGCTGCCGCTCGGGATTGTGGTCAACGCGCGAGGGGCGCGGTTCGCCGACGAAGGAGAGGATTTCTGGCCGAAGCGCTACGCCAGCTGGGGCTCGCTCATCGCCGCTCAGCCAGATCAGATCGCCTATGCGGTCACCGATCGAAAGGTGGCGGGCTGCTTCATGCCGGCGGTGTTCCCGGCGATCGAAGCGGCGACCATCGGCGAGCTGGCGACGCGGCTCGGGCTTGCCGCCGACGCGCTCGAGTCCACGGTCCGCGCGTTCAACGGCGCGGTGCGCCCGGGGCGCTTCGATCTCGAGACGCTGGATGATTGCCGCACGGACGGACTCGAGCCCGCGAAATCGCACTGGGCCCAGCGAATCGATACGCCGCCGTTCCGCGCCAACCCGCTGCGCCCCGGCATCACCTTCACGTATCTTGGCCTGCGAGTGGACGCCGAAGCGCGCGTGATGATGAAAGGCGGCGGGGCCGAGAACATCTACGCGGCCGGGGAGATCATGGCCGGCAACGTGCTGCGCCGCGGCTACGTCGCCGGCGTTGGGATGACCATCGGCACCGTGTTCGGGAGGATTGCCGGAGAAGGAGCCGCGCGGCATGCCCGCCATTGAGCTCCTCCACCGGGGCGAGCACACGATGACGGTGTGCAACAGCTGCCGGTATTGCGAACAGTACTGCCCGGTGTTCCCGGCGATCGAGCGGAGGCTCTCGTTCGCCGAGAGTGACCTCGCTTATCTCGCCAATCTCTGTCACAACTGCGGTGAGTGCCTGTACGCCTGCCAGTACGCACCGCCGCACGAATTCGGGATTGACGTGCCGCGGACGCTGGCGGAACTGCGGCTCGCGTCGTACGAGGACTACTGCTGGCCCGCACCGCTCGCGCGCGCCTTCAGGCGGCAGGGGCCGGCCGCCGGAGTGGCGTTGGCTCTCGCATTTGCCGCTTTTCTCGCCGGGATGGCGGCGTGGATCGATCCGGAAGCCGTCTCTTCACGCAGGACCGATGCCGCGTTCTATGCGGTGTTGCCCCATCTCGTGATGGTGAGCGTCTTCGGGGCTGTTGCCATCTTCGCCGGGTTGGCGCTGGCCGTGTCGCTGCGACGGTACTGGACGGCCATCGCCGCGCCCAGCCAGGCGCCCATCGATGCGGCGATGGTGGTCGGCGCGCTTCGAGACGGCATCGCGTTGCGGCACCTGCATCCGTCCGGTGCCGACTGCGTGTCTGGGGAAGAGCGTCGTACTCCATGGCGGCGAGTGTGGCATCACGCGACACTCGGCGGTTTTGCCTTGTGCTTCGCATCGACCTCGGTCGCGGCGCTGTATCACACCGTGTTCGGCTGGGAGGCGCCGTACGGCTACACCAGTGCTCCGGTGGTGCTCGGGGCGCTCGGTGGAATCGGGCTCGCCATCGGGCCGGCGGGACAGTGGTGGCAGCGTCGTCGCCGCGATCCGGCCCTCGTCGATCCGGCCCAGCACGGGCTCGACCACGCGTTCCTGCTGCTGCTCTGGCTGACGAGCGTTACCGGCATGATGCTCCTCGCCGCGCGGACACTGCCGATCATGCCGGTGTTGCTTCTGGTCCACCTTGGCCTGGTGCTCGCGCTCTTTGTCATGCTGCCGTACGGCAAATTCGTGCACGGCTTCTATCGGCTCTTGGCCTTGCTGAAGTCCGAAAGTGAGCAGTAGAGGTAGCGTCAGCGGCCCTGGGGCAGCATCGCAATCGCACGCAGCGGCGCTCCGCTCCCGCCCTTGATCTTCATCGGTAGTGCGACCAGCGTCGCGCCCGTAGCCGGCAGTTGGTCGAGGTTCGCGAGGTTCTCCAG
>DATJFF010000290.1:0-3403 GCA_035495795.1 Vicinamibacterales bacterium
CAACTCGTACAAGCGCCTGGTCCCGGGCTTCGAGGCGCCGGTCAACCTGGCGTACTCGCGCCGGAACCGCTCGGCGGCGTGCCGCATCCCGATGTACTCGGCCAGCCCCAAGGCCAAGCGCGTCGAGTTCCGCCCGCCGGACCCGAGCTGCAATCCGTACATGGCGTTCGCCGCGATGATGATGGCCGGCCTCGATGGCATCGAGAACAAGATCGATCCCGGCCAGCCGCTCGACAAGGACATCTACGATCTCGGGCCGGAGGAATTGGCCAAGGTCCCGTCCATGCCCGGGTCGCTCGGCGACGCGCTCGATGCTCTCGAGAAGGACCACCAGTTCCTGCTCAAGGGCGACGTCTTCACCGACGAGCTCATCCGCACCTACATCGATTACAAGCGCGACAAGGAAGTGAAGGCGGTCGCCCTGCGCCCGCATCCCTTCGAGTTCGCGCTCTACTACGACATCTAACCCCAGTTCTCACTAACCTCAGGCCCGCCGCGTTCCGGCGGGCCTGTTCTTTTGCGCGTTGCTAGTGCGGCGGCCTCTCGTCTCTATTCCGAATGTCCAGCGCGCAGGTCGCCCCTTTGTAACTTGTCCTGCGGCCTTGCCTCGGGTATTTGTGTGTGGTGACGCTGGGGAAAAAGCTCCGCATCGCCGGCGTAGCAGCCGCTGTGTTGCTACTGCTCGTCTTCGTCCCGACACCGTCGGAGACCGCGCCGGCGTGGACCGTCCATCTCGTCGACGAGCACGGCGCCCCGGTCGCCGATGCGGCCGTGATGGAGGCCTGGCAATTCTCCGGCTGGGGCGAGAACGATCACAGCGCGCTGGTGAAGTCCGACAGCACGGGGACGATCACGTTGGCGCCACAGCGCGAGTGGGGAAGCCTGGCGCAGCGCGTCTATTACCGCGCCGCGGCTGCCGCCGACTCCTCCGGGCGGCGCGAGTACCTGCCTTCGGCTTTCATCTTCGTTCCCGTGGACACGCGCTACACCGCGAGCGTCCGCGGCCCGTCGCTGTGGCGCGGTGAGCCCGAAGGGCCGCTCGAGACGACCTTCGTTCTCGCCGACTGCCTGGCCGCCGCCCAGCATCACGAAGGCTGCCCCGCGCGGTAGGCCCTCGGCGGGTCGGGATCAGGCTTCCCGATCGAAGATTACAAATTGCTCGCGCCCGGCGACTGGTTTACCCTCCGCGCATGGATCGTTACCCTGCCAAGCCCATCCTGCTGGCCGTGCTCGGCCTGCTGGGATGCATCCTGTTCCTGCTGGTCGGACTGGGTGCTGCCGGGCTGGGGTTCTACACCATCCACGTCGTGCAGGGCGTGGGACCACTGACTGCCGGTGTTCTCGCCGGCTGTTTCTGCGCCGCGCTGTTCTGCTTCGCGTTGACCTACTTCACCGGCCGCGCCGTCATCCATCGGCTCAAGGAAGCCAACGCCGAAGCCGTCGCCCGCCGCAACATGCTGGGCTATTAGCCAGCAGTCACCAGGCACTACCTGCTGCTCAGATTGTCCTTTGTCCTTCCGGCACGCCGCTCCGACCTGGGATAGAATCTTGGGCCTCCTCCGCTCGTTGAGGACAGGAGGCTTCATGAGCAGTTTCCCCAGGCTGTTCGCTCTGTCCCTGTTCGTTCTCGTGCTTTCCCTCACGCTGGCTTTTGCCGGCGGTCCCAGCGTCATCAAGGCTTCACGCCACGACACCTCCGCGCCGTTGTCGCAACTGGCCGCGCAGGCCACGCCGCCCGGACAAGGCCAGGACCGGGACGCGAATGAAGCCAAGTCCACGGGCCCGACGCTCAACAGCAACAAGAACGACGCGGTGGCGCAGCCGCTCGCCGGCGCGCTCACGAACGTCACCACGGTGATCAACTTCGACGGCCAGTCGGCCGACGACAACCGGCGCGTCTTCGGCTTCGCCTTCGTTCCGCCCGACACCAACGGCGCCGTCGGCTCGCAGCAGTACGTCCAGATGGTGAACGTCACCATCGCGGTCTACAACAAGCGCGACGGCTCGCTCGCGCTCGGCCCGGCGGCCATCCACTCACTGTGGCAGGGCTTCGGCGGCCTGTGCGAGAACGGCGGCGCGACACCGACCTACTCCGATGGCGGCGACCCCGTCGTGCTCTTCGACAAGATGGCGAATCGCTGGCTCATCAGCCAGCTCCAGTTCGACGAGACTTTCACCCAGACCGCGCAGTGTGTCGCCATCTCGACCTCGCAGGATGCGACCGGCTCCTACAACCGCTACGAGTTCGACTTCGGCGCCAACTTCCCGGACTATCCGAAATTCGGCGTCTGGCCCGACGGCTACTACAACTCGATCAACGTCTTCCCGCCGAAAAGCTTTGCCGGGGCGATGGCGTGCGCCTTCGACCGGCTCTCGATGCTGAACGGCGGCGACGCCAACGCGATCTGCTTCCAGCAACCGCCGTCGGTGGCGAGCCTGTTGCCCGCCGACCAGGACGGCGCCACGCTCCCGCCCGCCGGCACGCCCAACTACTACGTCGGGCTGGCCGATGCGAACCACCTCAACCTGTTCCAGTTCCATGCCGACTTCGCGCATCCGCAGAACTCGACCTTTACCGGGACCACGGTGCAGGTGGCGGACTACAACGAGATCTGCGCGCGCGCCGTCACCGTGGCCTGTATCCCCGAGCCTCAGCCGGGAGAGAAGGTCGACGGCCTGGCCGACCGTGTGATGTTCCGCCTGGCATACCGCAACTTCGTCGACCACGACGTGCTGGTGGTGAACCACACGGTCGCGGGTGGCGCGCTCGGCGGCGTGCGCTGGTACGAGATCCGCAACCCGGGCTCGTCGCCCTCCGTCTTCCAGCAGGGAACCATCGTCGATCCCAACGACGACTACTGGCTGGGCTCGGTCGCGATGGACCACTCCGGCGACATCGCCGTGGGGTTCAGCGCGATGAGCCACACGCTGTTCTCGAGCGTCTACGTTGCCGGACGGCGGCCGGGTGACCGGCTGGGCGCGATGTTCGGCCCGCTGGTGATCGTCCCGGGCAGCGGCGTGCAATTCAATTCCTACAAGCGCTGGGGCGACTACAGCGCCATGACCGTCGATCCCAAGGACGATTGCACCTTCTGGTACACGCAGGAGTACTACAAGACGACCGGCAGCTTTGACTGGGCGACTCGCATCGCCGCATTCAAGTTCAACGACTGCAAGTAGCGGCAAAAACATGGTGGACGGCGCGTCCACCCGAGAACCGGGCGGACAGAGTCTGTCCGCCCATCTCTTTGGAGGCTCTCATGGCAGTGAAGTGGCAACCGGATGGCTATCACGCGATCACCCCGTACCTCATCGTGAAGGGGGGCGCGAAGGCGATCGACTTTTACCAACGCGCGTTCGGTGCGCAGGAGATCGTGCGCATGGCCGACGGCGATCGCATCGG
>DATJFF010000291.1:0-26065 GCA_035495795.1 Vicinamibacterales bacterium
GGGGTCCTGACGGACGGCGTCGAATTGAGGACTGCCGGTCAGGGTAGGTGCAACGCTATAGCCCATCTCGACCGCGCGGCGCAGAGAGCGGATCCCACGCTCGTGCTCGCCGAGGTCGCACAGCAGCCAGCCCTGATTGAACATCGCCTCGGGGTCGTCCTTGATCTTCAGTCCGCCGAAGACCGACTTGTCGAGCACGACGCGGTCGGGGCGCCGATCGAGCCACGCGTCGAGAAAATCGGCAAACACGCGAAAGACCGCCACGTTGGAGGTCTTGCGCATCTCGCCCAGCATCTGCTTCGCTTCGTCAACCCGTCCGGACAGGCCAAGCGCCAGGATGCGATTGCCGTCGTTGGCGCTCTCGGTGAGTGGCGGCGGCTCGAGAGCGAGGATCCGATCGAACTGTCCGGCCAGCAGCAGCGTCTCGGCGACGCTGGTGCGGGCATGCGGGTCGAGCCGCCGGGCCTCGTCGTGCGCGACGATCGATTCGTGGTAGAGGCCGCAGTAGCGGCACACGTGCACGAGCCCGACGAAGAGCTCCGGATCGTTGCCGTGGCGCCGGGCCTGGCCGAGCAGCCGCTCCATCGCCTGCCGCGGCCGTCCGAGATCCGCTTCGAGCTGCGCGTAGAACCGGTGAGCGATTGCCAGCCGCGGATTCAGGTCCAGCGCGCGCTTCAGCGCCTCTTCGGCGCGCGCCTCGCTATCGGGCGACGCGGCGACGTATTTGCCGATGACGCGATGAGCGCGGCCCAGACGCGCCCAGGCCGGCGCGAAGTTGGCGTCGAGGTCGAGACATCGTTCGTAGAATTCCCGCGCGGTGGGCATCAAGTCGTAGGTGCGCGCCAGCTCGTTGGCACGAAGGTAGTACTCGTAGGCGCGCGCGTTGTCCGGCCGATCCGGAGACGGCGTCGGCGCACCGACCAGCGGCAAGGCCAGTGCCTCGCCGATGCGGCGGGCGAGATTGTCCTGGAGCCTGAACAGATCGCCCAGCGACGACTCGATGGTGTGCGATGCCACCATGGTCCCTGACGGCGCCTCGACGAGCTGCACCGACACTCGCAACTGATCTTCGGCGCGCAGCAGCGAGCCGATCACCACGCGATCGACGTCGGCCTCGCCGGCGAGCGCCTTGAGGTCCGGCGCTTCTCCGGCAAAGCGCGCGCCGACCGCACTCGATCGTACGATCAGCGATCCAAGCGCCGAGAGCGACGTCGCGATCGCATCCGGCAGGCTGAAGGCGAGAAAGTCGGTCTCGGCATCAGGCCGCAGCACCCGGAACGGCAGGACGACCAATCGCATCATCGGCTGCGCGACGACCGACGTCGCGCCGGAGTCGTCGAGCCGAATCGCGCGCAGCTCGCGAGCCATCTCGTCCGCAGACGAAGGCCGGTCGGCCGGCCGCTTGGCCAGCGCCTTTCGGATCACCCGATCCACCGCGGCGACGACCGGCGGTCCGGTGAGTGCCGGCGGCTGCTCGTACACCGTCGCATGAAGGATTTCGACGACGCTCTGTCCGGCGAAGGCGGGGCGGCCGGCGAGCGCTTCGAAGAGGACGCTGCCGAACGAGAAGAGATCGCTTCGCGCATCCAGGGCGTGACCACCGACGATCTGTTCGGGTGCCATGTAGCGCGGCGTGCCGATGACGGTGCCGGTCCCCGTCAGCGGGGTCTGCGTGTTGACCGAGTGCTCGGCCTCGGGCCGGGCCAGGCCGAAGTCCAGCAGCTTGACGCCGTGCAGGGTGAGGAACACGTTCGACGGCTTGAGATCGCGATGGACGATCCCGCGTGAGTGCAAGGCGCCGAGCGCGGCGAGGACGTGGAGACCGAGCGAGACTGCCTGTCCAACCTCGAGCGGACCCTTCTGCAAGCGGCTCTGCAGCGATTCGCCGTCGAGCAGCTCCATGGCGATGAACAGGTTCCCCCGGTCTTCGCCGATTTCGTAGATCTGGCAGACGTTGGGATGGTTGAATCCGGCGGCGGTGCGCGCCTCGCGCCAGAATCGCCGCCGCGCGGTGTCGTCGTAGGTGCGAGAAGAGATCATCTTCAGCGCCACCGGCCGCTCGAGCCGCTCGTCGCGCGCGGCGTAGACGACGCCCATGCCGCCTTCGCCCAGTTTGTGCGTGATCGCGTAATGGCCGATCCGCGACGGCGCGCCGTCGCGCCCGTCGCCGGCCGCGTCGGAGCTGTTGCTCCCCGTCAACCGCGCGAACAGCCCGCGCAGCCAACTGCGCTGGGTATTCTCGTCTGAAGGATTGCCTGGTCCGCCTGACACTGTCGATTGACGCTACCACACCGCCGTCTGTCAGGCCCGTCCTTGCCCTGCCGTGCAACGCCGTAGTAGCGTCCGCTCGTCCGACACCGCCGGCCGTTCACGCTTGATGCCGTCTCGTGTCCCAAGGAGCGTCCCATGATGTCGACCGTTCGCGTCCCCGTCCGGCTGCTGGTGCTGATGAGCATCGCGCTGCTCGCCGCCGGATCGACGCGCGCCGCCGCACAGCCCGCGGCGGCGGAGCCTCCGGGCGGATGGCCGCAGGTGACCGTCCACGGCGAGACCTGGAGCCAGATGACGCTGCTGCAGCGCAACCTGGGTGGCCCCGACGACCAGACGACGGCGTTCCCACCGCATCGCGTCATCGGCAACATCTACTACGTGGGCACCAACAGCCTGGCGAGTTACCTCGTGGCCACGCCCGGCGGCCTCATCCTGATCAACAGCTCCTACGAGCGCAACGTGCCCGTGATCCGGAAATCAGTGGAGGCGCTCGGGTTCAAGTTCTCGGACATCCGGATTCTGCTCGGCAGCCACGCCCACGGCGACCACATGGAGGGCGACGCCGCGGTGAAGGCACTCAGCGGCGCCCAGGTGGTGGCGATGGCAGAAGACGTGCCGGCGCTGGAGCGGATGCGGCCAGGCGACAAGCCGCATCCTATCGACCGCGTCATCCACGACGGCGACACCGTGTCGCTCGGCGGGACGACGCTGGTGGCTCACCTCACACCCGGCCATACGCGCGGCTGCACCACCTGGACGCTGAAGGTCACCGACGGCGGCCGCACCTACGACGTCGTGATCGTCGGCAGCCTCGGCGTCAACCCCGGCTTCAAGCTCGTTGACAACCGCGAGGCGCCGGCGATCGCGGATGAGTTCCGGCACGCGTTCAAGGTCTCGCGCGGGCTGCCATGCGACGTGCCGCTGGCGTCGCATCCCGCGATGTATCGCATGGCCGAGAAGTACACGCGTCTCGGCCAGGGTGGGCCGAATCCGTTCATCGACCCCGCTGGCTACGCGCGCGAGCTGGACCTGACCGAAGCGATGTTCCAGGCAGTACTTGCGGCGCAGCAGAGGCTGGCCGGAAAGTAGGGCGGCGACCGGCGCTAACGCATCGTGACCACGGGGAGTTCGATGAAGCTCGCTCGCTTCGGGTCGCTCGGATCGTGGTAGACCCGCTCGACCGCCTTGCGATAGTCAGCCGGCTTCGCGTCGAAGATGCTGGGAACGAAGGTTTGCGGGTTCCGATCGTAAAGCGGGAACCAGCTCGACTGGATCTGGACCATGATCCGATGGCCGGGCAGGAACACGTGGTTTGCCATCGGAAGGGCCCACTGATAGACGAGCGGTTGCTCGGCCGCGAGCGGCTTCGGCGCATCGAAGCCTTCACGATACCGGCCGCGAAAGATATCGGCCGCGACCATGAGCTGGTACCCACCCATTGGCGGATCTCCTGCCACTTCGTCCGGATAAACGTCGATCAGCTTCACCACCCAGTCGGAGTCGGTGCCGCTCGTGGCGGCGACGAGATGGACCATCGGCTGGCCACTGATCTTGACTGGCGCCTTCAGAACGTCCGAGCGGTAGGTCAGTACATCGGTACGGCCCGACGCTTCTCTCTGATCGTCCACGAGCCACCGGCTCCACGATGAGTCGTCGATGGGGCGGGCGCGGTAGGGAACGGGCTTCGCCGGGTCCGAGACGTACTCGTCGAAGGGCAGCTCTCCCTTGGCCGGCGGGTCCATGCTCGTCGAGAGGCCGCCCCTCAGGTAAAGGGAAGTGGGGCGAACCGTGCAGCCACGATCACATCCTGCGGGCCAGGACGTGAGGCGCCGCCACTCGTTGGTGCCGGTTTCGAAGGCCGTCACCGGCGCGACATCCATCGCCGGGGCGTCGTCCCTCAGGTAGTGATCCAGAAAAGGGCGCAAGACCTTCTGGCGAAAGTACCTGGCGGTGTCACTCCCGAACTTGAGCGCTCCCAGGGAGCTCCCGTCCAGGATCTCCTGGCCGTGGTGCCAGGGGCCGAGCACCAGAAAGACCTGGTCGTTGTTCACGTCCTTGGGCTCGATCGCCCGGTAGACGGCGATCGCGCCGTAGATGTCCTCCTGGTCCCAGAGGCTGTCGACGAGCATCACCGGCACCCTCACCGGCTGCGCAGCCAGAATCCTGTCCACCGCCTGATCGCGCCAGAAGGCGTCGTAGGCCGGATGCTCGAGAATCTTTCTCCAGAACCCAAGCACGTTCATCCCCCGCCGCCGGGCGAGTTCGGCCGGTGAGCCGGCCTCGAGGTACATGTCGTACGGGTCGAAGTGGCTGCTCCACCATTTGACGTCGTTGGCGCGCGTCGCTTCCTGGTCGTAGATGTAGGGCAGGCTCGGCTGACGGAACGCGCCGTTGTGGAACCAGTCGTCGCCCATCCAGCCATCGACCATCGGGTTCATTGGGACCGACACCTTGAGGGCGGGATGGGGATCGATCAGCGGCATGAGCGGAAGAAAACCGTCGTAGGAGATCCCGAGAATCCCCACCTTGCCGTTGGTCTCGGCCACGTTCTTGATCAACCAATCGATGGTGTCGTAGGTGTCGGTCGCGTGATCGATGTTGGTGGGGTTCTGCGGCCCGCGGGGCGGCCGGTTCATCACGTAGTCCCCTTCCGACCCGTACTTGCCGCGAACGTCCTGTACGGCCCGTATGTACCCGCCCTCGACGATCACGTCAGTGGCGTTGTCGTAGCCTTGCAGGATCGAACCCAGGTGGGAGCTCTCCGCGTGCGTTGTCAGCGCGGTGGCGCTGTAGGGCGTTCGAGTCAGGAGAATCGGTGCCCGCACGGCGCCCACGGGCACAAGAATGACGGTGTGGAGCTTTACCCCATCGCGCATGGGAATCATGACGTCCCGCCGCTCGTAGTCGAACCCATGATGCGTCGGCTGGAAATGCGTTGGCATTTCGCTCGGGAGCGAGGCCGTCGACTGGCCGGCGGCAACGTTCGGTAGCAGGAGCAAGGCCGAGCTCACCGCACGAATCGCGACCGGCACGAGCCAGCCGATCCGGGACCGAAACGAACCTGGGAGAGCATGCATGTCGTGACCCTCTCGTCCTCGTAGTTGACTGGCCGTGGTGTTGTCGTCGAGCTCATCCCTGCTCGTGGGCATGGATCTTCCGCACGCGCCCTTCGTGGCGCCCGCCTTCGAACGGCGTCTCGAGGAACGTGCGAAGGATTTCGAGCGCAAGCGGCTCCGGCGTGGCCCGTGCGCCAAGGGTCAGCACGTTGAGATCGTTGTGCTCGCGTGACAGCCGCGCCGCGGTGAGGTCGCCGATCGCCGCCGCGCGCACGCCCACCATCTTGTTCGCGGCGATCGCCATGCCAATGCCGCTGCCGCAGACGAGCACGCCGCGATCGAAGCGCCCGTCGCTGACGCCGCCAGCGACGGCGGCAGCGAAGTCCGGGTAGTCCACCGAGGCCGGGCCATGCGTGCCGAAGTCCTCGCACGCGATGCCGCGCGCGTCGAGCGCCCGCTTCAACGCGTCCTTCAGCTCCACCCCGGCGTGATCCGCTCCCAGTGCCACTCGCATGTCTGAAATTCTAACCTTCGGGGCCGGCTGCTCCAGCCGGGACTTGGGGGTAAGATCCGCCGCATGCGCATCGGTCCTCGGTCGCGGGTGCGGAGCGGAGCGCTTGCCCGACACGCACCACTGGATGCGCCACGCCAACCTCCTGCGGGTCTACAAGGCGGCGGCCGACTGGTCGAGCGTCGCCTCAGGACCGCCGACCGCTCACAGTAGAGGAACCCGACGATGCGTAGACGAACGCTTCTTCAGGCGCTGGCTTCATCGCTGCCGGTCATACCGCTCACGCGAGTCCGGCTTGCCGCCCAGGTGCGGTCTTTCACTCCCGAATCAGTCGCCGTGCTCCGCGAAGTGTCCGCCACCGTCCTGCCCGCCTCGCTCGGCGCCGACAAGGTGTCGCTGCTCGTCGACCGCTTTCTCGCCTGGGGGAAGGATTACGAGGAAGGCGTCGCGCTGACACACGGCTACGGCGATCCGAAGCTGGTGAAGTCAGGACCGTCGCCGGTGCCCGACTACGTGGCCCAGTTGTCGGCCATCGATGCAGCAGCGAAGGCCAGGGGCGGCCGTTTCGCGACGCTCCCGCTCGAAACCCGCCGCGCGATTCTGAGCGATGCGCTCGCCACCGCGAAGGTGGACGCTCTGCCCGGCCGGCCGATGGGACGCCACGTCGTCGCCGACCTGATGGCGTTCTACTTCCGGAGCAGCGAAGCGAACGACCTCGCCTACAAGGCCCGGATCGGCCGCCAGATGTGCCGCTCGCTCGAGATGACCACGCATCGCCCCGCGCCGATGGCGTAGTCGGCTGTTCCAAGACCTCAAGACCCCAAGACCTCAAGACCTCGCCATGCCCACCTACGAGAGCGACATCTGCATCATCGGCGGCGGCATCACTTCGGTGATGCTGGCCCGCAAGCTCGCGAACCTGCGGCCCGGGACGACCATCACCATCGTCGAAGCCGGTCGATCGATCTTCGACTTCGAGAAGCGGCTCGCCTATCGCGACCGCGCCCAGGTCTACGGCGAGCACCCGTGGCGCAACGACTACCGCGAGGATCAGATGGCCGAGGGGTTCATCTCGATGACGATGGCGGTGGGCGGGCTGGCGCTGCACTGGGGCGGCGCGTGCAACCGGTTTTCCGTCGAGGACACGCGGCTCAAGTCGATGTACGGCCTCGCCGCCGATTGGCCGATCGAGTGGAACGAGCTCGAGCGCTACTACGTCGAAGCCGAACGCGCGCTGAATGTCGCCGGCGAGCCCAGCGCGTATCAGGAGGATCGCCGCTCGGCGCCGTACCCGCAGCCGCCGGTGCCGCTCTCCTACAACCTGCAGTTGCTCAAGGGGTGGGCAGAGCAGAGCGGGCTCAAGTTCAATGCCCTGCCGCTGGCCCGCAACCTGACGCCGTTCGACGGGCGCGGCGCGTGCTGCGTGTACGACTCGTGCGACATCTGTCCGACCGGTGCACGCTACTCCCCGGATTTCACGTTCCGGCAGCTGCTGGAGCGCAAACAGATCGTGCTTCACGATCGAACGCTGATCCGCCGGCTGGTGCTCGACGATGCGAAGCCGGCGATCGCGGCGGCGCAGGGCGTGCACCAGGATCGCCCGGATGAGCAGCGCGACTATCGCGCCCGCCTCTTCATCGTCGCGTCGGGATACTGTTGGAGCTCGCACCTGCTGCTGCTCTCGGCCAACTCGCGCTTCCCGAATGGAGTGGCCAACAGCTCTGGCCTGGTCGGGCGCTATATGACCGGGCATGCCTTCGTCGAGGGGCGCGCCACCATCGACGAGCAGACCTTCCCGGGCCAGCACCGGGTCCACAGCCTGATCTCGCGCGAGTATTTCCGCTGTGCGGCCGACAAGCCGTTCGTCCGGCACGACACGCGCGTCTGGGAGGATTCCACAGGGCGCGAGGCGCGGCTTCGCGACGATGCCGGAAAGCTGCTGCTCGGCGACGAAGTGTTCGACGACTGGCGGCCGCGAACGAAGGGCAGCTCGGTGCGGCTGCGCACCTACCTCGACGTTCATCCGTCCGCGGACAGCCGGCTCACGCTCAATACCGCGTCGAAGAACCGCTACGGCGATCCGATGCCGAAGATCGAACATCGCTTCGACGAGCCGACCAACGCCAGGCTCGCGGCCAACAAGCAGCACGTTCGCGACCTGTTCGCGCGCATGGCCCGCGCCAGTAACGGCAAGGTGGCGCGGACGTTCGACGGCGAGTACCTGGATCACCCGGGCGGCGGCTGCCGGATGGGCAACGATCCCGCAACCAGCGTCTGCGACAGCTACGGCCGCACGCACGACCACGAGAACCTGTACGTCATCGGCGCCCCGACCGTCCCGACCGGCGGCTGCACCAATGGCACGCTGACCTTCGTCGCACTGACCTTGCGCTCGGCCGATCGGATCGCCAGCACGCTTGCTCGTGCCTGAAAGAAACCACGAAGGCACGAAGAGCACGAAAGACGGCACGAAGCTCGTTTAGGGTTATGTGGCGGACGTATCGCTTGGAGGGCCGTAATGGCTGTCCGATTCTCGTTCGTGGCGTGGCTGGTTGCCATCTGCGTGGCAGCTCCCGCAACACTCTCCGCACAACGAGGCGCCGGCGACGGTGAATGGCGGTCTCACGGCGGAGACCCGGGCAGCACCAAGTACGCCTCGCTCGATCAGATCACCCGTGACAACGTGTCTTCTCTTCGCATCGTCTGGCGGCGACCAGGCATCGACCGCAGCCTGTCGACCAGGATGCCGGAGCGCAGCCTCGCCGGCGATTTCAGGTCGACGCCCCTCATGATTCGTGGCGTGCTCTACGCGACCAACAGCATCGGTCTCGTCGAGGCATTTGACGCGGGGACGGGCGCAACCGTATGGGTCCAGCAACCGTTCGGCGACGAACCGGGACAGGGTCTTGCTGGTGACAGCACCCGTGGCGTCGCCTACTGGACCGAGGGCCCGATCGAACGTCTCTTCTCGATCCGCGGCGAGTTCTTGGTCGCGCTCGATCTGAAAACTGGACGGCCGGTCACGACCTGGGGAGAAGGGGGGCGGGTCAACCTGAAACGAGGGCTTCTCCGCGCCGCCACGTATCTGTCCCGGGGCGGTCCCCACGTCTGCGGAGATGTCGTGATGGCGGGCGGGTACATGTCGGACGCACCGTTGCGCAAGGAGCAGCCGCCGGGTGACGTCCAGGCCTTTGATGTAAGAACCGGCCGGTCGCGCTGGGTCTTTCATGTCATTCCCCGCCCCGGTGAGACGGGACTCGACACCTGGGAGAACGGATCCTGGGAATATTCGGGAGCGGCGAATGCCTGGTCGATTATCAGCGTCGACGAAGAACGCGGCTTTGCGTATCTCCCGCTCTCGAGCCCGACCAACGACATGTATGGGGGGCACAGGCTTGGCGACAACCTGTTCGGCAACAGCCTGGTCTGTGTCAAATGCGCGACCGGCGAGCGCGTCTGGCACTACCAGATCGTGCATCACGATCTGTGGGACTACGACCTGCCATCCGCGCCGATCCTCGTGGATCTGACCGTCGGCGGCCGGCCGATCAAGGCTGTCGTGCAGCTCACCAAGCATGGATTCGCGTTCGTCTTCGACCGGGCAACGGGTCAACCGGTTTGGCCGATCGAGGAACGGCCGGTTCCGACATCTGATACCCCGGGAGAGCGCACCGCGGGTACGCAGCCCTATCCGACGCGGCCTCCGCCCTTCGAGCGGCAGGGCGTCACGGTTGACGATCTAATCGACTTCACTCCGGCACTCAAGGCGCAGGCGCTCGAGCTTGCCAGGCTGTACCGCCTGGGCCCACTCTTCACACCACCGTCAATCCGTAGCGAGGTTGCGGGCGGCACGCGCGGCACCCTGCAACTCCCCGGTTCGGTCGGCGGCGCGGATTGGCAGGGTGCCGCGTTCGATCCCGACACGAACCTGCTGTATGTCCCTTCGATCACCGCACCGTTTGTCGCCGATTTGGTCAAGGGCGAGCCGGCCCGGACGAACTTCGCGTATGTGCCCGGCCTCAGGGCCTATCCGCCCGGCCCGCAGCGGCTCCCGCTGCTCAAGCCACCCTACGGGCGAATCACCGCAATCGACCTCAATGCCGGTGAAATCAAATGGGTCGTCCCGCACGGTGATGGGCCCCGTGACCATCCGTTGTTGCAGCCACTCAACCTGCCGCCGCTCGGCAATCCAGGCCGCGGCGGACTGTTCGCAACCAAAACGCTGCTCTTTGTCGGAGAAGGCGATCCCGTCATGGTTCGGGGCGGCAGCCGCCTCCCTCCTGGGATGCCCTTGGCGATCGCGCCTGGCGCGGGCGGTCGCAAGTTTCGCGCATTCGACAAGGCGACCGGCGCCGTGCTTTGGGAGATAGAGCTGCCGGCGGGCACGACCGGCGCGCCCATCACTTACATGTTCCAGGGGAAGCAGTTCATCGTGGTGGCGATCGGCGGGATCGATCATCCGGGGGAGTTCGTCGCACTCAGCCTGCCCTGAAGCGACGGCGAGACCGGGGACGCACGAACAATCCTTATTGGGTGTCACACGTGCTTCCCCCAAAGAGTCTTCGCGCCATCCTTCGTGTCCTTCGTGCCTTCGTGGTTTCTTTTGGCTCGAATGCAGCGTGACAGTGAAGGCGATGGAGCGCGCTCAGTGCAGCACGAGATAAGGATCGATTGCCACGCCTTCCCACCAATGTTTCTCGGGTCCCAGCCGGATGATCGCGAAATGCAGGTGAGGCGCGTCGGGTGACGCGTTGCCAGTCGAGCCGACGTAGCCGATCGTCTGCCCGCGCTCGACGGAGTTACCCTGCGCCAGGCCCTCGGCATACCGATCGAGGTGCGCGTAGTAGTAGCAGTACGAGCCGCTCGGATCGAACTGGTAGATCGTCGTGCCGCCAGGCTTGCTCTGGAACAGCTTGACGATGGTACCGCTGTCGGCCGCGACGACCGGGGTGCCTCGCGACGCCATGATGTCGAGTGCCTCGTGGACGCGCTTGCCGCCGCCTCGCGGATCGCTGAAGGTCGGCGTCAACACCCGCCGCTCCACGCCGGACACCGGGACGACGAGGTCCCGCGTCCTCAACACCGTGACGTCTTCGTTCACGTCGCCTGCCGGCTCGGACGGTGTGCCGCTCGTCCCCTCCGGGGCGGACGCGAGGACCGCGGCATCCGCGGCGTCGCTCGAACGCGGCGCCACGGTGCTCGGAGAAGAGGCCTGCGCGCGAGCCGCCTCCGGCTCGCGCGAGGACTCACCGGCGGCGATTTCCGTCCGTTGGGGACCCGCAAGAGCCGCTCGCGGTACGACCGGAGCGACGAATTTCGCCGCGAGCGCCCATCCGCCGAGGATGACGGCCATCGCCACCCAGGGGGCGAGCGTCTCCTGGCGAAAGAAGCGCCGATAGCGGCGAGCGCGGATCATTGCAGGACGACCTTCGCGCCCCTCCCCACCAGCGAGGCCAGGCGCATCGCGTCCCAGTTGGTCAGCCGCAGGCAGCCGTGTGACTGCGAGCGGCCGATCGTGCCGGGCTCGGGCGTGCCGTGGAATCCCATGTGCGCCTTGTCGAGGTCGATCCAGACGACCCCGACCGGGTTGTTCGGTCCCGGCGCGATCTTCGCCTTGGCGTGGGTCGCGTCGGCGTCCCAGAAGAGCTCGGGGTTGTACTGAAAAACGGGAAGCATGGCCGTTCCGACGATGCGCCACTCACCCTTCGGCAATGGATCGTGGGTGCTGCCGATCGTGACCGGCGCCTGGAATGCGACCGATCCGTCCGGCGCCTCTACGCGCACGGTCTTCGTCGCTTCGTCAACGCGAACCACGCTCGACGCCGAATTGAGCTGTGGAACCGGCGCCTTGCGCTCGGTCGGCACCTCGAAGGGCTCGACGTTGGGCACTTGCAGCGTGACGCCGGTCTTGAGCTCCACGTTGGGGTTCAACGACGAAATCAGTGCTGGCTTGGCGTGAAAGCGCTCGCCTAACAACTCCATCGGCGAGGTGTAACCAAGCGCGTCGATCGTGGCGAGCTGCATCATGTCCTTCGGCAGCGACGGCACGAACGGTCCCGCCATGTCGGCGTCGGTGACGACATAGGACGTTGTCGGGGCCTGGAAGGCATCGCCGAGGGCGGCGATGGTGTGCTCGTCGAGCTGCCCGTTTGCCGACAGTGAATGTGCCTGTTGAAACCCCTCGAGGGCCCTGGTGGTGTTTGCTCCCGCGCGCCCGTCGATCTCTCCGGGTGAGTAGCCTGCCCGGTCCAAGGCCACCTGAGCCGCGAGCCAGTGCGGTGACATCGCGGGTGCCGTCCGAGGCGAATGACGCCCGCTCCGCTGCGCGTCTGCGGTAGCAGTCCACGAACTCACGCACAGCAAACCGACCACGACGCCAAACCTCATCCGTGACAACGACGTTTTCATAGTGGAATGTCGAGCAAGGCGCATACCACGCGAGAGGTGGCGTGAATCGGTTCGGCGACCGCTCAGCTCCTGTGTAGCGCGTCTCTCACGTACGGCGCTTTCGTTCCACTCCGGTCCGGCTTGGCCCGGCTCGACGCTGGCACGGCAATTGGAGTGCTGAGGATTACGCCGGGGCGAGCCCGGTGTCACAAAGGAGCACTGATGGCAGGCGGACGATGGCTGGCCCGGATAGCGCTGATCGCGGCGGCAGGTTGCGCGGCCGTGCTGCACGCGCAGCCGGCGGTGAACCCGACGGCCGCGGCGGTGCACGTCTTCCAGCAGCGTGTTGCCGACTATATGAAGGTGCACCAGCAGGCCGAGGGCAAGGTCCCGGACCTGAAGGAAACCGGTGACCCGGAGAAGATCGCGACCCGCGAGAAGGCGCTGGGAGACACCATTCGCAGCCTGCGTCCCGGCGCGAAACCAGGCGACATCTTTGCCGAAGAGTTCCGCCCGCTTCTTTTGCAGCTCATTCACGACGACTTCGCGACGCGCTCGGCCGCGGACCGCCGCGCTCTGATCCAGGAGCTGCCGGCGAAGTTCCAGCTGTCGATCAACATGACCTATCCGACAACGCTGCCGCTGATCACCGTTCCAGCCAAGTTGTTGCGGGTGCTTCCGCAACTCCCGGAGGAGCTCGAATACCGGATCCTTGGCCGCCACCTGCTCCTGCGCGACGTGAAAGGCAACATCGTCGTCGACTACGTGCGCGACGCCGTGCCGACCATCCCGAGTTGAGGGCCACGATGTCTCCGCACATCCTTCCATTGGGCCGCGTCATCGCGACGCTCGGTGCCGCCTTCGTCCTGACGACCGCCGCGGCAGGCGTTGAACCACAGGGGCGCGCGGCAGCACCGGTTGACCAGACCCAGGCGCCGCGCGCCGTGGATTCGATCCGCTTCGCGGTGCTCGGCGACGTCGGCACTGGCGGGCGCTCGCAATACGAAGTCGGGACCCAGGTCGCACGCTCGCTCGCGACATTCCCGTTCGAGTTCGTGCTCCTGCTCGGCGACAACATCTACGGCTCGGAACGGCCGCAGGACTTCTCGAAGAAGTTCGAGAAGCCCTACGAGGCGATTCTCTCGCGCAAGATCCCGTTCTACGCGGCGCTTGGCAACCACGACGACCCGAACCAGCGCTATTACAAGCCGTTCAACATGAACGGCGAGCGCTTCTATACGTTCCGGAAGAAGGACGCGCAGTTCTTCGCGCTGGACAGCAACTACATGGACAAGGTCCAGCGGGACTGGCTCGCCAAGGAGCTGTCGGCCTCGAACGCGAAGTGGAAGATCGCGTTCTTTCACCATCCGCTCTACTCGTCCGGCGCGACCCACGGCTCGGAGGTCGACCTGCGCGACGTGGTCGAGCCGCTGTTCATCAAGCATGGGGTCGGGGTGGTCTTTGCCGGGCACGAGCACTTCTACGAGCGCGTCAAGCCGCAGCGCGGCATCCACTATTTCACGAGCGGATCCGCAGGCAAGCTGCGGGAAGGGAACATCCGGGTCGGCGGGCCGCTCACCGCCAAGGGGTTCGACACCGACTTCTCCTACATGCTGATCGAGATCGACGGACAACAGATGCACTTCCAGACGTTGTCGCGTGCCGGGAAGATGGTCGATTCCGGCAGCTTCAGCCCGGACGCGGTGTCCGGTGGATCCCGCTCGGGAGGCGCCCGCCGATGATTGCGGGTGAGATCGTGCGCACCTCGATTGTCATCGCGGCGACCACGGTCATGACGGCGGCGCCATCGGGGCCGTGGAGCCCTGGCGGGTCACCGAGCCAGTTGGAGCGGCCTGCGTCGATAGCCGAGCTGTGGACGGATCCAGGGGCGATCGACGAGCGCGATGCCTACAACGGACCTGGCGGCCGCGACGGCGCACCCGCGCCCGGAGCCGAGTTCGAAGTGACGGCGCTGGATGTCACCGGGTACAGCCGCGGCTACACGGTCACCGATGCGCAGGGGCGAGTCTGGAGCGTAAAGCTCGGCGCCGAGGCGCAGCCGGAGGTCGTGGCCAGCCGGGTGCTGTGGTTGATTGGGTATCACCAGCCGATTGTCTACTTCGTTCCGGAGTGGCGCCGGAGCGGCGACGATCGTCCGCAGCCGTCGGCTCGATTCCGTTTCCAGTCGGATCACGTCTCGATCGGGGCGTGGTCGTGGACCGACAACCCGTTTGCCGGCACGCGCGAGCTGCATGGGCTGGTCGCCGTGAACCTGCTGCTGAACAACTGGGACTTCAAGACCAGCAACAACCGGCTCTATTCCGTACCGTCCCCAGCCGGACCGGCGCGGTGGTTCGTCGTCCAGGACCTCGGCGCGTCTCTGGGGGGCACGGCGTGGCCGATCGGCACGCGTAACGACATCGAGGCCTTCGAAGCGCAGCATTTCGTCGCTGGGGCTGACGGTGTGCTGCAGTTCGACTACCGGGGCCGGCACCGGGAAGTCTTCGAGCGGGTGACCGCCGGCGACGTGATCTGGGCCTGCCGTCTGCTCGATCGGATTAGCGATCGGCAGTGGATTGACATCTTCAAGGCGGCTGCGTATCCAGACGCGGCCGCCGCCAGGTATCGCACACATCTCGCGGCAAAGATCGCCGAAGGCTTGGCGCTGGCCGGTGAATCAGGAGTGCAACGATGACGGGCGCTGGCGATCGGTGTAATCGCGGACTGCGGATTGCGGCGGCGATCGCCGCGTTCTGGCTGGTGCTGCCGCTCGGTTCGTTTGGGCTGGCGGCGCAGGATCTCCAGAAAGCCGCAGAGCAGAAGCCGGAAAAAATCGATGTACCCGGCGTCATGGACAACCTGCAGGAGGAAGTGATTGCCGCCGCGCTTCGCCTGCCGCTGGCCGCGGTGCTCGGCACCGCGCTCGCGCTGCGGCCGCGGCGCCGCGGCACGCCGGTTCGTCAGACGGCGGTCGTCCAGACGCAGATCGTGCTCGCCGTTGTTGGTGCGCTGATCATGCTGGTGGTCGGGGCCAGCCTGGCCCGGGCCTTCGGTATCGTCGGCGCGGCGAACCTGATTCGCTACCGATCGAAGATCGAGGATCCGAAGGACGCGGTCGTGATGTTGTGCACGCTGGCGATCGGGCTGAGCACCGGCGTCGGTCTCTACGGCCTGGCGATGATCGGGACGGCGTTCATCGGTTTCGCGCTCTGGATCATCGAGAGCTTCGAGCCGCAGACGCGCGGGTTCGAGCTGGCGATCAAGCTGGGGGACAAGACCGCCGAGCTGCGGCCGGAGATCGAGCGGGTCCTGCGCCGCTTCAAGACCCAGTACGAGCTGCGCGGCGCTGCCCCCGAGGAGGTCGTCTATGTAGTGACGACGCCGCGGGAGCTGCACACCGATCGCGTCTCGACGGCGTTGACCGAGCTGGTGCCCGGCGGCACCGGCGCGGTCGAGTGGTCCGAACGCAAGTCCAAGGATGGAGCGGCCTGAGCCGTGCAGCTGATCATCCAGCCCGAAGCCGGCATCGCTCCAGTGGTTCGAGCGATTCGCAAGGCGAAGACGTCGCTCTCGATCTGCATCTTCCGCATCGATCGCGGCGAGATCGAGCAGGCGCTCGCCGCCGCGGTGCAGCGCGGCGTCGCGGTGTCGGCGCTCATCGCCCACACGAACCGGGGCGGCGACAACGCCCTCCGGAAGCTCGAACAGCGGCTGCTCGAGATCGGCGCCACGGTCTCCCGCACCGCCGACGACCTGGTGCGCTACCACGCGAAGTACATGATCGCCGACGACGTGTTGCACGTGTTCGGCTTCAACTTCACGAAGCTGGACATCGACAAGAGCCGGAGCTTCGCCATTGCGACGAAAGACCGCAAGGCGGTAGCGGAGGCGGTCAAGCTATTCACGGCCGACAACAACCGGCAGCCCTACTCGCCTGGCCGGTCGCACCTGATCGTCAGCCCAGAAACGTCGCGGTCCTCGCTCGCCGCTTTCATCAAAGGTGCGCGCAAGCAGCTGTGCATCTATGACCTGAAGGTCACCGACCCGGCGATGGTCAAGCTCCTCAACGACCGCGCGGCGGCGGGTGTGCAAATTCGCATTATCGGCAGCGCGAAGGGGACATCGGAGGCCGTTCGCGTCTGCAAGCCGAAGAAGCGGATTCACATCCGCGCGATTATCCGCGACGGCCGGCGTGCTTTTGTCGGCAGCCAGAGTCTCCGGAAGGAGGAGCTCTCCGCGCGGCGCGAGGTCGGGCTGCTGGTCAACAACCCGACGGTCGCGCGGCGCATCCTGCAGGTCTTCGAGGCCGACTGGGGCGAGTGGGCGAAGAAGATCGAGGAGAAGGCGGAGGCGGAAATGGCCCCGGCGTTGACGTAGGGGTCAAGGCAGAAGGCAGAAGGCAGAGGGCAGAAGGCAGAAGGCAGAAGGCAGAAGGCAGAAGGCAGAACTTCTCGGCTGCTGCCTGCCTCACGGCCGTGATTCGAGCCGGACGGTGCACGAAACATCCAGGCTGAATCGCCCTCGGCCGGTCGGAACCAGCCGGATGTCCGGCACCTTCTGCTCCAATCGCCGGCGCAGCAGCAACAGCCGGCTTTCCAGGTTGTCCTTCCACTCCGGCAGCTGCAGCGACTTGTCGAGCCGCAGCTCGCGATTGGTAAATTCGCTGCGCTGCTCGTGCTTCTGCGCGGTGAGCAATTTCCAGAGAATGCGGGCCGGCAGGCTGCGAATCAGGTACTCGCCATCGACCATCACGATCTCGTCGCCTGCGTAGTAGGTGACCTCGCGACGGCGGACCGCCGGCGGAGGCGACGGCGCCCGGGATGGTTCAGACGCTTCTGTCAGCTCCTCTTCCTCGGCGGCCGCGCTCTCGGCGCGCTCCTGCAGCTGCATGTTCTGGATCGCAATTGCCAGGTAACTTCCGAGGAGCTCAATCGACGTCTTGTCCTCTTCGTGGAAGCGGTAGCGCTCCTCGCTCTCGATGCAGAGCACGCCAACCAGCTCGCCGCGAACCAGCAGCGGGACCCCCAGCTGGCTCTCAGGCGAGGCCAGGCCCGGCAGCCGGATGCGGTCGGGCGGGCACAGCCCTGTCTGTTTCGCCCGCTCGGCAACGGCGTAGGCGTAGAGCATCGCGCGCAGCAGGCCGGAGATGCGGATCGGCTTGCGCGCCTCGGCGACGACCCCGATGATCCCCTGGCCGATCCGGACCTCGGCGCCGACCCCGGTTTCCGGGTAGCCGCGGCTGGCGATCGTCACGAGCACGTTCGGCTCCTCGGCCGGCACCGCGATCATCGAATGGTGGAATCCGAAGATCTCGTCGAGCCCGGCGAGAATCGAGTCGAGCAGCGCCTCGAGGCTGGTGGCCTGGTGAATGCGCACCGACAGGTCCTGGAGCGCGCGCATCGTGAACCGTGGATCCGCGGCGGACGGATCGCGTTCCTCGCCTACGGCCCCGGCCAGCCCGACCTCCTCGAGCGCCGGCTCGATCGACAGCACCTCGTAAATGTCGGCGGCGAGCAGCTTGAAGATGCCCTTCAGCCCCATGTACGACGCGATCGCCTCGATCCTCAGCGCCATCCGCTCGAACACCGGCCCTGTGGTCTCCGATCGCACCAGGCGCAGCCTGAGCGCCCAGGTCTGCGAGGTGTCGGGATCGATGACGCGGACCATCGCCTGCGGGTTCTCGGCGACGTTGCGGCGGCTCTTGTTGAAGAACTGGAACGAGAGCGCGACGTGGCGGCTGTCCACGTAGTCCACGTGACTGAGGTAGGCGGCGTTGGGAACGCCGTCGAGCGAACAGGTATAGAGCGTCGCCGGAATCAGACCCTGCCAGCAGGAGGCCAGCGACTCGAGCGTTGCGCTCACGACAGCCGCGCTCCCGCGCCCGGGCCTGGCGTCTGATCGAACACCGCCTGCACGCGCAGCCGAATCGCAGTGCAGGGCCACGTCACCCAGCCGTCGGTGGCGACCCGTGGCAGTCCGATGACGTCGAGGCGCTGACGAAATCGTTCCCACTGCTCGTCGACGATCTCGCGTTCGGCAGCGGTCGCGTCCCACGTGTTCACGAACATGCCTTTCACCTGGCATCCGCGCTCGTCCGGCGGCCGCGCCGATACCACCGCCACTTGTCCGTTCGCGTGAAGGTCGGGGAGGAGCAGCGCTGCCGCCACCGTCGGCACGAACGCCGTCAGGTGCTGGCCGTCATCGTCCACGCGAAGCGCGGCGACGCGCGCCGCGTTCGGCTCCAGCCGGGCGTTTCGCGACGCGATGTGGGTTGACAGCCCCTCCTCAAGGAAGGCCGATAAGTGCTTGTCGAGCATGGACTTCTGCGGAGTATATCGCCGTTAGGAAACTCTTAGGAATCGCTTAGGGAAGCTTTAGCGAGCTGGAGAGAACTCGGTCCCCGGTCTTCTCGTTTACCCAAGCGAGGAGCGAGAGACACATGACGACATCGCGTTCGACGCAGCTGGTTTTCGGCCTGGCTTTCTTCGGTTTCATGGGCGCCGCGGTTCCGGCGGTCGTGAACGCCACTGACGCGGGTTCGGCCGCCCAGGCGCACACGCCGAACGTCGAGCACGGCGCGTACATGGTCCGGGCGATGGGCTGCAACGACTGCCACACGCCCTGGAAGATGGGCCCGAAGGGACCGGAGCCCGACATGTCGCGCGCGCTGACCGGCCACCCCGAGAACCTCAAGATGCCGCCCGCCCCGCAGCTGCCCGAAGGACCATGGGTCGCCGTGATCGGCGCGACGCAGACGGCATGGTCCGGTCCGTGGGGCGTCAGCTTCACCGCGAACCTGACGCCGGACAAGGAAACCGGCCTTGGCGACTGGACCGAGGACATGTTCATCAAGACGATGCGCACCGGTCTGCATCAGGGCAAGGGGCGCCCGATCCTGCCGCCGATGCCCTGGTCGATGATCGGGAAGCTCACCGACAACGATCTCAAGGACGTGTTCGCGTATCTCCAGTCGCTGCCGCCGGTGAAGAACCGGGTGCCCGCTCCCGTGGATCCCACCGAACGATAAGGCAGAAGGCAAAAGGCACAAGGCAAAAGGCAGAAGGCAGAAGGACAAGGGTCATGGTCATCCGAGGGCATTTCGCCGTCGCCGCTTTGGTCGCGCTGACGGTTGCGGGAACGAGTTGGCGCTTCGCGATCGAAGCCGCGCCAGCCGCCCCCCCGCTGGTTGCGCCTGCCACCCTTGTCGAGACAGGTCTTTACGCCGATGCCCGCATCGGCGAGATCGACCCGCGGAATCGGCCGTTCTCGCCTCAGTACCCGCTCTGGACCGACGGTGCGACAAAGCGGCGCTGGATTCAACTCCCAGCCGGCGCGCAAATCGACGCGACCGACGCCTACGAGTGGCAGTTCCCGGTCGGCACGAAGGTGTGGAAGGAGTTCGCGTTCGCCGGCCGCAAGGTGGAGACGCGGTTCATCTGGAGGGCGAGCGCGAACGAGTGGGTCTTCGCGAGCTATGTGTGGAACGCTGACGGAACGGCGGCGGTGATTGCGGATGGCGACGGGCTGCCCGGTGCCGCCGAGGTCGCGCCCAACAAGTTCCACAATATCCCGAGCGTGGATCAGTGCCGCGCCTGCCACGTGTCGAACCGGACCGAGATTCTCGGTTTCAACGCGCTGCAGCTCTCCACCGACCGCGACCCGAACGCGCTGCACGGCGAGCCGCTGGCGGCTGGCATGGTGACGCTCGAGACGCTGTCGAACGAGGGCCTGCTCGCGCCGGCGCGGCCGGAGCTGGTCACGACTCCGCCGCGGATTGCCGCCCGGTCAGCCGAGGAGCGGGCGCTGCTCGGCTACCTCGCCGGCAACTGCGGCGCCTGCCACAACCGGCAGACCGAGCTGGCGCCGCTCGGGTTGCACTGGAAGCACGGCGACCTGGCAACGCGTGGCGCCGACGCCTTGCTGAGTCTCGAGGGACACCGCACCAAGTGGCAGGCGTCAGGCGTGGCGGACGGAGAGACCGTGGCGATCGATCCGATGAATCCAGAGCAGAGCGCGATCCTTCGGCGCATGCGCTCGCGTAGCCCCGCGTCGCAGATGCCGCCGCTCGGCACGGTCGTCCAGGACCGCGAAGCGGTCGCGCTGTTGCAGCGCTGGCTCGAGTCGCAGGCGGTCACCGTCTCGCGGGAGCACGAGCGATGAGCGCCCGCACGCTGGCGCCCGTGTCCGAGGACCTCGCGGTCAGACTGAGGGCGGCGGCCGCCGCGTCATCACCGGCCGAGGCGCAGACCTGGCTGCCGGCTGCGCCACTGGCCACGAGCATGTGGCGAGCGCTGGTCCAGGCCTTGTGCTCGCCCGCCGTGAGGTGGTGTCGGCAGGCCTGACGCAGTATCGTCGAGTCCGTGTGGTTCGTCCTCGCAGGGTTCGCCGCGGTCGCGCTGGCCCACATGGCGCCGTTTCCCTTCCTGCTCGAGTACCTGGGTCCGGGCCGGTCGCTATGGCAGGGGCCGCCGAGCGATGGCGAGCCGACCGTGTTTCTCACCTACGACGACGGACCGAACCCGGACGCCACGCCGATGTTGCTCGATGTGTTGGGGAGCGAAGGCGTCTCGGCCACGTTCTTCCTGATTCCCGAGCACGTCACGCCAGAGACCGCGCCGATTGTGCGCCGTGCGGTTGACGAGGGCCACGCTGTGGCCCTGCACTCGAGTACCAGGATGTTGATGCTGAAGTCGCCGACGGAGCTGGCGGCGTGGCTGGAACGATCTGCGGCGGACATCGAGCGCCTCGTTGGGGAGCGTCCGTGCCGCTTGTACCGCCCGCACGCCGGCTGGCGTGGCGGCACCATGTACGAAGGGCTCGAGCGCGCCGGTTACCGGCTGGCAGGTTGGGGCTTCTCGATGTGGGACTTCAACTTCTGGCGGCGCCCGAAACCAGAGGGGCTCGCCGCACGACTCGCCGGCCGGGCTTCAGACGGCTCGATCGTCGTGATGCACGACGGTGACGACAAACAGACACGTCCCGACCGCCGCTACACGATCGAAGCAACCCGGGCACTCGTGCCGCGCCTCCGCGCCCGCGGATTCACGTTCGCGCGGCTCTGCGACCTGCTGCCCTGAAGTCCGCGCGACCTCGCCCGCTCACGCCCAGTACCGACCCCAACCGCAAAATCCAACTGTTCACTTCAACTGGCAACTCTAAACCGCCGGACTTTGAACTTTCGCGAGAGGCTCTACCTGATGATCAGCGAGTCCTCATCCGGCACGTCCGCGAGCGTGACCCGCAGGTTGCCGGCATTGGTCGCGTGCAGATACGCCGTCGACGGGCTGATGGCGCCGGCCCGGACGAGTTTCTCGAGCTCGCCGTCGAAGTACTGCATCCCGTCGATGTCGCCGTCGCGCATCGCGTCGACCAGCGACCGGCCTTCCTTCTCACCGTTCTCGATGTACTCCCGCGTCCGCATCGTCGCCTTGAGGAGCTCGATGATCGCCATGCGCCCGCCTTCCCTCCGAGGCAACAGGCGCTGCGAGATGATGTAGCGGAAAGAAGCCGCAAACCGGACCCGAATCCGTTCCTGGTCGGCGAGGTCGAAGCTGCCGATGATGCGATCTACCGTCTTCGAGGCGTCGATGGTGTGGAGCGTCGACAGCACCAGGTGGCCGGTCTCGGCGGCGGTGAGCGCGATCTCGATCGTCTCCCGATCGCGCATTTCGCCGACCAGGATCACCTTCGGCGCCTGGCGGAGGGCGGCGCGGAGCGCCGCGGCAAACGTCGGCGTATCGCTGTGCAGCTCGCGCTGGTGGACGGTTCCCTTCTTGTGGCGGTGCAGGAACTCGATCGGGTCTTCGATAGTGACGATGTGCTCGGCCCGGCTCTCGTTGATGCCGTCGATCATCGCTGCCAGCGTCGTGGACTTGCCCGATCCGGTCGGGCCGGTGACCAGGACGATGCCGTTCTTGAGCGTGATGACGTCCTCGAGCACGCGGGGGAGGCCGAGCTCGCGAAGCGTCGGAACCCGGTCGGCAATCAGCCGCATCACGATAGCGAAGGTGCCGCGCTGGCGGAATACGTTGACCCGGAAGCGGAAACCCTCGGGAAGCGCGTACGAGAGGTCGCACGCACCCTGATCGAGAAGCGCCCGAAGGTGGACTTCGTTGCCGGCGATGAGATCGATCGCGAGAGCGGCGGTGTCGGCGGCGCGGAGTGCGCCCAGGCCGTCGATGGCGACCGGCTCGAGCTGGCCGTAGCGTTCGACTTGCGGCGCACGCCCCGGCGAGAACACGAGATCGCTGACGCCGGGACCGGCCGCAACCATGGTTGCAATCACGGACGGAGTCGGAACGAGGCGATCGATGGTGGAACCGAAAAGCTGCAGAGTGAGTGTGTCGACGGTGTCTTGCATGGTGCTGTCCGACGGTTTATCGGCCGCACCCGCGATCGCTGCAGAGGTGCGGCGACGTGCTGTTCGCGGCGATCCTGCGCAGCCGGCCGCCTCTTGCGTGCCGGGCGCCAGCGGTATACCGTGCGCAGGCACCGCTACGTCGACCCCCTTGGAGGAGATATGGCCTCGATCACCGACACGGCCCAGAAGTTCTTCGACGCCTGTGAAACCGGGAAGGGCTGGCAGGGTTGCCAGCAGTTCTGCACCTCAAACGCCACTTTCAGGTCGGAAGCGACTCCGCTGGCCGGCATGAAGACGCTGGCGGAGTACACGAACTGGATGCAGGGCATGTTCACGCTCATTCCAGACGGCAGCTATCAGATCAAGTCGTTCGCCACCGACACCGAGCGCGGCAACGTCGCCGCCTACGGCATCTTCTCGGGCACGCACACCGGCGAAGGCGGGCCGGTGCCGCCGACCGGCAAGCGGATCGACAGCGATTACGTTTACGTCATGGAGTTCGACGGCGATCGGATCAAGCACATGACGAAGATCTGGAATGACGCTGTCGCACTGAAAGCCCTCGGCTGGGCGGCGTGAACAGGCGGCGGAAGACCGCCGGCTGAAGGCAGAAGGCAGAAGGCAGAAGGCAGAAGGCAAAAGGGAGAGGTGAGACGTGAGACGTTCGCGGGTTGTCCTTCTTGCACTCATCGCGTTCGGCATGGTGCTGTCAGCACGTGGCGTCGTAGCCCAGGCGCAGACCGCTGCGCCGGCGCCGCTCACCGTGATTCGGGCCGGCCGGCTCCTCGATCCTGAGGCCGGCCGCATCCTCACGAACCAGGTGATCGTCGTCGAGGGGAAACGCATCCGCGAGGTGGGCGCGAACGTCAACGTGCCGGCGGGCGCCCAGGTGATCGACCTGTCGAACGCGACCGTCATGCCGGGGCTGGTCGAAGCCCACAACCACCTCGCGCTCACCTACAAGCCGGTCCCCGAGAACAACATCTACTACTACACCTACGTGCAGGAATCGACCGCGCTCCGCGCGATTCAGGCGGTGTCGAACGGCCTGCAGATGCTCAATTCCGGCTTCACGATCGTCCGGGACATGGGCAACAACGCCAACTACGCCGACACGGCTCTGCGGCAGGGGATCGAACAGGGCTGGATCCCCGGCCCGACGATCATCAACTCCGGGATCATCATTGGCGGCATGGGCGGCCAGTTCTTCCCGACGCCCGAGATGGCGAAAGACCACAACATCGTCTATCCCGAGTATCTCGACGCCGACACCCGCGACGAGATCCTCAAGGCGATCCGCCAGAACATCCTCTTCGGCGCCAAGGTCATCAAGATCTGCGTGGACTGCAAGCCGTACGGCTACACCGCCGACGAGATCCGCTTCGTCGTCGCCGAGGCCGCCAAGTCGGGCCTCAAGGTCGAAGGCCACGTCCAGACGCCGCGAGGTGCGCGGGCCGCGATCGAGGCCGGCATCTGGTCGATTGCGCACTCCGGCGCGCTCGACGACGAGACGCACAAGCTGATGGCGCAGAAGGGCATCTGGCGGGCCGGGACGGAGACACCCGACGGGCTGGCTGGTCACCCGGTGTCGGCGGAGGCCTACAAGCGCACGGTCGAAGGGCTCAAGAACGCGTATCAGAACAAGGTGCCGCTCACGTTCTCGACCGATGCCGATTACTGGGTGGAGGGGAAGACGCGCGGCGAGCTGTGCCTCGAGTTCATCAGGACCTGGAAGGACGCCGGCATTCCCAACGCCGACATCCTTCGGGCGATGACCATCAACGGTTACAAGATCAGCGAGACCGAACAGAGCCGCGGGCCGATCAAGGCGGGCTTCTTCGCCGATATGATCGCGGTCCCCGGCAACCCGCTCGACGACATCGAGACCCTCAAGCGTGTCCAGTTCGTGATGAAGGACGGCCTGGTGTTCAAGCGCGACGGCGTGATGACGCCGGCCGCCTTCTTCAACCCAGGTCCGGTGAACGGTTGGCGGATTCGCTAGCCCGGCGCGAAAACAGGTAGGGCAGCGACGCGATCGCGACGCAGGCGGCGAAGCCGATCACCTCGCCGCGCGTCAGCCCGGTGAGCAGCCACAGGATCACGCCGCAGGCGAGCCACGGCATCATCGGCGCGAACGGGACGCGCAGCACCGCTTCGGCAGCGCCGCCCTGCAGGCCCATTCTCCGCAGCTGCCACGAGGCCAGGGCCGACCCCAGATAAAGAGCGAGCACCGACACGTTGGCGAGAATCGCCAGCCGCTCGAACGTTCCCGTCAACGCCACCGCCAGGGTGATTCCGGATTGCACCGGAATCGCGATGTGCGGCGTCAGGTACACCGGATGAACCGCCGCCAGCGTCTTCGGCAGGTAGCCGTCGCGGGCGAGCGCGAACAGCATGCGCGGCATCGACAGGGTCATCCCGCCGAGATAGCCGAACATCGAGATCGAGGCCCCGGCCAGGAGCACGTGCCGTGCCCAGCCGCCGAGCGCCGCCGCAGCGACGTCGGCGAGCGGCGAGGCGGTCGCGTCCGCCAGCTTGCTGCCCAGCACCCCTTGCGAGACCACCTGCAGCGCGATGTAGATCGTGGTGATGCCGGCCATCGCCAGCGCCAGGCCGCGGGGCACGGTTCGCGCCGGATCGCGGATCTCGCCGCTCGGCACGAGCGCCACTTCGATGCCGGCGAACGCGAAGATCAGCAGCAGCGACATCCGGGCGACGTCGCCCGGTGGCGGCATCGTCGCGATCGCCAGGTTGGCCGGTTCGATCGCGAACAGGCCGCCGACGATGACGAGCAGGAGCGGCAGCAGCTTGGCGGCGGTCGCGATCGCGTTGAGGCGGGCACCCAGCCTGACGCCGCGCAGGTTGACGAGCGCCCAGAACGCGTAGCAGACGATCAGCACCAGCGCTTCCATCGCCCGGCCGCTGAGCGCCGGCACGAGCAGGCCGATGCCCGAGGCGAACACGGTGGACACCGCCGCGGTCGCGAAGATGCCGGTGAGCCAGAGCAGCACGCCGCACAGGAAGCCCACGTAGGGACCGAAGGCGACGCCGACGTACGCGTACGGGCCGCCGGTGCGAGCCACCCGGCTCCCGGCGTCGGCGATACAGAAAACGATCAGGCTGATGGCGAGCGCGCACACCAGGTAGGCGAGCGGCGCCGCCGGACCGAGCGAGGCGGCGACCAGCGCGGGCAGCCGGAAGATCCCGCCGCCGATCGTGATGTTGATGACGCCGGCGGCGAGGCCGAGGGTGCCGATCGCACGGACGAGCGACTCGCCGGCGGCGGCGCTGCTCGTTGACCGAGACATGCCACCGTAGCCTACTCTGTTATCGTTCTCCCGTGGCGGTCTGGGATATTTCGCCCCTCATTTCGTCCCGCACTCCGACGTTTCCTGGCGATGTGCCGTTCAGCCAGCAGTGGACGGCACGCATCGGGCCTGGATGTCCGGTAAACCTGAGCGCGATCACGCTGTCGCCGCA
>DATJFF010000292.1:0-24699 GCA_035495795.1 Vicinamibacterales bacterium
GGCCGGATCTATCGCGCTCACCCGGCGCGCGGGTATCCAGCAGGCCGCCGCCGCAACCGCCAGGAGCAGCGCCGGCGTGCCAGCGAACACCAGCCACGATATCGGCGTTCCGGGCGCCAGGTGGATGTACACGACGTACACGCCCAGCCAGCCCGCCATCGCACCCGCGGCGATGACCCTCATGTTCTCGGCGACGATCTGTCGAGTGACGCGAGGGGCGGACCCGCCAAGCGCGAGCCGCACACCGATCTCGCGCGTCCGCCGTGCCACCGCATACGACACGACCGCATAGATCCCGCACGCCGCCAGCGCCACCAGCAGCGGGCCGTGAACGACGAAGAGCCTGGCGGGAACACGTCGAATCACCAGGTTCATCTCCACGTGCTCGGCCAGCGTCCTGACCGCAAACAGCGGGAGGCCGGGTTCGAGCTGGCGCGCGATCTCCCGGACCGCGGGCCCGAGCCCCGCCTCGGCTCCCGGCCGGGTCCGTAGGTGCAGCTCGCCCTGCATCAGCGGACGATCGCGATACGAGAAAAACATCGCCGGCGAAGGCGCCTCGCCGAAGGCATCGTAAGTCGAGTCCCGGACGACGCCGACGATCCGGTAGGTGCGGTCGCCCGACTCGAGTCGCCGGTCGAGCACCGCGAGATCGGGCAGGTAGCGCCTGCGGAACGCCTCGTTGACGATCACCTCGGGCGGCGCGGTGCGATCGCCGATCGGCGTGAAGTCGCGGCCGTCCACGATCGGCGTCTGCATCACGTCGAAGTAGCCGGGCGTCACGATGTTGCTCGACGCGCGATCGCGGCCGCCGTCGAGCCGTGGCCGCCCCTCGAGCACGAACGAGCGCTGCGGCAGCCCGTGGATATCGAGCGGCACCGATGACGCAATCGCCGCCGACTGCACGTCAGCGATCTGCGACGCGGCGATCAGGAAGCGTTCGGCGAAGCGGCGCGCGTCGTCCGGCTGCCTGCCCTGCCCGCCGAGATCGTAGGCGGCAAGGAGCACGCCGTCGATGCGGAAGCCCGGGTCCACCCGTTCGCTTTGCGCGAAGCGGCGATAGAAGACGCCGGCGACGAGCAGCACCACAATCGCGACGGCGACCTCGCCGGCGACGAGCCAGCGGCGCAGCCGGTCGCGACCGAAGACCGTGTCCTCGCCCCGGACCGCAATCAGCGGGTCCACGCGGGCGAGATGCACGGCCGGCACAGCACCGGCGGCCATCGTTGCCAGCAGGGCCAGCGCGAGCACGAACAGCAGCGTGGTGCCATCGACGCTGGTGTCGAAATGGACGGGGAACGCCAGCGTGATGAGCGGCATCGCGCGGGTGATCCGGGCGCTCCACATCGCCAGCATTGTCCCGGCTGACGCCGCCGCGCCGGCGAGTATGGCCGTTTCGAGCAACAGGAGCCGCGCGACGCGCCACGGTCCTCCGCCAATGGCGAGCCGCACGCCGACGTCGCGCTGTCGTTCGCTGGCCCGGGCCAGCAGCAGGTTTGCGGTGTTGCCGCAGACCGCGAGCAGGAGGAGCAGCAGCACCCCTTGCAGCAGCGCCAGGGCCTGAACCAGGAAGCCCTGCGGCCCGCGCGAGGCCTTCCAGAACGGCAACATCTCGACGCCGACGCCGCGGTTCGACTCGGGGAATCGTTCCTGCAGGTCGGTCATTTCGCGAGATACGACCGTTGCCACCGCGGTCACGTCGCTCTGGGACCGGAGTCGTGACATGACGTAGTAGCCGCGGCTGGTCCGCACATCGAGCTCGTTGGACCCGGCGAGCAGCGCCGGTGCGCTCACCGCTGGCACCCACAGATCGAACTGCAATCCGAGCACCGTCCCCTTGAATCCGTCGGGCGTGACGCCGACGACCCTCAGGTCGCGACCGCTCACGCGCACCGTCTGACTCTCCGGCGGCGCGCCTTGCAGGCGATTCCGCCAGAACTCGTACGACACCACAGTAACGTCCGCACCGCCGCCGCGGCTGGTCTCGGCGGACGTAAAGAAGCGGCCCGCCGCCGGGCGGAGGCCGAGCAGGTCGAAATAGCCATCGGAGACGAGCAGGCCGTAGGCTCGCTCCGTACGCGCGGTCTCGCCGATCGTGAGCGGCGTCATGCGGAAGGCGGCCAGCGTCGGCGACGGCCCGACCGCGCGCTGAAGATCCTCGAACTCCAGCCACGACGTTCCAGGACGTCCGTTGGTTTCGGTGCGCGGCTCGATCATGTAGATCTCGGAGGCCGCATGCACGCCGGGCAATGGACGGAGCACCAGCGCCTGCACCCACGAGAACACGACGGCGTTGACGCCGATGCCGATCGCCAGCGACGCGACGATCACCGCCGCGACAATGGGCATACCGCGGACGCCGCGCCACGCGTGCCGGAGGTCGTCGAGTAATGCGGAGAGCATGTCAGGGCTTCTTCAGCCGTTCAGCCGTCCACTGCATCGGTCCGTGCGGCAGGTCGATGCTGCCTTCGAGGCTATCGTCGGCCTTGTGAGTTCCGGTCAGCCTCATCTTGACCATTTCGCCGCCCGAGTGCGACGTGCCCACCTGAGCGTCGCTCGTCAGCGTGAACGCATTGTCCTTCACTTCGCCGTCGAGCGGGACCCGCTGCCCCATGATGAAGAGCGTCGCCTCGAGCGTGCCCGACTTGTCCTCGACCTCGAGCCCGACCTGATGTCCCTCGAGCAGGATCACCCAGGTCCCGGTGAGGCTGCGCGGCTCGTCCTTCCGTTCCCCGGCTGCCGGCTGCGCGCTCGCCGCGGCTGCAAGCATGATCACGAACCCGACCGCGCCCGCCCATCGTGCGTATCCCATCGTCAACCTCCATCGGCAGCGTAGCGACAACAGGCTGAATCCATCCTGAACGACACGGGGATGTCCCTGGTGACGGGCAACCCGTTCAGGAGCGGTTCAGGGACGGCTGGGATATATAGACGTGTGCGGGTATTGGTCGTCGAAGACGAGCCGCGGCTTTCGCAAGCGCTGAGCGAGGCGCTGGGACACGCCGGCTACGCGGTGGACTGCGCGGCCGACGGCGATCGCGCTGATTTCCTGGGCGCCACCGAAGGATACGACGCCGTCGTGCTCGACCTCGGCCTCCCGGGCACCGACGGCCTGACCGTGCTGCGTCGCTGGCGCGACAAGGGCGTCGACGTACCGGTGCTGGTGCTGACGGCGCGCGGTTCGTGGCACGACAAGGTGCAGGGTATCGACAGCGGCGCCGACGACTACGTTGCAAAGCCGTTCCAGATGGAAGAAGTGCTGGCGCGGGTCCGGGCGCTGATCAGGCGTGCCAGCCGGCAGCCTGCTCCGCTCCTTCGAGCCGGCGAGGTGGCACTGGACCCCCGCTCCGCCGAGGTGACGCTCCGCGGCGAGCCGGTTCGGCTCACCAGCCATGAATT
Organism: Vicinamibacterales bacterium; assembly: GCA_035495795.1. GTDB lineage: Bacteria > Acidobacteriota > Vicinamibacteria > Vicinamibacterales > UBA2999 > VFZN01. The sequence continues at coordinate 3,397 of DATJFF010000292.1, forward strand.
CCGCGTCCTCTCCTACCTGATGCACCACAGCGGACGGGTCGTCTCGCAGGGCGAGCTGGCCGAGCACATCTACAGCGAGGACGCCGACCGCGACTCGAACACGGTGGAGGTCTTCGTGGCGCGGCTCAGGCGCAAACTCGGAACCGCGCTGATCACGACTGTGCGCGGGCTCGGCTACCGGCTGGGAGATACACGGTGATACGCCCGCGATCGCTGAAGGGCCAGTTCCTCGTCGGATCGGTACTGTGGACGCTCGGCCTGCTTGGCGCCTCGCACATGTTCTTCGTGCTGGTCTCGCAGCATTTCCCAGTCATCCTGCGCGTGCAGCACTGGATGGTGCTGGGCTCGCTCGCGCTGGTGTTCATGCTCGGCGGCCTGTCGCAGGTACGGCGCGGGATCACGCCGATCAACAGCCTGCGGGCGCGGCTGGCGGCCGTGCGTGACGGCCGCGCGTCACGAATCGACGGCGAATATCCCGCCGAGGTTGAGCCGCTCGTCCGCGATCTGAACGCGCTGCTCGAGCATCGCGAGGAAGCGGTCCGGCGCGCGCAGGCAACGGCCGGCGATCTGGCGCACGTCCTCAAGACGCCGCTGGCAGTACTCGCGCAGGATGCCGGCGAGGTCGAGCGCGCGGGTCTCGGCGACGTCGCCAACAGCCTGCGCCACGAGGTTGGCCGCATGGAGCGCCGCGTCCAATACCACCTCGCCCACGCCCGCGCCGCCGCGTCCGCGGCCACGCCGGGCACTCGCTGCGCCCTGACCGCGTCACTGGAACCGCTCGTCCGGACAATGCAGCGTCTCTATGCCGATCGCGGCGTGAGCATCGAGGTCGGTCCCGTCGGGCGCCTCGCGGCGGCCGTCGAACGGCAGGACCTCGACGAGATGGTCGGGAATCTCCTCGACAACGCCTGCAAGTGGGCGCGCCGGTCCATCGTGATCGTCGCCGCGCCGGTCGACCACGGCCGCATCCTCGTCCGCGTCGAGGATGACGGCGAAGGGTTGCCGGAGGCGAAGTGGACCGAGGTCCTGGGGCGCGGTGTTCGTGCCGATGAATCGACTGCCGGCTCCGGCCTGGGCCTCGCCATCGTCCGCGATCTCGCCGACCTCTACGGCGGCACGCTGACCCTCGGCCGCTCCGAGTCCGGCGGCCTGTGCGCCGAGCTGCGCCTGCCGGGAGCGTGAGCTGCAGCAGGCTTCACGCTTCAGGCTCCAGGCTTTAGGCCAGCACGCGTGTCCCGCTGTATTCGTGGCCTTTCCTGTCGCGATGCAGCGAGACAGCAGGCACTTCCTGAAGCCTGGAGCCTGAAGCCTGGAGCCTGCGAAGCTCACTTGTGCGGTCGGGCCATTCGTTCGGGAACGACCCACGCGGTGAAGTCGTCCTCGCTCACTCCCATCGTCTTTGCGGCGTCGCGGAGCGAGGTGCCGTGCTCGTGGGCGTGGCGGGCGATCGCGGCAGCGCGCTCGTAGCCGATGTGCGGCGCAAGCGCCGTGACCAGCATCAACGAGTCCTGCACGTGCTGCGCGATGCGCGCCCGGTCCGGCTCCAGGCCGCGAGCGCAGTGGACATCGAACGACCTGCACGCGTCGGCGAGCAGCTCCGCCGATTCCAGCAGGTTGTGCAGGATGACCGGCTTGTAGACGTTCAACTGGAAGTGCCCCTGCGACGCGGCGAATGCCACGGCGGCATCGTTCCCGTAAACCTGTACGCACACCATCGTGAGCGCCTCGGCCTGCGTCGGGTTTACCTTGCCCGGCATGATCGACGACCCGGGTTCGTTCTCGGGGATCCGCAGCTCCCCAATCCCGGCGCGCGGACCCGACGCGTAGAGCCGGACGTCGTTGGCCGTCTTCATCAGCGCCCCGGCGAGCAGCCGGAGCGCCGCACTCGCCTCTGCCATCGCTTCGTGCCCGGCAAGCGCGGCCACGAGATTGCGCGGCGGGCGGAAGCGCTGGCCGGTCAGCGCCGCGACGTGTACGGCGGCGCGTTCGCCGAATCGCGGATGCGCGTTCAGCCCGGTGCCGACGGCCGTCGCTCCAAGCGCCAGCTCCATCAACCCGTCGAGCGCGTGACGCACCGCCCGCTCCCCCGCGTCGATCTGCGCCACCCAGCCATCGACGACCTGGCCGAGCGCGATCGGCGTCGCATCCTGCAGGTGCGTGCGACCGATCATGATGACGTCGTCGAAGGCGCGCGCCTTCGCCAGCAATGTGCCGCGGAGCGCCTGGACCGCGGGCAGCAGCCGATCCACGAGGACCTCTACGCTGGCGATGTGCATCACGGCGGGGAACGCGTCGTTCGACGACTGCCCCATGTTGACGTGATCGTTGGGGTGGACTGGACGCTTGGTGCCGAGCGGCGAACCCGCCTCCTGATTCGCGAGGTTGGCGACCACCTCGTTCGCATTCATGTTGCTCTGCGTACCGGATCCGGTCTGGAAGACGACCAGCGGGAACTCGCCGTCCACCTCGCCGGCAATCACCCGATCGGCGGCACGTTCGATCAGCCGCGCGCGATCCGCGTCGAGCTCGCCGAGCTCGTGATTGGCGAGCGCGGCCGCCTTCTTGACGATGCCGAGGGCCCGGATGACCGGGCGCGTCCAGCGGAAGCGATCGACACCGATCGCGAAGAACTCACGCGAACGTTGGGTCTGCGCGCCCCAGAGGCGATCGGCGGGGACCGCGACGTCACCGAGTGCGTCATGCTCGAGGCGGGTGTCTGCGCTCATGTGGACATGAGAGCGAGAAACAGCGCCCGGCACAAGCCCTTGCTTGACGGTCGGCGGAACCGGAGGCTATCGTGCGCCGAATCGAGCCGTCAGGCACACCCCGCCCTCGAAAGGAGCCGTCCCATGCGTCGATCGCGGCACGCTGTCGTTCTCGCTCTTGTCGTGAGTGTCACGGCGCTCGGCATCGGTCAGGCTCTGCTCGAGCGATCGCTGGCGGCGCAAACGAAGCCGGGCGCCCAGGCGCCGCGCTTCGAGGTCGATCCGCTCTGGCCCAAACCGCTGCCGAATCACTGGCTGCTGGGTAACACGATTGGCGTCTGGGTGGACGAGCGGGATCACGTCTGGATCATCCATCGCGGCTCCGACACCTTGAACAACAACGAGAAAGGGCTCGAGCTGAAGTCGGCCGACTTCTGCTGCGCCGGCGCGCCCCCGGTGCTCGAGTTCGACAAGGACGGCACCCTGGTGCAGTCGTGGGGTGGTCCAGGTCCCGGCTTCGACTGGCCGGACTCCAATCACGGCATATTCGTCGACCATCTCGGAAATGTCTGGATCGGCGGCAACGGGCCCGGCGACTCGCACATCCTCAAGTTCACGCGCGACGGCAAATTCATCGCGCAATACGGCAAGCCGAACGCGCGCGTCAGCGGCAAGTCCTCCAACGGACAACCGACGTTCGCACGCGGCAGCAAGGACCCCGACAACTTCGGCCGGGTGGCCAAGGTGTTCGTCGAGCCGAAAGCCAACGAGGCCTACGTCGCCGACGGCTACTTCAACCGGAGGGTTGCGGTCCTCGACGCGGCGACCGGCAAGATGAAGCGGTTCTGGGGGGCGTACGGGCAGCCGCCGGACGACTCGGTGAATCTCGGATCGTACGATCCGGCGGCGCCCCCAGCCAAACAATTCAGCAACCCGGTTCACTGCGCCGACGTCTCGAACGACGGGCTCGTGTACGTCTGCGATCGCCTCAACGATCGCCTGCAGGTATTCAAACAGGACGGTACCTTCGTGAAGGAAGCGTTCCTGGCGAAGAACACCAAGCTCTCCGGCTCGGTGTGGGACGTCGCGTTCTCACGCGACCCGCAGCAGCGCTACCTGTTTGTGGCCGACGGGATCAACGATCGCGTCTACATCCTGCAACGCGACACGCTCGAGCTCCTGACCAGCTTTGGCGACGGTGGCCGCCAGCCAGGCCAGTTCTACGGCGTCCACAGCATCGCCATCGACTCACAGGGCAACATCTACACGACCGAAACCTGGGAGGGAAAGCGGGTCCAGAAGTTCGTCAACAAGGGCGTCGCGCCGGTGACGACGATGCACCAGGGGACGGTGTGGCCCGGGAGGAAGTGAAAGGCAAAAGGCAAAAGGCAAAAGGCAGAAGGCAAGAGGCAGAAGGCAAAAGGCAGAACCTGCGCCCTGCCGTGCCCTCAATACTTCGTGAGATACGCCTTCGAGGCGGCCTCGTCCTTCAGCGGTGTCACCTTGTCGGGATCGATGCGAACCATCACGTAGTCGATGTGATCGTCGATCCTGGTGAACCAGTGGCCGGTGCCGGCCGGGATCACGACCACGTCGCCGACCTTGAGATCGTAGGCGACGCCGTTGCGCACTTCGGAGCCGTTATTACCAGGTCCGTTGAACTCGCGCACGGTCTGCAGGGTGGCGGGGCGGCGCTGGCGATTCGTGATGTCGGGACCGAGCACGAGAGTCGCGGCGCCATCGGTGATGTAGTAGACCTCGCTCACCTGGTCGTGTTCGGCCACTGAGTCCGGCGCCGGCTTCTCGAGCCGGCCGCGATGCACTCGCCCGATGCCGATATGCGCCTTGCCGATCTCCACGGCGCGCACCTGCTGATCGGTGAGCTTCTCGGCGATGGCCTTCTTCGTATAGGCCTCGAGCTCACTGGCGGGAACGTAGTAGCCCGGGCACATCGCGCAGGTGGGCTGCGGGTCGGTGGGATTGATCTTCGTCTGCGCGACGAGTGCCACGACGCTGACGGCGACGCCAATGAGTCCGACCGCGATTCTCTTCATGCCCTGCCTCCCGCCCGCCTTGTATCACGCGGACGCATTTCAGCGCATGGCAGATGGGCCCTCGCGCGGCTTCAGGGCTCGTACATGCTCGCGGCCGCCGGGAGGCGGCCGCGGCTTGAGCTAGAGCCTGGCGAGCGCAGACACTTCACCGCAGGTGAAGTGGCGCGCTCGACAGGGCTCGAACCTGTGACCCCCAGCTTCGAAGGCTGGTGCTCTATCCAACTGAGCTACGAGCGCGCGCAAGTGCCGGACCACAGAGACGCATTGCACCTCTGCACCTCTGCACCGTCTTATGGCTTGTTCGCCAGGTACTTAATCTGCTTGAGTGCCTCGGCTTCCTTCGGCAGTTCAGTGGTGCCGGCCGGCATCTTGTTCGACTGGAGGATGAAGGCGATGATATCCACCTTCGAGGCCGGCGGGACGCCCCCGGGGTTGCTCGGCGGCATCGACTGGCGGATGCGGTCGAACAGGTCGCCTACCGAGAGATCGTTCCATGCCGACGCGAACTCGGGGCCCGATAGACCGGGCGCGAAGCCGTCGCCGCCCAGATCCGGCTGGTGGCAGCTCGAACACTCGGCAGCGTACGCCTCCTGGCCCCGCTTGGCCTGGTCCTCCGTGTAGACGCCGTCCCACACGGACTTCTGTTGCGCGACTACCCGTGGCTGCACGGCCACGGCCGCCAACCAGACCATTCCAATACCCAGCGCTGCGGTTCTAAACATCATCGGCACAAGTCCCTCGTGTGCACGGATTTTAACACTTCGATACGCGGCGCGAGTGCGCTGCTTCCCCATGCTGGACTGATACGCGCATCGACTCAACAGGCGCTACTCGACCCGGCTCGACAGGCGGTGCCCCACTACGGTGGCGATTTCATCCAGCGCCCGGCTGAGCGATGCCGCCACCGACGCGCGCTCGTCGGCGGTAAGGGCGGTCAGCGCGCTGTGCATCGCGGTGGTCCGGCTCCGCAGTGCCAGGGTCAGGTGAAACTCGCGGCTCTCGTCGAGAAAGCGCTCCCGGGCGATTTCCATGCGCATCACTGTACTCCGCCCTCCGGCCGAGGTGAACGGTCCGCCATGCACGGATACCGGGGCGACCATAAGCCGAAAAGATGCATGGTTTTACAGGTGACACAGGGACGAAACGCGGAGTAGAATCCCCTACCGCCCGCTGCCCCTCGCGCACGGGGTTGGGTGGTCTGGTCGCAGACTGTTAACGGGGGAGTTGAGCTATGGCAGATGCTCGTTTCCGCTGGGGCGCCTGGCTGGGCGCAATGGGGTTGGCACTGGTGGCCAGTCCCGCCGCCGCGCAGAACCAGCCCGCCGCCCAGGTGACGTTCACGAAGGATATTGCACCAATCTTCCAGAAGGCGTGCGAGTCGTGCCATCGCAAGGACTCGCTCGGGCCGATGTCCCTCGTCACCTACGAGGAAGCTCGCCCGTGGGCTCGCTCGATCAAGGCCCGCGTCGCCGCCCGTCAGATGCCGCCCTGGCACATCGACAAAGCGGTCGGCATCCAGCACTTCTCCAACGATCGCTCGCTCACCGACGAACAGATCTCCACCATCGTCAAGTGGGTCGACGCGGGCGCGCCGAAGGGCGACATGAAGGACATGCCGCCGCCGGTGAAGTGGCCCAACGAGGACTCGTGGAACTTCGTGAGCCTGTTCGGCGAGCCCGACCTGATCGTCAAGAGCCCGCAGTGGAAGCAGCCGGCGATCGGCCAGGATGCGTGGTACAAGCCCGCCGTCGACATCGGCCTCACCGAGCCGCGCTGGGTCAGGGCCATCGAGATCCGTCCCGGTACGAAACAGGGACGCCGCATCACGCACCATGCCCTCGCCCATCTCCAGCAGGAAGAGCCTGGCCAGGAGAACAACGAGGATTCGGGCGCCGGCCTGTTCATGGAATGGGCCGTCGGCAAGCAGGGCGAGATCATGCGCGAGAACAGCGGCAAGCTGCTTCTGCCGGGCTCGCGGATCGTGTTCGACATCCACTACCACTCGGTCGGTGAGGACATCACCGACAACGTCGAGCTCGGCATCTACCTGTATCCGAAAGGCCAGGAGCCGAAGTACCGCCAGACGCTCGCGCTGTGGAGCACCATCCAGGGCGGCAACCGCAACCTCGACATCCCGCCCAACTCACTGGTCGTGACCCAGAACTTCCACGTGCTCCGCAAGTCGGGGCGCCTCGAAAACTACCAGCCGCACATGCACCTGCGCGGCAAGGCGATGCTGCTCGAAGCGATCATGCCGGACGGCAAGATCCAGACGATCAGCATGGTCAGCGAATACAACTTCCAGTGGATGTCGAACTACGTCTACGCGGACGACTACGCGCCCCTTCTGCCAAAGGGCACCATCCTCCGCCTGACGTCGTGGTACGACAACACCACCGCGAACAAGAACAACCCCGACCCGAACCAATGGGTCGGCTGGGGCGATCGCACGGTCGACGAAATGGGTCATGCCTGGATCAACATGACCTACATGGAAGAGGACGACTTCAAGGCCGAAGTCGACAAGCGCAAGGCCAAGCTCGGAACCGACACCGCCGAACGCCAGAACGAACGGCAGTAGTCGGCCAGTCAGATCCGAGGGGGTGCCGGGAAATCGGCACCCCCTCGTCGTTTCTCCCGTAGAACCAGGTCCCCTTCCCTTTCTGTTTCGGAGAGTCTTGGATGCACGCGACAGGATCGATTGTCACGCGCGGTGCCCTGGCCCTGCTCGTCGCCGGCGCCACGCTCGTCGGCACTGGACAGGTTTCGGCTCAACTCCCAACCCCGACCCAGTTGCCGATGGACGCCATAAAGGAGTCCGGCCAGGCCGTTTACGCCGCTTACGAAGGCTGGTTCGTCACGCCTGACAAGAAGAAGGCGCTGTTGATCGGCTACTGGAATCGCAACACCAAGCAAGTACTCGACATTCCGGTCGGCCCGAACAACCGGATCGAGCCGGGTGGCCCCGACTACGGGCAGCCCACCCACTTCGACCCGCGGCGCGGCTGGGGCACGTTCACGATCGTCCTGCCGGACACCTTCGGCGAGAAGGACAAGATGACCTGGACGATCACCGCCAACGGGCAGACCACGGCGATTCCGATGGGCCTGAACGTGGACTACGTCGTCGAACCCTACCGCGAGACCGGCATGGGCAATACGCCGCCGGTGCTGAAGTTCGATGCCAACGGCAAGACCTTCCAGGGCCCGCCGATGGGTGTCGCGCTGGAGAAGACCGCCACGGTCAATAGTCCGCTGGAGCTCACCACGTGGGCCAGCGACGATGGGGTCGAGGACCCGAGGTTCCCGGGCCGCGGCAACAAGCCGCTGAACGTGCGCTGGGTCGTTCACCGCCAGCCGGTCGGGGCCGTTGTCAAATTCACCGAGGACCGCCCGAAGGTGGACAAGGACGCCGCCGGCAAGGCCTCGACGAGCGCGACGTTCTCGATGCCCGGCGACTACATCCTGCGTGCCCAGGGGACCGATCTTTCCGGCGAAGGTGGCGGCGGATTCCAGTGTTGCTGGACGTCTGCTTTCGTCAAAGTGACGGTCAAGTAACGCTTACTTTGACGAGGCGAATCTCGTGATCTCGCGATGTGGTGATCTCTGGTGATCAACCTGGCGATCTGATGATCGGGTGATCTATCTGGTGATCTTCTGATCTATCTGGTGAACTATGAGGACCGCGCGTCGCAAAGACCCGCGGCCCTTCTGCCTTCTGCCTTCTGCCTTTTGCCTTCTGCCTTTTGCCTTGACCTTCCGCCGGTCAGTGCAGTTGTTCGGCGGCGGCCACCCGCAGGGAGAGTCGTTCCCCGTCCGCGTCGACGATAATCCGCGCGCCGTCGGAGACCTCTCCGAACAGCAGCAATTCGGAAAGGGGCTTCTTGATGGTGCGCTCAACCAGCCGCGCCATCGGACGCGCGCCGAAGGCGCGGTCGAAGCCGCGGGTGCCGAGCCAGGTGCGGGCCGCGTCGGTGAGCTCGATGGTCAGGCGGCGCCCCGCCACCATCGCCGCGAGCTCCGCGACGTGCTTGTCCACCACGCGGGCAATCTCCACCGGGCCGAGCGCGTGGAAGTGCACCGTGGCATCGAGCCGGTTGCGGAACTCGGGTGAGAACATCTTCTCGAGCGCGCCGGTGGCCCGGCCTCCCTCGCCCGCATCGCCGAAGCCCATCTTGCGGCCCGAAAGATCGCGCGCGCCGGCGTTGGTCGTCATGATCAGGATGACGTGACGGAAGTCGGCCTGGCGCCCGTGCGTGTCGGTCAGCGTGGCGTGATCCATCACCTGCAGCAGGATTGCGAACAGATCCGGGTGCGCCTTCTCGATCTCGTCGAGGAGCAGCACCGCGTGAGGGGCCTTGCGGATGGCGTCGATCAGCAGTCCGCCGTCCTCGTACCCGACATAGCCAGGCGGCGCGCCAATCAGGCGGGCGACGGCGTGCTTCTCCATGTATTCCGACATGTCGAAGCGGATGAACTCCACTTTCAGGACCCGGGCGAGCTGTCGCGCGAGCTCGGTCTTGCCGACGCCGGTCGGCCCGGCGAACAGGAAGCTGCCAATCGGCTTGTCGGGGGCTCGCAGGCCAGACCGCGCCAGCTTGATCGCCGAGGTCACATCGTCGATCGCGTCGTCCTGGCCGTAGATGACCGCCTTGAGCTCGGCGTCCATCTGCCTGAGCGCCGTCTTGTCGTCGCTCGAGACGGCTTGAACCGGAACGCGCGCCATCTTGGCCACCACGCGCTCGATGTCCGCGGCGGTGACCGGGATCTTCTCTCCAGTCGCGGGCGCGGACGGTGAAAGCCGGGCCGAGGCACCGGCCTCGTCGACTACGTCGATGGCTTTGTCGGGCAGGTGCAGGTCGCGAAGGTGCTTCGCCGACAGTGTGACAGCGGCTTCGAGCGCCTCGTCGCTGTAGCTGACGCCGTGATGCTGCTCGTAGGCGCCGCGCAGCCCCTTGAGAATCTCGAGCGTCTCGGCCTCCGACGGCTCGAGCACGTCGATCTTCTGGAACCGTCGCGAGAGCGCGCGATCCTTGTCGAACGACTGCTTGACGTCGCTGAACGTGGTCGATCCGATGCAGCGCAGCGTACCGGAGGCGAGAGCCGGCTTCAGCAGGTTGCCGGCGTCCATCGTGCCGCCCGATGCCGACCCGGCGCCCACCAGGGTGTGAATCTCGTCGATGAAGAGAATGGCGTGCGGGTGCTTCTCGAGCGCGTCGAGGACCTGCTTCACCCGCTCCTCGAAATCGCCGCGGTAGCGGGTGCCGGCGACAAGCGCGCCGAGGTCCAGAGCAAAGACGCGTGCGTCCTTCAGGGCGGCCGGAACGTTCCCCTCCTGGATGCGGCGGGCCAGCCCCTCGGCCAGCGCGGTCTTCCCGACTCCCGGCTCGCCGACCAGCAGCGGGTTGTTCTTGCGCCGCCGGCACAGCACCTGCACCATCCGCTCGACTTCGAGATCCCGGCCGATCAGCGGATCGATCTGTCCGCGTGCCGCCTTCGCAACCAGGTCGGTGGCGTAGGCCTCGAGCGGCTCGCGCGGCCCCGAGGCTGGCGCATCCGGATCGGCCGGAGTCACCGGCGCCTTGTGCTCGTCCGGTCCGTGGGACAGCGCGCGAAGAAGCGTCAGCCGATCCAGCCCCTGCTTGCGGAGGAAATACGCGGCGTGGCTATCGTCCTCCTGGAGCAGGAACACGAGCAGCGCACCGCTCTCGACCTGCTGAGCGCTCGAGGAAGCGGCGTGGACCACCGCCCGCTCGACGACGCGGTCGAAGCCGATGGTGGATTCGGGCTTGACGGCGCGGCGGCCTGGGACCGGGGAGAACGCGCGCTGCAGCACATCGTCCAACTCGTGACGAAGCGCCGGCAGATCGACGCGGCAGACCTCGAGGATCCGCAGCGCCTGCGGGTCCTCGAGCAGCGCCGTGAGGAGGTGCTCGAGGCTGACGAGGTCGTGCCGGCGATCGGTGGCGAGGCGAAAAGCGCGACGGATGCTCTCGAGCGTTTCTGGTGCGAACGGTACGGGTTGCCGACTCACTGCGTGGCCCCTTCGGGTTCTGGTTCCACAGTTACGAGCAGCGGGTACTCCTGCTGCTCGGCCAGACGTTGGGTGGCCTGCTGCTTCGTCTCGGCGACATCGCGCGTATAGAGCCCGGCTACCCCGACCCCGGAGTGGTGCACGTGCAACATGATGGCGCGCGCCTCGGCCGCGTCCTTCTGGAACACGGTCTCGAGTACCCACACGACGAATTCCTGCGTCGTGAAGTCGTCGTTGTGCAGCAGCACGCGCCACAGGCGCGGCGTCTGCAGGCGCTCCTCGATGCGGGATCCGCTCAGCAGGTCTTCGCGAAACGTCGCGTCAGCCACAGTTCGATTGTAGCTGCGAACGCCGCTCAGGTTACCACGGCAGAGGCGGGGCGGCGCCGGCGATTTCACTCTCGCCGGGGCCGGAAGCGACGCTCGCGCGATGGTCGGCGAGCGCTGTTCGGGACGGCAAAAATACGATCGGGAGTGAATCGTTTCGGGATTGCCACGTCCCTCAGTCCCGATAGGCGACAGACCCTCCCGGACGCGCTCGCACCGCAGTTCACGCGAGCGCCGCCTCCCGATCAGCGCTCGTCGCGATCGGCGAGCGCCTCTCCCGCCAGGCGAGCCTACGCGCGCACTTCAGACATCAAGGCGAGCGTATTCCCCTCGGTATCGTCGAAGAAGGCCATCCACAACTCGTGATCCGGCATCCGGGCAACGAGGTGCGGTGTCCCCTTGAATGGGACACCCCGGTCGCTCAGCGTCGCGTAAGTTACGGTGATGTCTGCCACCTTGAAGTACAGGATCGAGCTCGGATGGTCGTACTCCGGGGCGCTCGCCACACCCAGCATCAACCGCACCCCGTCGCAATCGAAGAACGACATCGTACCGGCCGAGAAAAGAAAGCGGAGTCCCAGCGTGTCCCGGTAGAACGCGGTCGCCCGCGTGATCTCGCGGGCGTTGATCGCAATCTGTCCGATGGTCGAAAGGCTCATGCTGGAGAGTGTAGATTGGGTCGCCGGCCGCCGGCCCGAGGAATCGGTGAACGGCGAACCGCTCGCCGTTCAACCAATTGGCGGCGCCGACGAGGCACGCGCCAGCCGCGACACGGGATCCAGGTCGGGATCGAAGCGCCACCGCGCCGGCCCCGGCTCCGCGACGAGCGTGCGGACGACCTCGGTGAAACGCCGGCGCGGAATCGAGCGGGCGCCGAGCGAGGCCAGGTGCTCGGTGGCCATCTGGCAGTCGATGAGCGGCATGTTCCAGTCGATCATCTGCGCCGCCAGCCAGGCAATCGCGATCTTCGAGCCGTCGCTCTCGCGCGACACCATCGATTCGCCAAAGAACATCCGTCCGAGCGCGACGCCATACAGCCCGCCGACCAGCCGGTCGCCGCGCCACACTTCGACCGAGTGGGCCAGGCCGGCCTCGTGCATGGCCCGGTAGGCCGCCTGCATCGCCGGGACGAGCCATGTGCCTCCCTGGTCGTCGCGGGGCTCGGCGCACGCCGCGACCACCTGGACGAACGCCTCGTCGAGGCTCACCCGGACGTCGCGCTTGTTCAACCGGCGGCGGAGCGTGCGCGACAGATGGAATTCGTCGCAGGGCAGCACCATCCGCGGGTCCGGCGACCACCACAGAATCGGATCGCCGGCGTTGAACCACGGGAAAATCCCGCGCGTGTAGGCGCGTGCGAGCGTCTCGATCGAGAGATCGAGGCCGGCTGCGAGCAGGCCGTCCGGGCGCTTCAACGCGCGTTCTACAGGAGGAAACGGCGCGTTCGGGGGAAGAAACGGGATCATGCTAAACTGAAAATTCTCGGCCGGATGGTGAGTGTAGCTCAGCGGTAGAGCTCCGGACTGTGGCTCCGGCTGTCGCGGGTTCGATCCCCGTCACTCACCCCACTCAAAGGCCTCGCTTTCAAGGCAGTCTCGGCGGGCGGCGCTTCGCGCCGTAGGCGGCCGCTCGTTCGGCCGCGGGCCTCGCGTCGCTCGGCAGGAAAGAGCATTGTTACTTCCCTTTCAGGCTGCGGCGGAGATCGATCCCGACCTTCGGTGACTCCACCGAGCCCGTAATCGTAATCGCCAAACGCGTCCCCGCTCCACCCTTCCGAAACATCGCGTCGAACGGTTTCAGCAGGAAATGCCGCATGCCGGTCTGCGTTTCGGAGACCGTCGCCTGCAGCCGCACGGTCCCTTCCAGGTTGAGCTGCCCGGGCTCGAGCTCGTAGCGACCATGCAGCGCGATGGCTGCGCCACTCACATCGTAATTGACGTTTTGCAGCGTCAGGACGCCATCCGCCAGTGTGAACCGTGCCTTCACCGTCGAAGGCACGTTGCGGACCGACTGATCCTGCGGACGTCCACTCGACCGTCGGCTCAACGCGTCCACTTTCCCCTGCACGGCGTCGCTCGCGAAGTGGGCGTCGGTAATCGTCACGGTCCCGCCGAGGCGCAGCTTGTCGATGACATCGGCATCGCCCTGCGGCAGATCGAATGAGGTGGTCAGCGCCAGCGCGCCGTGCATCATCGGCGGCGTGGTCCGGACCGTCAGGCGAAGCATGTCCTCGATCCGGGCGCGAGTTGCGGTCACGTCGAGGAGCACCCGCTTGCCCTTCACGCCCTTGGTCCCGACGATGAAGCCCTTGGCGATGAGTGGCGAGTCGCCCAGCCGAACGTCCACGTGCTCGAGTTGGACGTCCCCATTCGTTCCGTCGACAACGGCCTGGAAAGTGGTCGCCAGCGGAACGGAGGCGGCCTTGAGTTTCGGGATGCTGAAATCGGGCGTCTCGGTAGTCCCCTTCACGGCAAGACGGTCGAGGATGCCCTCGAAGCCGCCGTTCGCGTGAAGCGCGCCGGCGATGCCCTTGATCGTGCCGAGGTCGGCGTCGAACTGGAACTGACCGTCGAGCGGCGTATCGCCGGGCTCTTCACCGTTCCAGGGCCCGAACGACCCGCTGGTCTCGATGCGTCCCACGGGGATGGGGTTGGTGATCGACGCGACGAAGCGCGAAGGGGTCTGCAGCGTCAGGTTGTCGATCTGCAGCGAGTGGATGTCGAAGACGCGCGGGTCCTTCTCGGGATTGCCGGGGAGGATTGTCAGCCGCGCGTTGGTCGCCGTGAGGTTCGCGATACCGAACCGCGAGCGATCGCGTTCCCCGTCGTCCCCGACGTTCTGACCGGGCACGAGGTCGGGCATGTCCTGGCGGCGCCGCGGCGGTATCGTGATCTCCAGCCCGTCCAGCATCACCGCGTTCAAGCTCGCGGAGAAGATCCCGCTCCACGACGCGTCACCGGAGAACTCGCGGATCACGATGAGCGGCGGGAGATCGGTGCGCTGGCGATGGCGGATCGTCAACCCTCCGCCCGCGATCATCGGGCGAGGCCACATCCGCACGGTCAAGGTCTCGAGCGTCACCGCCGCATCCATGCGCGCTTCGAGGGCGCGGACCACCTCCTGCCGCAGACGCGGTTCGGCCCGCTTCACGGCAACCGTGAAGCCGACGGCGAGCAACAGACCGGTGACGCCGAGCACGAGGAGGAGGACGCGCTTTGCCGTCACCGTACGACATTGTACGTGGCACCCTTGACCCCACCATTCGATTGGATGGTGGATGCCGGACAAATATATAGATGCACTGCTCAGTTGGGCTGAGGGTTGACTATGTCGGTCGGGCTGGATCAATGGATGACGCGGATCGAAGCGCGTCAGCTCGCCAATCTGCAGTTCGCCGAGGTCTCGCGCGCACTGCGCGCGCTCTCCTCGGCATATGTCGAGCGGCGGCACACCGCGATTGCGGCCGGCAAAACTCTCGACACGGCCGGCAAGCGAGCTGCGTTCGCGCTCTACTACGGACCGCTGCACTTCGTCACGACGATGCGGATTCTCGAGGCGCTCGCGGTCCCGTCTCACGGCGCGGCCTCACTACCAGTGCTGGATTTGGGGTGCGGCACAGGCGCAGTGGGGGCTGCAGTGGCGACCTGGACCGGTGCTCGCCGCATCCACGGTATCGACGTGCATCCGTGGACGCTCGACGAAGCTCGAGCCACCTACGCGAGCTTCGGCCTGGACGCCACGGTCACGCGCGCCAGTGTGGCTCGCCTCCGGCGTCCCACCTCGCCCTCCTTCATCGTCGCCGGCTACGTCGCCAATGAGCTGCCCGCTGCCGAGCGCGAGACGCTGCACCACGCCCTTGCCGATGCCGTGCGACGCGGGTCGCAGCTGCTCGTCATCGAGCCGCTCTCGGGGCAAGCCGCGCCGTGGTGGCCGGAGTGGGTTGAGAGTTTCACGCCGCTCGGCGCCCGTGCCGACACGTGGCAGCTCACGATCTCGCCGCCCGATCTCACGATGCGGCTCGGAACGGCCGCAGGCCTGAGCGCGACATCGGTGAAAGCGAGGACGCTGGTGGTCTTGAGGTCTTGAGGTCTTGAGGTCTTGGGGTCTCGGCGGCAAGTTGTCCTGAGGCCGCCCTTGATGCCTCCAGCCTGAAGCCGTCTGAAGCCTGGAGCCTGAAGCCTGAAGCCTGAAGCCTACTGAAGTCCGCCGCGAACCGGGAACTGAGCCAGGATGTCGGCGTGAAACCTCTGCGCCATCCGATCGTAGCCGGCCGGCGTCGGGTGCTCTCCATCGAGACCGACGTATGTGCCGTACGCATTCGTGCCGAAGGATTCGTAAAGGTCCACGATCCGGACACTCTGAAGGCCGCCGACCTGACGCCGAAGCTCGGTGTTGAAGGCGACGATCTTGTCGTTCGCGTTGTCGCCCTTCGGCGCGCTGGGGTAAGTCTGGTACATGGTTGCTACCAGCACGGTCAGGTTGTACAGGCGCGCGATCTGGACCATCTGCGTCACGGAGCTGGCCGCACGGGTTGCGCTGACTCCGCTGGTCATGTCGTTGATGCCTTCGAGCAGAAGGAGCACCTGTGGCCGGCTGCTGACCGGTACCGAGGGACCGGCGAGCTCTGCGAGATCCGACGTCAGTCGCGAGATCCCCTCGGCCGCGGTCTCACCACCGCTGCCGCGCTTCCGGACCGAGAACGCCTGGGCCGGGTTGTACGTGCTCAGCATCGACTGCAGGCGTTCGGGATACCCGTAATCCCTCGTGCTATCGCAATTGACTGGCACGAGGGTGAACGTCCCGGCTGAAACGACACCGCAGGTGATGCTATCGCCGAAGGCGAGGAACCGGGTCGCGCCGACCGCGTTGGGCGGTGTCGGAACCAGTGACGCGGGAACCGGCGGCGCTTCCTGCATCGCCTCTCCGACGATGAGGCCGGTCGTCGCCTGAGTCGGAGACGTGGGGCTTCCTGCGCAGGCGGCCGCCACGAGAGCGGCTGCCACGGCAAGCAGCAGCGAATTCGGCAGCCGGTGCATCCTTTATATTCTAGCGGGAACCGCCTCATGCCACCGGTCTGGTCCGTGCTCCGCCGCCATCCCTTTCTCCGCGTGTGGGTTATCGGCGGCTGCGGGCTGGCGGTCGCAACCGCGATCGGCCTGCTGGTGGTGGCCGGCGTCCGCCCGCAGGCCGGACTCGAAGCCACGCTGCTCGACGGGGTCGGACCCGACGCGCGGACCGTGTGGGTCGGCCATGACGCCACGCTCGATCCGGAAGCGGTCGCGTCGGCCAACGGGATTCCCCCGGATCGCCCGTTTGCGGTCCAGTGGCAAGGGGACCTCGTCGCCACTGTTCCCGGCGCTCACCACCTGCGCGCCCGGGTTGACGACGGGATTGGCATCTGGGTGAAGGACCGGTTGGTCATCGACCGCCTGGACCACCGCGGCGAGATTCAGCAGTCCGCGCCAATCGAGCTGGAGCCGGGCCTCCATCCCATCCGCATCCGTTACGAGCAAATCGGCGGCGACGCGGTGCTGCGACTCTGGTGTGCCAGTCCGGTGTGGCGGGAGGAATTCGGGTTACTGCGCACCAGGGTGGTACCCCACGGCACGACCTTCACCAGCGTACTCCTGGCCGCGCAAATTCCGCTTCTGCTGGCGACCGCGTGGTCGGTGTGGATACTGCTCGGCGTGCTGCTCGGCTCGGCGGCGATGCTCGCGTCGGCCGGCGGCATCGATCGGATCTCGAGCGCTCTGGGATGGCCGGAAGTCGTCACGCTGGCGATCGTCGCGCTACCTCTCCTGGCGGCTAACCTCTGGATCGGGACGGCACCGTGGCGGGGCTGGGTTGGGGACGAGATCATTCCCAGCCAGGTGCTCGATGCCTGGGAGATGCGATTCGCCGGTGGGTGGTTCGACATGTATCCAGCGCTGCCCTTTTACCTGTTCATGATTGTCAACTCGCCATCAGTGCTGTTGATGGGTACCGGCCCGGTCGAATTCGGCGCGGCTCTCCAGACGCTGACCCATCTCATGAGCCGGGGATTGAGTCTCGGCTTCGCGTGGCTGACGCTCCTCGCCGTGGCCCTTCTGGCCGATCGGACCATTGGCGGCCGCGCTCGGCTGCTTGCGCCCTACGTCGTGCTCGGCGTCCCGCTGTTCGCTTTCTACAGCAAGACCTACAACCCCGAAAGCGCCTACACGTTCTGGGTGACTGCCGGCGCGGTCGCCTTCGTCCGCGCGGCGAGTACCGGCTCAATCGCTGCGCACGCATGGCTCGGAGTCTTCGCTGCGGCTTCCGTCGCCACGAAGGACCAGGCCTACGGTTGCTGGATCGGCCCGGCGCTGGTGCTGTTGTGGTCGGCGTGGCGCAAGGCGGACGGCGGCGCGCTGGCTCGGCTTCGAGCGACCGCGCTCCATCGTGGCCTCTGGGCGGGACTGTCGGCCACTGTCCTCACCTACAGCGTCGTATCGGGCGCATGGTGGAACCTGGACGGCTTGCGGGCGCACTTTGCCATCATCACCGGGCGAGGTTCCACTCCGTTCCGGATGTTTTCACCAACACTGAGCGGTTTCAACCAACTCGCTGCTACCGCTGTGGCGCTCTTCGGCCAGACCATTGGGCCGGTTGCCGTGGTCTTGACCCTCATCGGGCTCGCGGTTCTCGCGGTCTCCGGCACCGGCAGGCGTTTCTGGATCGTCCTGTCGATTCCGGTCGGCTACTGCCTGACCTTCGTCGGCGTCGTCGGTTACGTATACGATCGATATCTAATCGTCGTGGTCGTGATGCTGGCGCTGGCCGCTGGTGCCGGGTGGGCGTGGATTGTCGAACGGATGCCGAAAGGCAGGACTCTCTCCGTCGTCGCTTATGCAGCGGTCCTGTTGGTCGTGCTGGCGCCAACGCTCGTGCTGAATGTCCGCATTGCTGGCGATTCGCGCCGCGACGCCGAGCGGTGGATGCGCGAAACGCTCACGGGCGATCCTCTCGTGCTCGGCACCGGAAGCTCGCTGTATCTGCCGAACCTGTATCCCTTCCTCCATGAGATCGAGCCGCGCGCCTCGACGGACAACTTGCTCTCCTGGAATGCAGACGTGATCGTGGTTTACGAGGACTGGTTCGGTCGGCGCTCGCAGCCGAGAGTGGACCGAGTGCGACAGGTCCTGGACGCCGCTGGATACCGCGAGCGATTCGCATCCCGCCGCGATCCCCCGAACGCGTGGATGGCGCTGCTCTTTAGCGCCCTGAACATCGATTCGTCCCTCTCGAGCCTCGCCAAGATCGACCCGCCGCTCGCGATCTGGGTCCGGGAACGTCGCGCCGTTGCGGCTGGAGATAATCGACGAGATGAATGAATCCTTGGTGCAGAAGCGCCTTCGCTATATCGAACGCCAACGGGCGCTCCGCGCCGCGAAGCCGGAGGCGTTCGCCCACGCGAGCCCGAGCGGCAGCGGCCCCGCCAATCGCCACGGCATGCCGAAACTCCCGGTCGGGCAGCACCTGGTGAAGAACTGGCCGGTGCTGGACCTCGGGGACCTGCCGGACGTCTCACGGGCCGACTGGCAGCTGGAGATTGGCGGCAGCTGCGAGAACCCGATCACGCTCGACTGGCCGGCGTTCATGGCGCTGCCGCAGGCGGAAGACGTCAGTGATTTCCACTGCGTCACGACCTGGAGCCGCATGGACAATCAGTGGGGTGGCGTCAGGTTCCGAACCCTCGCCGAGCTCGCGGTCCCATCCGCCGACGTGCAGTTCGTGCTTTGCACCGGCTACGACCAGATGCCGGGAACCCGAATCCCGTATACCGTGAACCTGCCCCTCGCGAGGGCGGTCGAGGAAGACGTACTGCTCGTCCACACGTGGGAAGGCCAGCCGCTGCCCCGCGAGCACGGCGGCCCGTGCCGGATGATCACTCCGAAGCTCTACGCGTGGAAGGGCGCGAAGTGGATCCGCAAGATCGAGTTCCTCGAGCACGACCGGCTCGGTTTCTGGGAAGAGCGGGGATATTCCAACACCGCCGAGCCGTGGTTCGAAGATAGGTACTCGTTCTGACGACGGTGCGACGGGTGCGACGGTGCGACGGGTGCGAAGCGTGCGACAAGCGCAAATATATCGCCCGATCACCAGATAGATCCGCAGATCACCACGCCGCCCGATTGATCACCAGATCACCACGTCAACAGGTCACGAGATTCGCGATCATCTATGGCCTTCAACGCTCGTGACCTGAGGCCGATGCTGGCGGTGGGGGGTGACCCCCAACCTCCTCTCGAGGGGGAGGACCTGCTGTACGAGCCCAAGTACGACGGCATCCGGGCAATCGTCGAAGTCGTCGGCGGGCCGAAGGCGGCGGCGCGGCTCTGGTCGCGGAACGGCAACGAAAAGACCGCGCAATTCCCCGACATCGTCCAGGCCCTCGTCACGTGGGGGCGTGGGTTTCGCGACACGATCGTCGTTGACGGCGAAGTCGTCGCGCTCGGCCGGGACGGCACTCCGCTCGGCTTTCAGCAGCTCCAACATCGCATCCATGTGCACGTGCCGGGCTTTCAGTCCCGGAAGGCGCAGCTCTCCCCAGCCGAACAACCCGCGGCGCTGTATGTGTTCGATCTCCTTCGGGTCGGCGAGCTCGATTTTCGCGACCAGCCGTTGACCGCGCGCCGCGCCGCCCTCGAGCAGCTGCTCGAGGCGCATGCATTCCCAGACACAACACTCCGCGTCAGCGAGCAGGTGGCCAGGGATGGCCGCGCGCTCAAGGCGCGGGCTGAGCGCGAGGGCTGGGAGGGTTTGCTCGTCAAGCAGGCGCGCTCGCCGTACCGGACCGGCAAGCGCAGTCCCGAGTGGCGCAAGCTGAAGATCGAGAAGTCGGACGACTTCGTGGTCTGTGGCTACACGATCCCGCAAGGAACGCGGGCTCGTTTCGGCGCGCTCGTGCTTGGAGAACGCACGCGCGACGAAGCGGACGCACCGCTCCGCTACGTCGGCGACGTCGGGACCGGATTCAGCGGCGACGAGATCGAGCGGCTGTGGCGCATCCTCGAGCCGCTCACGACGCCCTCGAGCCCGCTCACCGACATGCCGGCCGGGCTCGCCCGCCGGGCTCGTTTTGTCGAACCGCGCCTCGTCGTCCAGGTCCGCTTCACGGAGATGACCGACGAAGGCCGCCTCCGACACCCGGCCTACCTGGGGGTGCGCGAAGACAAGAGCGAGATCGGCCGCGTTGCCGGCCTCAAGCGCGCCCGCGCGGCCGACGGAGTGCAAGCGCGCGCCCGATCGTCGAGTGGCGCCGCCGCCCGGGCGGCTTACGATGCAGCATCGATGGAGGCGCCAGGCACCGCCGCAATCGTGGACCAGCTGGACGCGCTGGAGAAATCGCGAAAGGACGGCCGGATTTCGCTCCCAGGCGGCGACACGCTCGACGTCACCAACCTGCAGAAGGTGTTCTGGCCGGACATCGGCCGGACCAAGGGCGATCTCCTCCGCTACTACGCGAAGATCGCGCCGCTCATCCTGCCGGTCGTGAACGATCGACCGCTGGTGATGAAGCGGTTGCCAAACGGCGTCAATGCCAAGGCTTTCTACCAGCACCGCGCGCCGGAGCCGGTCGTGCCGGGCGTGCGCATTGAAACGCTGCCCAATGACGATGTTCCAGCCAGGCTGATTGGCGGCTCGCTGAAGACGCTGCTGTACATGGCGCAGCTCGCCTCGATCTCGATGGACCCGTGGTTCTCGACGATGGACGATCTCGACTCGGCCGACCAGGTCGCGATCGATCTCGATCCCCAGCCGGGTGCGACCTTCGATCAGATTCTCGACGTCGCGCGCTGGGTCCACGAAGTGCTCGAGCGGGTAAACGTGCGCGGCTATCCGAAGACCTCCGGCGCGGAGGGGCTGCACATCTACATTCCGCTGCCGCCGCACACCCCGTACGAGGCCGGGATGTTGTTCTGCCAGATTGTCGCGACGATGGTGGCGAGCCGCCATCCGAAGACGGCGACGGTGGAGCGCATGGTCGGCCGCCGCAAGGACGGAACGATCTACGTCGATTACCTGCAGAACATCCAGGGCAAGACCCTCGCCTGCGCCTACAGCGCCCGGGCGAGCGCGTTTGCCGGGGTTTCGACTCCCCTCACCTGGAAGGAGTTGGATCAGCGGCCGAAACCGCAGGACTTCACGATCGACACGATGCCGGC
>DATJFF010000293.1:0-2162 GCA_035495795.1 Vicinamibacterales bacterium
AGCATGGGCTTGGCCTCGGGCTCGCGATCGGTCGGTCGATCGTGACCGCCCACGGCGGGCGCATCTGGGGCGAGAACAACCACACCACTCAGGGCGCCACCTTCCATCTGGTGCTTCCCAGGCATCACCCGACCGCCTGACATAGCAGGTCTGCACCAAGGGTCAATTGTCGTCGCCGCCTGACGGCGACAGGCTGCGGGGCCAGGGCGGGCGTGCACGCCGGACGTGCCGGCAGCGGCGCCGCCCTCAGCCGCCGCCTAACGATGATCACGAAGGGCACCGCGCTCATTCTGCTGCTCGCGCTGACCCCGGCCTCCGCGCTTGGTCAGAAAGGGGGTGTCTTCCGCGACCCGGAAGACGGTCGCCTGGACATGAGCGAGTGGCTGCTCACCAAGAAGGGAGTTCTGCCCATCCCGATCATCATCACCGAGCCCGCATTGGGCTATGGCGGCGGGCTCGCCGTGGCGTTCTTCAGCCAGCCGCTCGGGGGAAAGGCGTCCGAGCGTCACCAGGGCCAGGCATTCTCGGTTCCGATGATCGCCGGGGCCGCTGCATTCTACACGTCGGACGGTAGCGCCGGTGGCGGGGCCTTCCTCTTCTATCCGTTCCGCAATGACCAGTTCCGGTACCTCGGAGCGTTAGGTGGTGCGTCGCTGAATCTCGACTTCTTCGGCTTCGACCCGGAAAGCCCGTTTGCCGACAAGCCGCTCGGCTACACCATCGACCCGCGCTTCCTCGTGCAGCGCATGCAGGCACGCATCAAACAGACCCCGATTTTCGCGGGGCTCCACTACCTCTACGTGCACACGAAGACGACGTTCGACGCGGCGTTGCCCGAGGAGATTCCAGACCGCGACCTGACGTTGGGCCTCGGCGGACTCGGGACGAGCCTCGAGTACGACACGCGCGACAACCTCCTCGATGCCAGGCGCGGGATGGACATTACCGCGAGCGGCACGTGGTACCAGAAGGCGTTCGGCAGCGACCTCCCGTTCGAACGGTATCAGGTCCAGGGACTCTTCTATTGGCAACCCGAGAAACGGTGGGGGTACGGGCTGCGCGTGGACAGTCGATTCGCGTCGGGCGATGCGCCGTTCTTCATGAAGCCCTTTCTGCAAATGCGCGGGCTCGAATCCGGGCAGTACGCAAATGACGTCACCCTGCTCACCGAGGGCGAGCTGCGGTACTCGATCGATTCACGGTGGACGATCCTCGGCTTCGGCGGCGGAGGCCGGGTGGGCGAAACGTTAGGCGATCTGGGAAGCGCCCCGACGGCCGGGGCGGGCGGTGTCGGGTTCCGCTATCTCATGGCGCGCAAGCTCGGACTTGGCACCGGCCTCGACTTCGCGTGGGGCTCCGGCGGCACGTTCGCGTTCTACATCCAGACCGGGTCGGCGTGGCGGTGACCATGGCGCCGTTGACCCGATAGGCCCTGACTATGACGACGGTGGAAAGCATGAAAGAGCTGTTCACTCTGGCCAGCGAGCATGCGATCCTCGTGATCGACGCGCTGGCGCTGGTGATCATTGTCTTCGCCGCGCTCGAAGCGTTCATCAGGAGCGTCCGCGGGATGTTCGCGCCCCTGCCCGCTCACGAACGGCGCGACATCTGGCTGCGATTTGCGCGCTGGCTGGTTGCGGGACTCACGTTCCAGCTCGCCGCCGACGTCATCGAGTCGTCCATCACGACCAGCTGGGAGTCGGTTGGACGACTCGGGGCGATCGCGGTCATCCGGACGTTCCTGGACTACTTCCTCGAGCGCGACGTCGCCGAGGCGCGCGAGCGACAGCGTGAACCGGAGACGGCGCGTCCGGTGTGAAGGCCGTACCCGGAGTTAGCCGTATGTCCTTCGCTAGCTCTACCAGGCTGAGTAGACGCCGCCAAGGGACCGTGACCGTAGGAGAAGTTTTAAGGCGAAGTACGAAGGTCCGATACCCGCCGGCCTCGGCCGCGGCAATCGTCTCCTGACGAACGTCGGCCTACCGTACCGGAGGAACCACCATGCCTCGTCCGTTCGTGACCACGCGACTGGTCACCCTGCTCACCACGGTCCTGATTCTTTCCGCCGCCGCGGCGCCGGCCCGGGCCCAGGGCGGCTACACGCCGCCCAAGCGCCTCGAGCTGACGCCGTTCGGCAGCTACCAATGGGGCGGCTCGTTCGA
>DATJFF010000294.1:0-5946 GCA_035495795.1 Vicinamibacterales bacterium
GCGACCAGTTCCATGTTCTTCGCCGCCGTGCCCGCGTCCCGCAGGCCTGGCTTGAGACCGATGCGGGGATCCTTCGGATCGGGCGCTGCCTGCTGCGCCCCGAGCACCGCGCCAAGAGAGGCGAAGGCGAACGCAATGACACACGCACCGGTCCAACGGTTCAGTTTCATGTCTGTCTCCCGAGCGAATTCTACAACCACACGGAGTGCGACGTGCGGCGTGCGGCGTGCGAAGGCGGTGCGGGGTGCTGGGACGGAGTGCGGAGTGCGGTGCTGGGTGCTGGGTGCTGGGTGCTGGGTGCCGAGTGCGGCATGCCTCGCGTCGAGTGAAATCGTCAATCCCCAATCGACATTCTCCAAATCGTCAATCCCCCAATCCCCTCGATCGAAAATCGAATGCCGCAATCTCCAGTCCCCCAATCCCCAATGAATCGTCAATCCTCAATCCCCCAATCATCAATGGACACGATTCAGTAAGTCCGCCCTCGCTGCCGGGCGAGGTCGAACCTGGCGGTGTCGGCAACGGCCATGACAGCCATGACGCCGGCCTGCAGCGGGTCGGTCACGACCATGTCGGCCGCTTCGCGCACGCTGCCGACCATGTTGAGCGCAATCACCCGGATGTCGTGCTGCTGCAGCTCGCGAACCGCGGCGGTGATGTCGCCGCCCATGATCGCCCCGGCGAGGACGAGGATCTGCGCGCGCGGGAGGCGGGCCACGGCCCGCACCGCGTCGGCCAGCGCCCGCTCGCCGACGAGCGGAATCGTGTCCACGGAAATGCGCTCCCCGCGGATGTTGTGGCGATCCGCCTCGCTGATCGCCCCCACCGCCACCTGCCCGACCTGGGCGCCGCCGCCCATGATGATGACGCGCTTGCCGTAGATGGCCAGCAGCGACGGCTCGAGCGAGACACGCTGAATAGCGGGGAGCTGCGACAGCTCGCTGACCAGGAGCGCCACGTCGGCGTCGCCGTCCACCTCGATGGTCATCGAGGCGCGGCCCGCTGCGCTCGGCAGCGTCTGGATGGAAGTAATGTTCGTCTCGCGACGGGCGAACACGCCGGCCACGGAGGCCAGCACGCCGGGAACGTCCAGCCCTTCGACCAGCAGGGTCCGCGCGGAATCGCTCATCGACCGCCGCGGTCAGGGTTTCTTCACGACGAACGCCGCCAGTCCCGACTCGGCGATCGCATTGTCGCCGCGCATTGCCACCACCGACCAGAAATAGGTGCCGGCCGGCATGTCGGCGTCCTTGGGGAACTCCGCCGAAGTGGTCTGGAGGCCCGTTTCGGACGCCACCCGGACGTCGGCCTCGTTCCAGATCCGCAGTGTGTAGCTCTCGGCGCCGTCCACCTTCGACCAGACGAAGCGCACCGGCTGGGGACCGACGGAGTCGGGCGCCGGCTCGATGTGCTTGATGTCCTTCGACTGTTCGACCGCCGAAGAGGCAGCCAGTGAACCGGCGGGCGACGGCGGTTCGGCCGCGCACGCGAGCGTAAGAGCGAGCAGCAGGACAATCATCATTTCTTCGACGCGGACCATGACCGTCGCGGCGATGTCGTCGTGACACGACTCCCGCCGCGACGTTCAGCTTAGCACCAACGCCCTCTGGTAGACTGCGGCGCCATGAAGAGAAGTGGCGCCATGAAGAGCTGTGCCCTGGCCTTGTCGATTGTCCTCGGCACCGCCGCGCCGGCCTTTGCCACGTGGTCGGTGATCGCCCTCGACGCCTCGACCGGTCAGGTGATCATCGCCTCGGCGACCTGCGTTCGCCAGGCCGGCTTCCCCGAGCGGAAGCCGAACGGCGCGCGGGATCTGATGGATGTGCAGGCGGTCATCGTGCCGGGGCTGGGCGTCGCCGCCTGTCAGGCCGGCGTGGACAACACTCGCGAAGACCAGATGCTGGTCTACAACGAGTTGAAGAAAGGCACGCCCCCGCCGCAGATCATCGAGCTGCTGAAGAAGCACGAAGCCGCCCGCAAGCCCGAAGACCAGATGGAGCGGCGGCAGTTCGGGATCCTGGCGATGCCGAACGGAACGACGGTCACCGCTCGGAACAACCGGGCCGGTTTCAACGGCAGCGGCAATTCGCAGTCGTCGCTCTACTTCGGCGGCCAGGTTGGCGAGATCTACTACCAGGTGCAGGGCAACACGCTGCTCGGAGACGACGTGGTGATCAAGGCGGCACTGGCCTTCACGCGTGCCAGCGGCTCGATGGCCGACCGCGTGATCGCGGCGATGGAAGCGGCGGATGCCAACGGCGGCGATCACCGCTGCAACTGCGGCAACAACCCGCTCGACTTCGTGCCCTGCGACGACAAGACGGCGCACGTGGCCTACATCGCAATCGCCGAGAAGACCGACAAGCCCGGCGCCACCCATAACGACGGCCAGTATTCCGTCTACATCAGCGTCACCGACGACGACACGAAGAAGGGCGAAAGCGGCAACCCGGTGAAGACGCTCAGGATGCGCTACGACGCCTGGAAGAAAGCGGGCTCGCCCAAGACGCCAGCCCCCGGCCCGAGTCTTTACCGGGGGCAGTAGCGGCTTCGCTCGCCGGGGCGGGAGCGTCGAACAGCGCCCTTCGGGAGGGGCTTCGCTGTTCGGGAGAGAACGACTAGCGGGAGCGCGGGCATACGGGCAGTCCCCGGTTGGCGGCGACCGAATCGTTCACCAGATCACGATACAAATCACCAGCTCAACAGGTTCGCCGGACTGTAATACCCCCGCCCCCCATCCGTCAGTAGCCATAGGAGGACAGTAATGGCTGACTGGACGGTGGCGACCCTCGGCATCCTGGTCATCGGATGGATCAACTGGTACTTCTTCCTGGCCCGGCCGGAGGCCTTCCAATCCGTGGCCTCGGGCGGGGTGCAGACCGTTCCGGTGGTAGTGGAAGGCGGCTATCAGCCGGCCCACATCCGCGTGGCCGCGGGGACACCGGTGCGCCTCGTCTTCGAACGGCGTGAGACCTCGCCGTGCTCCGAGGAAGTGGTCATGCCGGATTTCGGCATGAAGCACTACTTGCCCGCCCACCGGACCACCGTAGTGGAGTTCACCCCAACCGAACCCGGCACGTTCGATTTCAGCTGCGGCATGAGCATGCTGCGCGGCCGGATCACCGTGACGTCCAGGAAGGAGCGCTGATCGTGGCAGCCGTCGAACAGACCATCACGTTGCCGATCTCCGGCATGAGCTGCGCGTCGTGCACGGTCCATGTCGAGAAGGCGCTCAGGGCTACCCCCGGCGTCAGCAGTGCCACGGCCAACCTCCTGCTCGAAACCGCAGACGTGCGGTACGACCCGGCACGCGTCGGGACCGTCCAGCTGATCGACGCCGTGCGCCAAGCCGGGTACGACACTCGCGAAGCGGCAGGTCAGGAGGACGAGGACGTAGTGCGCGATTCCGCCCAGGCAGCGGAATACCGCGATCTGTTCACGAAGGCGGCCGTAAGCTTCGCCGCGGCGGGATTGGGGATGGTCCTCTCGATGCCGGTGATGAGCGCTATCGCCGCCTCGGCCCATCACGCGACGTCCGCATCGGACCCCTTGATGCAGTGGAGCCACCAGCATCTCGATCCGCTCGTCGCGGCGGCCGCCCCCTGGCTGTCGACCGTCAGCCCAACACTTCTGCAGTGGACGCTGCTGGCGCTGACCGCCGTCGTGATGGCGTGGCCCGGCCGTCATTTCTACACCCGCGCGTGGTCCGCGTTCCGGCACCACGCCGCCGACATGAACACGCTGATCGCGGTCGGAACCGGGGCCGCGTTCCTCTACTCCTCGGCCGCGACCACCGCACCCGGATTCTTCCTGGCGAGAGGCGTGTCGCCGGACGTGTATTTCGAAGCGGTGCTGTTCATCATCTCGCTCGTGCTCGTGGGCAACACCTTCGAAGCACGCGCGAAACGGCACACCGCGGCAGCCCTTCGCGCACTGGCCGGACTGCGGCCCGACCACGCGCGTGTCCTCCGCGACGAGCACGAGATCGACGTGGCGATCGCCGCACTCGTCGAGCACGACCTCGTCATCGTCAAGCCCGGCGAGCGCGTCCCGGTGGACGGCGATGTGGAGAGCGGCAGCAGCACCGTGGACGAGTCGATGGTGACGGGCGAGAGCCTGCCGGTCGTGAAGCAGGCCGGCGAGTCGGTGATCGGCGGAACGATCAATGGCGCCGGCCTGTTGCGCTACCGGGCAGCGCGGCTCGGCCCCGCGAGCGTGCTCGGCCAGATGCTCCGGCTGTTGCGCGACGCCCAGGCTTCGCGCGCGCCGATGCAGCGGCTGGCCGACCGCGTCAGCGCCGTGTTCGTGCCGGTGGTCCTGTCGCTGTCGATCGCGACCTTCGTGGTCTGGTTCGTCGCCGCCGATCAGGCGCCGGTGGTGCGGGCCTTTGCCGCCGCGACGGCGGTGCTGATCATCGCCTGCCCCTGCGCAATGGGGTTGGCCGTTCCAACCGCGGTGATGGTCGCGACCGGCCGCGGCGCCGAGCGTGGCCTGCTCTTCAAGGGCGGCGAGGCGCTGCAGCGAGCTGCTGCCGTCACGACGGTCGTCTTCGACAAGACAGGTACCATCACCGAGGGGCGTCCGCGCGTCACCGACGTGGCGATCGCGCGGGGCGGGCCCGAGGAGAGTCGCTTGTTCCATCTCCTCGGCAGCCTGGAGGCGGCTTCCGAGCATCCGCTGGCCGGCGCCATCGTCCGCGCGGCAGACGATCGCGGGGCGGCACGCTCGCCGGTTACCGAATTCGGGTCGGTGACGGGCGCCGGCGTACATGGCCGCGTCGGCGGTCAGCTGATAGTGGCAGGCAACGCCCCGTTCCTTCGGACGCACGGAGTGGACCCGGCGGAGCTGGAACCGGCCGCGTCGGCATGGGCGTCGGCTGGCGTCAGCGCCATCTACGTGGCGGTGGACGCGAGCCTGGCCGCCGCGGTGGGAGTCGGGGACGGACTCAGGCCGGAGGCAGTTGATGCGATCCGTCAACTGCGCGGTATGGGCCTGGACGTCATCATGCTGAGCGGCGACCACCCGGCCACGGCTGAAGCCGTCGCGGCCGCCACCGGCATCGAACGAGTAGTGGCCGGGGTTTCACCCGCCGGCAAGGTAGCTGAGGTGCGTCGTCTTCAGGGTCTGGGAGAGGTTGTCGCCATGGTTGGCGACGGCATCAACGACGCCGCCGCCATCGCCCAGGCCGACGTGGGGATTGCCATCGGGACCGGCACGGACATCGCCATGTCCGCCGGCGACATCACGCTGGTGCGTGGCGATCTGGCCGGTGTGGCAGCGGCGATCCAGCTGTCACGGCGTACGGGCAGGACAATGCGTCAGAATCTGATCTGGGCGTTTGCCTACAACGTGCTCGGGATCCCTGTGGCGGCCGGGGTGCTCTACCCGATCTTCGGACTGATGCTCAGCCCGATTCTGGCCAGCGCCGCCATGGCGTTCAGCTCCGTGAGCGTGGTGTCGAACAGCTTGCGGCTGCGAACCGCATAACAGGAACCAGGAACTAGGAACCACCAACCAGGAACCAGGAACCAGGAACTAGAACCCAGAACCCCGAACCCCAACATGGCTACAGTCACCAAGTCCTTCACCGTCACCGGCATGACGTGCGGCAACTGCGAGAAGCACGTCCAGCACGCCGCGGAGCATGTGCCTGGCGTCTCGAGCGTGGTCGTCGATCGCCCCGGTAATCGGGCCACCGTCTCTTTCGACGCCGAGACGACGAGTCCGTCGGCCATCATCGCGGCGATCACCGACGCCGGTTATGAAGCGCGGGAGCAGTGAACCCAATCCAATGAACACAACGACAGACGAGACCCGGCTTCAGCCGCTGGTGGACAACCACCGCGCATTCCTGCGCTTCCTCGAGCGCCGGGTCGGCTCGCGCGAGGAGGCGGAAGACATCCTGCAGGACGCGTTCGGCCGTTCCCTCGAGAAGTTCGATGGCGT
>DATJFF010000295.1:0-85229 GCA_035495795.1 Vicinamibacterales bacterium
GTGCACGTCCCGTTGCGCGTGCCGCGCCACCACGAGTTCATGATGATGCCGTGCGTCGCGGGGAAGCTCCCCGTGCCGATCGTCGCGTGGCCGGCGCAGGTGACGGTCTGCAGATACGGATAGAAGTTCCGCTCGAAGACGGCGCCTTCGGTCAGCAGCCGCTTCATGCCCCTGGTCCACAGCGGGGCCATGCGATCGAGATAGTCGTTGCGCATCTGATCGACGACGACGACGACCAGCAGCCGCGGTCGTTCCGGAGCCTGGGCCGCAATCCGCGGACTCGCGGCGGCAGAAAAGATGACGAGCGGCAGCGCGGCTGCCGCAGATAGAGCGCGAATCATGAGGATTACAGGTAGGTGAGGGGATCGATGGCGTATTCGGACGGATCCAGCGGCGCGACGACCTTCCGCGCCTTTGCCGGATCGGACTGTTCCTCGAAGAGGTTGATGTCCACCGGCGTCAGGAGGCGCCGGCGTTTGCCATCCATGATGACACGGACGCGCGGCCGGTGCGGATCGGGCGCGTGCACCTGCAGCACGACGGCGACGGCGCCGTCATCGAGCAATACCAGATTGCCGGGCGGATAGATGCCCAGCAGTTGCGTGAAGCGGCGGACCAGGTGCTGATCGAACTGATGGCCGTCGGCGCGCTTCATGACCTCGAGGATGCGCTCGGTAGGCAGCGACCCCTGGTAAGCGCGCTGCGATCGCATCGCGTCGTACACGTCGGCGATGCTGCAGAGCATGGTCGCGAGGTTCAGCTTCGGACGTGACACGCCGACCGGATAGCCGGTGCCGTCGCTGCGCAGGTGGTGCTCGAACGCGACCACGGGCGCTATGGATGGAATCTCCGGCGTGCGGCGCAGAATCTCGGCGCCGTCCACGACGTGGCGTCGCATCACGTGCATTTCCGAGTCGGTGAGCCGATCCGGTTTCCTCAGAATCTCGGCCGGCGTGCGGACCTTGCCGATGTCGTGCATCAGCCCGGCGAGGCCGAACTCACGGAGGAGGCCGCCGTCGATGCCGAGCGCGCGCGCCTGGGCCATGGTGAGGATCGACACGTTCACCATGTGGGTGAAGGTGTAGTTGTCGTATTCCTTGAGCGCGGTGAGCGCGAGGAGCGCGGTCCGGTTCTGGGCCACCGCCTGGGACAGCTGCTCGATCAGGTTCTGGGCCTCGCGCGGATCGGGCCTGCCTTCGGTCCTGGCCGCCTCCCAGACTTCCTCGGCGACGTTGGAGGCTTCGAGGTAGAGACGCCGGATGGCGGCCATGTCCGCTGCCGACGTGTCGACGCGCTCCTCGAGCTGAATGCGGCCCACCCGGATGTGCGGCAGGTCCTCCAGCGCTTCGAGCGCGTCGGATGGCGCCGCACCGGGCGCGTCCTTCCCGACCGGGCGCTCCGGGTGGCAGATGGTAGTGACGAGCGTGTTGATTTCGTCCGGCGTGACACCGCGATCGAAGGTGATTCGCTCGATCCCGAGCCGCTTGATACGCCGGAGAAGCTCTCCGTAGCTTTCACGGCTCTTCGGCAGCGCCACTTCGCCGACCACGATGTCCGCGCCGACGATGCCGATGGTGATGCTGGGTTCGTCGGCGAGCAGCTGCGAGCAGGTTTCGGCGAGCGCGCCGAGCCCGCGAGCCACCAGCGGATGTCCTGGCGAATAGAGCTGCAATCCGCGAATGGCGGCAGCGAGTCGGCGCACGAAGTCGTCCGCCACACGCATCTGGCGGGTTGCGTCCATCAGGAAGATCCTCCGGCCGGCCGAGCGCGGCGCGGCGTACTCATCGCCTCGGTGGCGGCCTTGCGCACCCCGCGCGGGCCGGTGGTGCGGGCCTCCTGCAGCACGGCATCGCCGGCCGGGGAAGCAGTGGCGTGAAGCGCCCGCGCGGCAGCGGCGCGGAGACGCCCGGTTCGCAAGGGGGCCCACCATTCGCCGCGGTAGAGCACGGTCCTGAGCGCGTCGATTCCGCGCGGGTGGGCGCCGCTGCGCCCCAGCGCCTCGACGGCCGAGACGAACGCGGCCTCGCTCGCACCCGTGTGGCTGGTCTGTTCGAGGATGTAAACGAGGAGGGGCGCGGCGCGCTCATCGTTGAACGAGCCGATCGTGTGCATGATCGCCTCGCGGGCGCGGTCGTCGCCGGCCTTCAGCGCCTCCTCGAGCAGCGCGTACGACTCGCTGGTGCCGATCTTGATGATCGCGCGCAGCGCCTCGCGCTGGACATGGGGGTCGGAATCGGCGAGCAGCGCGTGCAAGTCACCGAGCGCTTCCTCGCCGCCGACCGCCTGCATGACCTCGATCACCGCCCGGCGCACCGCCGGATTCGGCGAGTCGCGAAGCGCCTTGACCGGTTCCAGGGCCGCGCTGCCGAAACCGATCAGCACGTCCTTCGCCCGCCGCACGGCGAGGCGGCTCTCCTCGGATCCGATTGCGCCAACCAGCGGCGGGATGAGCCCGGGCCCGATCCTCGTGCACAGGCCGTGCAGGATCGGCACGTCCACGTCGGACAGCTGACGCATGCACAGCATCAGGTGGCCGACGAGCGGGCCTTCGATGGCGCGATCCAGCCCGGCCCGGGCGTCCGCGGCGAAAGGCGAACTGGCGTCGTCGGCGACCCCGGCAACCGCCTCGGAGATCTGATCGGCCAGCCGGATATCGCCAACGAGCACCAGCTGCTCGAGCCGGGTCAGCGCCAGTTCCAGCACCGAGGCCCAGGCGTCCGGGCGATCTTCGAGGCGGAGCAGATCGACCAGCATCTGCTGGTCCAGGGCCCGCAGGTCCTCGTCGTTGACTGTCGAAATCCAGGCGGCAATGCGGTCTGGCGGATCGTCGGCGATCTGTTCGATTTCGACCGCGACGGCTCGCGCCGTCGTCAGCTCGCGGTCGTACTCGGCCGGCACGTAGTCGGAGTCCGAGTAGGACATCAGGAGCTTCACCGCGTGCATCCAGATGTCGTTGAACTGCGGGTCCGACCCCAGTGGCGTGAGCGAGAGACGTTCCTCGGCGAGGAGGAGCGCGGTGTGGGCCTGGTCTTCGGAGGTGATGAGCGCGTTGAACGCCTCGGCGAGTCGAGAGGTGGCGCCGCGATCGCGAGACACGTTCTCGGCCACGAACGCGGCCAGCTTCTCCTCGGTGAAGCGGGCCCGGATCTCGCCTCCCAGATCGACGCCCTCTTCGGGTTTCTGGCCGGCCTCGCCGGCCTTCATGCTATCGCCAAGGATGGCGAGCATCATGTCGGGCGAGACGCGGGTGGTCCCCGCGGCGACGTTGTTCATCACCTCGTCGAACTCGTCCGGGGTATGCGTGGCGGCGTAGTTGGCAAGAGAACGGAGCAGCTTGACGACCGCTTCCTGCTGTCCTTCAGCCGACTGGCCCGTGGCGTGGGAGCGTTCCTGCAGCCGCGACAGGAAGTCGCCGAGACGCTCGGCGTCGCGAGCGATCTCGAGCAGCGAGGCGAGCACCCGCTCGTCGAGCGTGCTGCGGTCGTCGCCGACCAGGCAGCGATCGATCAGATCTTCCCAGGTCGGATCCAAGCGGCTCGTGGCGCTGTCCCGCTCGCGCAGGACCTCCGCGTAGTCGATTTCCTTGATGTCGACCGGGCCGCCGCCGACGGCCTGCCACGCCCGCGCGATTCCACCTTCCCTCCGAATCTCGT
Organism: Vicinamibacterales bacterium; assembly: GCA_035495795.1. Taxonomy (GTDB): domain Bacteria; phylum Acidobacteriota; class Vicinamibacteria; order Vicinamibacterales; family UBA2999; genus VFZN01. The sequence continues at coordinate 3,654 of DATJFF010000295.1, forward strand.
CCGGCGAGGTCGCGAGCAGCGACAGCAGCATGTGCCATGCGCCGGCGGTCAGCTGCCCTTTCAGCGTCAGCTCGCCGACGTTGAGCAGGTGGAGGAGCACCGCGAGTTCGTCGACCGCGGACTCGGCCCGCGGCATGGCCCTGCCCTCGACCAGCAGCGTCTCCGGGGTGACGGTGAAGACGAGCGGTCCGTGCTCGGTCGCGGCCGCGCCCGCCGCAATCAGCCGCGCCAGCGCCGACTGGATGTTCGGATGGCTCGGCGGGTACATCGACACGGCGCGAATCGCCGATTTGCAGGCACGGGCGAACTCCGCGACGCGGCCGGCCGCTTCCGCGGTCATCGGGTCGGGTGTCCTGGCGGTCGCCATCGGGTCGGGTGACGATTTTACCGGCAGTTGCACGTGTCGGCAGTCCGAAACCACCTCTGTTATCGGCCCGAAGCCCTCGGCGCCATACGCTATACTGCCGGCCGGCCCAATGCGCGCCGTCGACATCATTCGCGCAAAACGCGACGGCCAGGTCCTGTCCCGCGCGGCCATCGACGCATTCGTCCAGGGGGTCACGACCGGCGACTGGCCCGATTACCAGGCCTCGGCGCTCCTCATGGCCGTCGTCCTCAAGGGGATGGGCGCGCAGGAAACCACCGACCTGACCCGCGCAATGATCGAGTCGGGCCGGCGCGTCGATCTCTCGGCCCTGCCGGGCACAAAAGTCGGGAAGCACAGCACCGGCGGGGTTGGCGACAAGGTGTCGATCGTGCTCGCGCCGCTCGCCGCGGCCTGCGGCGTCACCGTCCCCAAGATGTCGGGCCGCGGACTCGGTCACACCGGCGGTACGCTGGACAAGCTGGAGGCTATCCCGGGGTTCCGCAGCGCCCTCTCCCTCGACGAGTTCCTGTCCGCGCTGGCCGACATCGGCTGCGCGATCATCAGCCAGACCGCCGACGTCGCCCCCGCCGACAAGAAGCTTTACGCGCTCCGCGACGTGACCGCCACCGTCGAGAGCATCCCTCTGATCTCCGCCTCGATCATGAGCAAGAAGCTCGCCGAGGGCAGCGACGCGCTGGTCCTCGACGTCAAATGCGGCCGCGGCGCGTTCATGAAAACGCTCGAAGATGCGACGCTGCTGGCGTGGTCGCTGGTCGGGATCGGTACTTCGTACGGGGTGAGGACCGAGGCGGTCATCAGCCGGATGGATTCGCCGCTGGGGCGGGCGGTTGGCAATGCCCTCGAGATCGACGAGTGCCTCGACCTGCTCGAAGGGCGCGGCCCCGCCTCCCTGATGGCCGTCGTCAAGCGCCTGGCCAGCCGCATGCTGCAGGTCGGAGGCCGCGCGCAGAGCGACGAGGACGCGGAAGCCCAGGTCCGTGCCGCGATCGAGAGCGGCGCCGCGCTGGAACGGTTCGCGCGGATGGTGGCGCGCCAGGGCGGCGACGCCGGCATCGTCGAGGACCGCAGCCGACTGCCGCGAGCCCGCTCGCGCGCCCCGGTTCTGTCCCCCCGTTCAGGCATCGTCCAGGCGGTGGACGCCGAGCGAATCGGCACGGCCTCGATGCTGCTCGGCGCCGGACGGACACGAGCCGAAGAAGCCGTCGATCCGTCGGCGGGAATCGTGCTCGAGGTCGAGCCCGGCGACGCCGTCGCGGCCGGGTCTCCGCTCATGCACCTGCATCACAACCGGCCGGCGAGCTTCGACGATGCGATCGCGCTGGCCGCGTCGGCGGTGGTGATTGACGACCGACCGGTGACGGCCGCGCCGCTGATCATGGACTGGATTCACACATGAGCGCGGACCTATCGCGCCCGCTCGAGGAGAACGCGCGTGGGTGACTGGCTGATTCGTGTGCAGTCGCTGGTCGGCTTCGTCGGGATCCTTGCGTTCGCCTACGCGATGTCATCGAACCGCAAGGCGATCAGCGGCCGGGTCGTCGCCTGGGGCCTGAGTCTGCAGCTGCTGTTCGCGCTCGTCGTGCTGAAGACGGATGTGGGGCAGTGGACCTTCCAGGTGCTCGGCGACAAGATCCGGCAGCTGCTCGAGTACTCCGCGGTCGGCGCCGCGTTCGTGTTCGGTCCGCTCGGCGATCGCGGCGTCTGGACCAAGGTGATGACCGGCGCGCTGGGCGAGGCGGGGGCCCAGTACGGAGTGGTCTTCGCCTTTCAGATTCTCCCGACGATCATCTTCATCGCCGCGCTCTTCGCGATCCTCTATTACCTCGGTGTCATGCAGGTGGTGGTCCGGCTCTTTGCCGTCGTCATGAACCGGGTGATGGGAGCCAGCGGCGCGGAGTCGCTGAACGTCGCGGCCAGCATCTTCATGGGGCAGACCGAGGCGCCGCTGACGATTCGGCCCTACCTCGGACGGATGACGCAGTCGGAGCTGATGACGGTCATGACCTCCGGCATGGCTCACATCTCCGGCGGCATCATGGCGGCTTACATTGCATTCGGAATCGAGCCCAAGCACCTGCTGACCGCCGTGATCATGACCGCCCCGGGCACGCTGATGATGGCGAAGATGTTCGTGCCCGAGACCGGCGTGCCGGAGACGTTGGGGACGGTGCGGCTGGACGTGGAGAAGACGGACGTCAACATCATCGACGCCGCCGGACGCGGGACCGGTGAGGGCCTACACCTGGCGATGAACGTCGGGGCGATGCTGATCAGCTTCGTGGCGCTGATCGCGCTGGTCAATGCCATTCTCGGCGTCACCGGGCTCACGCTCCAGCAGATCCTCGGCTGGGTCTTTGCGCCGGTTGCGTGGGCCCTCGGCGTGCCGTGGCGCGACGCCGCCGTTGTCGGGAACCTGCTCGGCACCAGAATGGTGCTGAACGAGTTCATCGCGTTCGCCGAGCTCGGGCCGCTGAAGGCGACGCTCGATCCGCGCTCGTTCACAATCGCAACCTTCGCGCTCTGCGGCTTCGCGAACTTCTCGTCGATTGGCATCCAGATCGGCGGCATCGGCGCGCTGGTCCCGGAACGCCGTCACGACCTGGCGCGGCTCGGCCTGCGGGCCATGCTCGCCGGCACGCTTGCGAACTTCATGACCGCGATCATCGTCGGCTTTTTGATGTGACGGAGCGACAAGCCCCGGCCCCAAGACCCCAAGACCCCAAGACCTCCCCATGAGCGAATTCGACAAGGCCGTTGAAGCGGCGGAGTTCCTGCGCGGCCGCGGATACGGCGGGGCCGACGTGGCGGTCGTGCTCGGCTCTGGCCTCGGCGCCTTTGCCGAGACGCTGGCTGAGCGTTTCGAACTGCCGTATACCGACATCCCGCACTGGCCGGCGTCGGCCATCGTCGGGCACGCCGGACGGCTCGTCGGCGGCGCGCTGAAGGGCAAGAACGTGCTGGCGCTGTCGGGCCGCGTTCACTTCTACGAAGGCCACCCGCTCACGACGGTCACCTTCGGGATGCGGGTGCTGGGCCGGCTGGGTGTGCCGCGGTTGATCCTCACGAATGCGGCCGGCGGCATCAACACGAAGTTCTCCCAGGGGGCGTTGATGCTGATCGACGATCACATCAACCTGCTCGGAAGCAATCCGCTGGTCGGCGCCAACGACGAGCGGTTCGGGCCGCGCTTCCCCGACATGAGCGAGATCTACTCGAAGCGCCTTCGCCAACTGGCCGCCGCGGCGGCTGCGGCCGCCGGTGTAGCTATCGAGCACGGCGTCTACATCGCGGTGCACGGCCCCAGCTACGAAACCCCTGCCGAGATCCGGGCGTTCCGGGTATGGGGCGCCGACGCTGTCGGCATGTCGACGGCGCCCGAGGCGATCGTCGCGCGCCACATGGGGATGGAGGTGCTCGGGATCTCGTGCATCACCAACATGGCCGCTGGCGTGCTGCCGCAGCCGCTGGTGCACGCCGAGGTCGTCGAGACCGCGCTTCGCGTGCGCGGCCAGTTCATCGCGCTGCTGGAGGGCATCATTGAGCGACTCTGACCCGCTCGTCGCCGCCGCCCGCGACGCACGCGAGCGTGCGATTGCCACCTACTCGGGCTTCCGCGTCGGCGCCGCGCTCGAAACCGCCGACGGCACCATCGTCACCGGGTGCAACATCGAGAACGCGAGCTACGGCCTCACGATCTGCGCTGAGCGGGTCGCGATGTTCAAGGCGCTCTCCGAGGGTCACCGCGCGTTCGTCCGCATCGTCGTCGTCGCCGACACCGCCGAGCCCACGCCGCCGTGCGGCGCCTGCCGCCAAATCCTGTGGGAGTTCGGACCCGATCTCGAGGTGACCCTCGCGAACCTGACGGACGTGACCGGCCGCCACCGTATCGCCGATCTGCTGCCCCACGCGTTCGACGGCCGGTTGCTGGAACCGTAGAACGTCGTCCGCTTGCGCCCGGCCGCCGGCAGTCCCGATCGTATTCGTCTCCCGATCGGGTTCCCTCCCGACCGCGAATGCGATCCCGGTATGATCGTTGAATGCTTCCGACCGTAGCCTGGGACGGCGACAACATCGTGATGGTGGACCAACGCAAGCTGCCGGTCTCGGAGATCTACGTCACCTGCAAGACCGTCAACGACGTCGCCAAGGCGATCAAGACAATGGTCATTCGCGGCGCCCCGGCGATCGGTGTCAGCGCCGCGATGGGCGTCGCGCTCGGCGCGGCCCGCAGCAAGGCGAGCGGGACGAAGCAATTCACGACAGAGTTCCAGAGGAACTGCGATCTGTTGGCCGCCACCCGCCCGACCGCAGTGAACCTGTTCTGGGCCATCGAGCGGATGAAACAGTCGTTCGCGGAAGGCGCGCAGGCCGGCGAATCGGTCGAGCAGTTGAAGGCGCGGCTGCGGGCGACCGCCGACCGGATCCACGACGACGACGTGGCGAGCTGCCGGGCGATAGGGCGGCACGGCGCGACCGTGGTTCCGGCGGAGGCGCGGATCCTCACTCACTGCAACGCCGGGGCGCTGGCGACGGCAGGCTACGGCACTGCGCTCGGAGTGATCCGCGGCGCTGTCGAAGCAGGGAAGCGGGTCGCAGTACTCGCCGACGAGACGCGCCCATTCCTGCAGGGCGCGCGGCTGACCGCATGGGAGCTGGTCCGCGACGGCATCGATACGACGGTCATCACCGACAACATGGCGGGCGCGATGATGCAGGCCGGGCAGGTCGACATGATCGTCGTCGGCGCCGACCGGATTGCGGCAAACGGCGATACCGCGAACAAGATCGGCACCTATACGGTCGCGGTGCTGGCGAAGGAGCACGGAATTCCGTTCTACGTCGCCGCGCCCTGGTCCACGATCGACCTGGCGACGCCGGACGGCGCGGCGATTCCAATCGAGGAGCGGTCGAGCAGGGAAGTGACGCACGTCGGCCCCACCCAGGTCGCGCCGGAAGGTGCGAAAGTCCGCAACCCGTCGTTCGATGTGACGCCGGCCAAATACATTGCCGGCATCATCACCGAGCGCGGCATCTACCGCGCGCCCTTCGACGAGTCACTGGCTGCCGCTGCCGCCCAGGAGGCGGTAGCGGCGCCCTGATGGTCGCAGGTGCACCCTTGCGCCTGCGTTCCTCTCATGAGAATCCTCGCGATTGAAACCTCGTGCGATGAAACCGCGGCGGCGGTGATCGCCGAGACTGCTGACGCGGAGCGCCCCTGGGCAATCGCGTCGAGCGTGGTTGCCTCCCAGGTGGAGATCCACCGCGAGTGGGGCGGCGTCGTGCCCGAACTCGCGTCCCGTCAGCACGTGCGCGACATCTGCGGCGTCGTCGAGCGCGCTTTGGACGAGGCCCATATGGAGTGGACCGACCTCGACGCGCTGGCGGTAACCCAGGGCCCCGGTCTCGTCGGATCGCTTCTGGTCGGCGTCTCGTTCGCGAAGGCGGCGGCGTGGGCCGCCGGCAAACCGTTGGTGGCGGTGCATCACCTCGCCGGGCACATCGAGTCGATCTGGCTGGAGCACGGCGTCATTCCGCTGCCGGCGATCGTCCTCGTGGTCTCGGGTGGCCATACCAGCCTCTACCTGGTCCGGATCGAAGGCGAGTACGAACTCCTGGGCCGCACTCGAGACGATGCCGCGGGGGAGGCGTACGACAAGGTTGCGAAGCTCCTGGGCCTCGGGTACCCCGGCGGCCCGATCATCGACCGGCTGGCCGCCACTGGCGACGGCCGCGCCATCGCATGGCCGGGGACGCGGCTGACCAACCCGGATCGAAACGCGCCGGAACGCGACGGCCGGTTCGATTTCAGCTTCTCGGGCCTCAAGACCGCGGTGCTGCGCCACGTCCGCGCCCGGCAGGCCGCTCTCGGCACCGAACAGTTGCCGGACGCTGAGGTCCAGGACATCGCCGCCAGCTTTCAGCGGCGCGTGGTCGACACGCTCGTCGACCGGACGTTCGCGGCGGCGCGCTGGTATGGCGCGAAATCCATTGGCATTGCCGGCGGCGTGTCTGCCAACGCCAGCCTGCGACGCGAGGCGACGGTTCGCGGCGCCGCAGTCGAAGTCCCCGTGTTCATCCCGCGCCTGTCGCTCTCGACCGACAACGCCGCGATGATCGGCGCCGCCGGTTTGCGGCAACTCGCGCGAGGCAACCTCGCGCCGCCGGATCTCAACGCCGCCGCGTCGCTGGTCCTGTAAACACGAAGGACACGAAGAGCACGAAGGCCCACCACGTGGGTTCATTAGCCTCGTTGAGGTTGCCGGGAACCCGGCAGCTACTCATGCGGCGCCCAGGGTGCACCAGCCGATACCCTTCGTGAGCTTCGCGTTCTTCGTGCCTTTCGTGTTCACTCGCCGATGACCTTGACGAGCACGCGCTTCGCCCGCCGCCCGTCGAACTCGCCGTAGAAGATCTGCTCCCACGGACCGAAGTCCAGCTTCCCGGCCGTGATCGCGACCACCACCTCGCGGCCCATGATTTGCCTCTTCATGTGCGCGTCGGCGTTGTCCTCGCCGGTCCGGTTATGGGCGTAGCGCTCGGGCGAGGCGTCGAACGGCGCCAAGGTCTCGAGCCAGGCCGCGTAATCCTTGTGGAGCCCGCGCTCGTCGTCGTTGATGAACACCGAGGCCGTGATATGCATGGCGTTGACCAGCACTAGACCCTCGCGGACGCCGCTCTTGTGAACGGCGGCTGCGACCTGCGGCGTGATGTTCTCGAAGGCGACGCGGGCCGGCAGGTTGAATGTCAGGTATTCGGTGTGTGACTTCATATGGGCAAAGAGTACCCCGTGGCACCGGTAGTCGGCGTCGGCGGCGTGGTCGTACGGGACGGGCGCGCGCTGATCGTCAAGCGGGCTCACGAGCCGCGTCGAGGCGAGTGGTCGATTCCCGGCGGGACCGTCGAGCTCGGCGAGCCGCTGACCGATGCCGTCCGCCGCGAGCTGCGCGAGGAAACCGGGCTGGAGGTCATCGTCGGCCCGGTGATCGAGATGTTCGATCGCATCCATCGTGACGGCGACGGCCGCATCCGCTATCACTTCGTGATCATCGATTACCTGTGCGAAGCGCCAGCCGGAGAGCCGGTGGCCGGCACTGACGCCGAAGCAGTCGCGTGGGTGACAGGCGAGGAACTCGAGTCCTACGGCGTCAACGCGCACGCGTTGGCGGTGATTCGGCGGGGTCTTGAGGTCTTGAGACCCCAAGACCCCAAGACCTCTTCTACAATTCACCCATGACTCTCTCGCGCGACGCCGCCTGGCAACTGCTCACCGAATGGACGCAGAGCGACAGCCTGCGAAAACACGCACTCGCCGTCGAGGCCGCGGTTCGCGGCTACGCCCGCGAGCAGAACGCCAGCGAAGAGGAGTGGGCCGTCGTGGCGCTCCTGCACGACTTCGACTACGAGCGATACCCGACCCTCGGCGATCACCCGAACAAGGGATGCGATCACCTGCGGTCGCTCGGGTACCCGGAATGGGTGATGAAGGCGATCCAGTCCCATGCATGGGAGATCACCGGCGTGCAGCCCGAGACGCCGCTGGAACGGGCGCTGGTGGCGTGCGATGAAATGGCCGGGTTTGTCACCGCCGCCGCCCTGGTCCGGCCGAGCAAGAGCATCCTCGACCTCGAGGCCTCGTCCGTGAAGAAGCGGATGAAGGACAAGGCGTTCGCGCGCGCGGTGCCGCGCGAGCATCTCCAGAAGGGGGCTGAGCTGATGGGGCTGCCAATCGAGACCCACATCGCGAACGTGATTCGCTTCATGCGCCCCCAGGCGGAGGCGCTCGGCCTGAAGGGTTCGCTCTGACGGGATGCGCCACGAATTGCGCACGGCTCCCGGTTGAGCAGCCGCCCGAACGCGCCTGAGGTCGTTTCCGTATACTTCACTGCATGCCAGCGGCAGCCGTAGCCGATCAGGAGCCGAAAGCCGAGCCCGTCGTCATCTGCGAGCAGCTCAGCGTCCGGTACGGCAGGAACTGGGCGCTCAAGGACGTGACCGCGACGTTTCAGCCCGGCGCCGTCGGACTGCTCGGGCCGAACGGTGCCGGCAAGAGCACGCTGATCAAGACGCTGCTGGGGTTCGTGAAACCGGATCAGGGCCGGATGCGCGTGCTCGGACTGGACGTCGCCGCTGCTCCACTCGAGATTCGCGCCCGCGTCGGCTACATGCCGGAGAGCGACTCCCACATTCCCGGCATGAACGCGGTGTCCTTCGTCGCCTACTGCGGCCAGCTCTCGGGCCTGCCGCCCGCCGATGCCATGCAGCGTGCGCACGAGGTGCTCTACTACGTCGGCCTCGGCGAGGCCCGCTACCGCAACCTCGAGACCTATTCCACCGGCATGAAGCAGCGGATCAAGCTGGCCCAGGCCATCGTTCACGATCCTGATTTGCTCTTCCTCGACGAGCCCACCAACGGCTTGGACCCGAAGGGACGCGACGAGATGCTGGCGCTCATCAGGGACCTCGCCCACAACAAGCGCGTGAACCTGATCCTGTCATCACACCTTCTGCCTGACGTCGAGTTCACCTGCGACCACGTGGTGGTCGTGGACAAGGGCGCTGTCGCCGCGGCCGGTCCGATCGCGGCGCTCAAGGGGACGACCGGCCGCGTCTACGAGCTGCGCGTCAAGGGTAATCAGGCCGGATTCATCGAGGTGTTGAAGGGCGAAGGGCTCGATTGCCACGACACCGACGAGGACATCATCCGCGTCTTCATTCCGGGGACGCCTGAAGCCGAGGGCGCCACAGCCGACCGAGCGGACGCTGGCGCGGGAATCCTGTTCCGCCTCGCGGCGCGAGAACGCGTCCAGGTACGCCACCTGCGGCCGAGCGTGCCGACGCTCGAGGACGTATTCGCCCGCGCGGTAGGTGAAGCCTGATCATGCCGATTCACGATCAGGGCTATCGCCGCTACGGAGGTGACAGGGCCGCGGTCGGCCGCGCCTGGCAGGTGATTGCCGGCGCCGGGATCCGATCGATCATCGCCAAACGGTCCTTCATCTCGCTCATGCTCTTCGCGTGGGCCCCGTTTGTCGTCCGGGCGGTGCAGATCTACGTTTCCGCCAACTTCCAGCAAGCGGCGTTTCTCGCTCCGAAGGGCGAGACCTTCCGCGAATTCCTCGAGGCGCAGAACATCTTCGTCTTCTTCGTGACCATCTGGGTGGGGGCCGGCCTGATTGCCAACGATCGCCGCGCCAATGCCCTGCAGCTCTATCTGTCGCGCCCGCTCAGCGCCGCCGAATACGTGGCAGGCAAGCTGGCGATTCTCTTCGTCTTCCTCACGTTCGTGACCTGGGCGCCGGCGATCGGTCTGCTGGTCGTGCAGACGGTGTTCGCCGGCAGCTTCACGTTCGTCCGCAACAACGCCTACCTGTTCCCGGCGATCACGCTGTTCTCGCTGGCCCAGGTGCTGCTCGCGTCCACGACCATGCTCGCGCTTTCGTCGCTCTCGAAGAGCAGCCGCTTCGTCGGCGTGATGTACGCCGGGCTGATGTTCTTCACCGCGGCGCTCTTCCAGGCGCTCCGCGGTATCACCGGTTCCTCCGCGTTCGCCTGGATCTCGCCGAATAACGCCCTCGATCAATTGGGCGACGTCATCTTCCGCATCCAGCCCCGCTACGACCTGCCGCCCGCAGTGGCCGCGCTCGTCGTGCTGGCGCTGATTGCCGGCTCCGGTATCGTGCTCGCCCGCCGCGTCAAGGGCGTGGAGATCGTCACGTGAGCCTCGCCGCGCCAGCAGCGGCCGACACCTCCGCGGCCGACCCGGCCACCGCGCCGCCGCTCGTGCACGCCGAGCACCTGTCGAAGTGGTACGGGCAGGTGAGCGGGCTCAACGACGTGACCGTCTCCATCCCGCCCGGGATTACCGGGCTGCTCGGTCCGAACGGCGCCGGCAAGAGCACGTTCAAGAAGCTCATGACCGGCCAGCTCAAGCCGAGTCAGGGAAGCATCCGCGTATTCGGCGAACCAATCTGGGGAAATCCCGCCCTCTACGCGCGGATCGGGTTCTGCCCGGAGCAGGACGCGTTCTACGACCGGATGACCGGGCTCGAATGGGTCACGGCGCTGGTGCGGCTCAACGGCCTCGGCGAGCAGGAATCAGCCGAGGCGGCAAAGATCGCGCTCGAGAGGGTCCAGCTCCTCGATGCGGCAGACAAGAAGATCGGGGCCTACAGCAAGGGAATGCGGCAGCGCGTCAAGCTCGCCCAGGCGCTCGTCCACGATCCGGGGCTGCTCATCCTCGACGAGCCGCTGACCGGAATGGACCCGCTGATGCGCCGGCGGACGATTCGCCTCATCAAGGACTGGGCCCGATCCGGCAAGCACATCATCGTCTCGAGCCACATCCTGCACGAGATCGAGGCGATGACCTCCAACATCCTCCTGATCAACAACGGCCGCATCGTCGCCGAAGGCAACGTTCACCAGATCCGCGATCTCATCGATACCCACCCCCACACTGTCTACGTGCGGGGCAGCGACCCGCGCGCGCTCGCGCGGCGCTTCCTTGCCGATGACGACGTGCTGAGCCTCAAGCTCGAGCCGGGCGCGGTGGTGGTGGAGACGAGCCGGCCGGACAGCTTCTACGCCCGCCTTACCGAACTGGCCGCGACCGGTGAGGCCGGCGCGATCGACGAAGTACAGTCGCCGGACGACAACCTCCAGGCGGTCTTCCGCTACCTGGTGAAGCAATGAAGATTGGATTCTGGGGCGCGTCCCGGCGCGTGTTCGACCTCTCCCTGGGCGAGATGCTGTGGTCGCGGCGCACCATCTTCATGGCCCTGGTCGTCGGCGGTCCGGTGCTGCTCGCGCTCATCGTCCGGGCGCTCGACGTGTTCGGGATGACGGCGCTGCGCGTCAACGGGCGCGCGATCGGCGGGATCGGAGTCTTCGGCGTCATGCTGTGGATGCTCTTCCTCCGCTTCATCGTGCCGGTGCTGGCGGTGTTCTACGGCACGGCGCTGATGGCCGACGAGGTGGAAGACAAGACCTTGACGTATCTGTTCACGAGGCCAATCGCGCGCGGCGCGGTGCTGATGGGCAAGTACCTCGCGTACCTGGTCTGCACGGTGCTGGTGGTGCTGCCGGCCGTCATGCTGGTGTATTTCCTGGTCGTGCCGTTCCGGGAGGTGCCGGGCACGTTCGTGTCTCTCGTCACGGACCTGGGACTGCTGGCGCTCGGTCTGGCTGTTTACGGGGCGCTTTTCGCATTCGTCGGCGCGTTCTTCAAGCGGCCGCTGGTGATTGGCCTGGTCTTCACCTTCGGCTGGGAGCCGACCGTGATGGCGTTGCCAGGCTATCTGAAGCAGTTCACGATTGCCTACTACCTGCAGGCGCTAGTGCCGCACGCCATGCCCAGCGAGGGCCTCACCAGCCTGCTGCAGGGCTTCTTTCGTGAGACCCCCTCGCTGGGCCTATCCCTTTTCTGGCTAGTGGTTTACGCAGGACTCTTCCTCTGGCTGGCGACCCGCGTCGTTGAACGGCGGGAGTACGTGCTGGAGCAGTAGCGCGTGGGCGCGGACCTTGCATTTCGTCCCTGCTGACAAGGAACCCGGCCCGTCATGAATTCGTAATACGCTTCAGGGAGCTGCGAGCGACGCATGACCAAGAGGACCCGCAATTTCGTGCTGGTTTCCGGGGCCATCCTGATTATCGGGCTGGGTACTGGGCTGGTGGCGTCCTACATGGGGCTGCCGGTTTCGCTTCTGTCCAGTGCGGCCGGTCCTGACGAGCTCCAGTACGTGCCGCAGAACGCGGCCGTGGTCGCCTACGCCAACGTCCGGGACGTCATGAACTCCGAGTTCCGGCAGCACTTCCGCCAGCACGAGCCCTCCTCGCAAGAACGCAACGAATTCCTGGAAAAGACCGGCGTCAACATCGAGCAGGATATCGACTCGGTCGTCGCCGCTTTTGTCCCCTCCTCCGATCCCTCGTCCAATCGCCCTGAGAAATCCGCAGTTGTGCTCGCCCGCGGCCGGTTCGAAGCTGGCCGGTTGGAGACGCTGGCGCTGGAGCACGGCGGCTCGGCCGAGGATTACATGGGCAAGCGCCTGTTGATCCATCAGGGCGATGCGCCGGGAGAGGCCATGGCGGTCGGCTTCGTCGAACCCAACCTCGTGGCCCTGGGCGGCCTGGAGGCGGTGCGGCAGGCGATTGACGCGGGATCGAGCAACCGGAACGTGATGTCGAACAACGACCTGATGCGGTTGGTTGCCGACCTCGACAACAGCAACGCGTGGGCGGTTGGACGGTTCGACGAGCTGGCCCGGGAAGCACGTCTGCCTGCCGAAGTGCAGGGTCAGTTGCCGCCGGTTACCTGGTTCTCGGCCGCGGGTCACATCAACGGCGGCCTGAGCGGCGTGCTCAAGGCCGAAGCGCGCGACGAGGCGGCGGCGCAGAACCTCCGCGACATCGTGCGCGGCTTCCTCGCGATGGCGCGTCTCCAGTCGGGCAGCCGTCCCGGGATCCAACAGCTCGTGGACTCCCTGCAACTCACTGGCGAGGGGACGACGGTGGCGCTGTCGTTCAATATTCCGAGCGAGTTCTTCGACGCCCTCGAGGCGATGTCGAAGGCAAAGCCGGCCGATCCGCGATAAGGGCAAGGCAGAAGGCAAAAGGCAGAACGCAAAAGGTCGAGGTAGGCCCGAGGCAGAGCGGAGAGCCGCCGAGGCGGCACTCTGTTCTGCCTTTTGTCTTTTTTTGCCTCCGACATCGGGCTGGCGCCTTTTGCCTTTCGCCTGCGCTCTCGGCTCCTTTACACTCCGTCCGCAGGTTGGCTGTGCGCGACTACGTCTTCTTCTACGGCACGCTGATGACCGCGTTCAACCGTCCTGGACGGCAGCGCGTGGACACCAGATTGTCGTTCGTCGGCCGGGGGCGGATCCGCGCGGCACTGTTCGATCTCGGCATCTATCCGGCGGCGGTTCCGGCCGATGACGACAGCCACGTCGCCGGCGAGTTGTACGAACTGCTGGACGGTCCCGCGGTTCTGGCGGTCCTGGATGAAATCGAAGGTTTCCGGCCCAACGAGCCGGCGCGCAGCTTGTACCTCCGGGTCCGCACCGGCGTTACCCTCGAATCGGGCGAGACGCGGGAGGCGTGGGCCTACTTCTACAATGCTCCGCTCGGACGCGCAGAGCGCATCTCGTCAGGGGACTACCTCGAGCACTTGCACCGACACGTTTGAAGGGGAGACAGGAGGTAGGAGGCGGAAGCCTATTTCTGCACGCTCTTGAGTTCCTCGACGAGCGCGGCGATCGTCCCCTGCACCGGCTCGGACGGCTCGATGAATTCGATGCCCGAGTGGTACATCACGATGTCCTGATCGACATCGATGATGCGGGAGTGCGCGACGCGACCCTTGACGACGATCGAGTGATCGCGGAGGGTGAGGCGGAAGTCGTAGAGCGCGTCGAGGTGCAGAGGAAACAGCGTCTCGACCAGCATGCCGCCGGTGCTCACCTGCTGCACCGTGATCGGCTGGTACACCTTCACTTCGCCCTGGAGTGCGCCGAGAATCGGCACGCGCTCCGAATCTCGTTGCGCCCTGATCACTTCATCATTATAGGTGCGTGATGTGCGCTCCCTGCGCGCGATTGCGCGAGAGGTGTGCAACCTACGGGTGGGTGCGTGCACGCGAGATCGCGCGCCTGCCGCCGCCAGCATGAAATGGCGTGGCCGTCTCGCCAGTTTGAACGCTCGTTTGATAAACTCGATCGATTATGAGTCGCTCGGTTGTCATTCTCGGCGCGGCCCGGACGCCAATCGGGAAGTACGGCGGGTCGTTCAGGGACGTGCATCCCGCTGAGCTCGGCGCCGTGGCCACTCGCGCTGCGCTGCGCGCCGCGGGCCTTGCCGCGGACGACGTGCAGGATGTGTGGATCGGCCACGGCCGTCAGGCCGGTTCCGGGCCCAACCCCGCGCGGCAGGTGGCGCACCGCGCCGGCATTCCGTATGCGGCGCCGGCGCAGACGATCAACAAGGCGTGCGCCTCGGGCCTGCAGGCGATTGCCAGCGGAGCGCAGGAGATTTTGCTCGGCGAGGCTGACGTCGTGCTCGCCGGCGGCATCGAGTCGATGAGCCGCATGCCGTACCTCGTGGACTCGATCGACGCGCGCTGGGGCCACAAGATGGGGCACTTCCAGTTCGTCGACGCGATGTATCGCGACGGCTTCCAATGTCCGCTGTCGAACCTGATCATGGGCGAGACCGCGGAAGTGCTTGCGCGCCAGTACGGCATCACCCGCGAGCAGTCCGACCGCTTCGCGCTCGGGAGCCAACAGAAGGCCGAAGCGGCGCAGAAGGCCGGCCGCTTCACCGATGAGATCGCGCCGGTCACCGTCACCGAGCGTGGCAAGAGCATCGAGGTGGTTGCGGACGAGCATCCCCGCCACGGAAGCAGCATCGACGCGCTTGGGAAGCTCCCCCTCACGTTCCCGAAGGTCGAAGGATATGAGGGCATCATCACCGCCGGCTCGGCGTCCGGCATCACCGACGGCGGCGCGGCGCTCGTGCTTGCGTCATCGGAGTTCGCCGAGGCGCGCGGATTGCGGCCGCTGGCGACCATCACCGGATGGGCCAGCGCCGGCGTGGACCCGCGGGTCATGGGGATTGGTCCGGTGCCGGCCGTGAAGAAACTGGAGCAGCGCACTGGTCTTGGCGTTGGCGATTTCGACCTCGTGGAACTGAACGAGGCGTTCGCGGCGCAGGTTCTCGCCGTGCTCGCCGACCTGCCGATTCCGGAGGACCGGCTCAACGTGAACGGTGGGGCGATCGCGCTCGGCCACCCCATCGGCGCCACTGGTGCCCGCATCGTGGTCACGCTGCTCCACGAACTGCGCCGCCGCGGCGGCGGGCGCGGGTTGGCGACACTGTGCGTGAGCGGCGGGCTCGGAATGGCGCTCGCGCTCGAGGTCCGCGGCTGATGAACATCGCGGTCATCGCGGGCGACGGCATCGGCAAGGACGTCACGGCCGAAGCCGTGAAGGTCCTGGGCCGGGTCGAGGAGCTGTTGGGGCTGCCGATCGCACTCGAGCATTTGCCGTGGTCCGCGGATCACTACCTGAAAACCGGTGAGACGATGCCGGCGAACGGCTACGATCTGCTGCGCTCGTTCGACGCCGTGTTCGTCGGCGCGCTCGGCGATCCGCGCGTGGCCGACAACCGTCACGCGCGCGACATCCTGCTCGGGACGCGGTTCGAGCTCGACCTCTATGTGAACTATCGCCCGGTCAGGCTGCTCGCGGATCGGCTCTGTCCGCTCAAGGATTGCGGCCGAGCCGACGTCAACTTCGTCGTGTTCCGTGAGAACACCGAAGGCGTCTACGTCAGCGTCGGCGGACGCTTCAAGCCCGGCACCGAGGACGAGGTCGCGATCCAGGAGGAGATCAACACCTACAAGGGTGTCCACCGGATCATCCGTCACGCCTTTGAGTACGCGCAGGCCCACGGTCTCACCAAGGTCTGCATGGCCGACAAGAGCAATGCGATGCAGCAGGGGCATGCGCTCTGGCAACGGGTCTTCCGGGCCGTGGCCGCCGACTATCCGAGCATCTCGGCGACGCATCAGTACATCGACGCGCTGGCCATGTTTCTGGTGAAGGATCCCGGCCAGTACCAGGTGATCGTCACCAACAATCTGTTTGGCGACATCATCACCGACATCGGCGGCGCACTGCAGGGCGGACTCGGCATGGCGGCGTCGGGAAACATCCATCCCGGCCGAACCTCGCTCTTCGAGCCGGTTCATGGATCGGCGCCTCCGCTCGCCGGGAAGAACGTTGCCAACCCGATCGGCGCGATTCTCTCGAGCGCGCTGATGCTGGAGACACTGGGGCACGTCGACGCCGCGCGGGCCATCGAGCGCGCGGTCATCGCGGCCGTCGACGCTGGACAGACGACCGGCGACATCGGTGGTGCGCTCGGCACCCGCGAAGTAGGCGACTGGATTACCGCACGCATTCATTCGTAACGAGGTTGAATTCCATGGCAGAGAACGTGTTCATTCTCGGCGGCGCCCGGACGCCGATGACCCAGTACGTGGGCGCGCTGAAAGACGTGTCGGCAATCGACCTCGGCGCCGTCGCCGCGCGCGGCGCGCTCACCCGCACCGCCGTCCAGCCCGAGTGGGTCGACCATGTGGTGTTCGGAAACGTGCAGCAGAGCAGCGTTGACGCGCATTACGGCGCACGCCATGTCGGTCTCAAGGCGGGGCTTCCGATCGAGGTCCCGGCGCTCACCGTCAACCGCCTGTGCGGCTCAGGCATCCAGGCCGTGCTGAGCGGCGCGCAGCACATCCAGCTCGGTGAAGCCGGCGTGGTGCTCGCCGGCGGCATGGAGAACATGAGCCAGGTGCCCCACATCATCCGCGGCCTCCGCTCGGGACTGAAGCTGGGGCAGGGCAAGATGGAGGACTGGCTCTGGGAAGGCCTCAACGACCCCTACGCGGGCTGTTCGATGGCAATCACAGCCGAGAACTGTGCTGCGAAGTACGGAATCACGCGCGAGGAGTCGGACGCCTTCGCGCTGCGCAGCCAGCAGCTCGCCCACAAGGCCTGGTGCTCCGGCGTGATGAAGGAAGAGGTCGTTCCCGTCGAAATCAAGGGGCGTAAGGGCGTCCAGCTGGTGGAGCAGGACGATCACATGCGTCCGGAAACCACGATGGAGGTGCTTGCGAAACTGCCGGCCGCGTTCAAGAAGGACGGCGTGGTCACGGCCGGTAACGCCAGCGGCATCGTCGACGGGGCGGCGGCGCTGGTCATCGCCGGCGAATCGGCAGTCACGGCCCGCGGCGTCACGCCGATCGGCCGGATCGTGTCCTGGGCAACCGTCGGCGTCGAGCCGACGATGATGGGGATGGGGCCGGCGCCGTCGATCCGGAAGGCGCTGGAGAAGGCGAACCTGTCGCTCGCCGATCTCGATCTCATCGAGATCAACGAGGCCTTCGCGCCGCAGTATCTCGCCTGCGAAAAAGAGCTGGGGCTCGATCGCGAGAAGGTGAACGTCAACGGCGGCGCCATCGCCCTCGGGCACCCGCTCGGCGCGAGCGGCGCCCGCCTGCTGCTGACCCTGCTCCTGGAGCTGCGGCGCCGCGGCAAGCGGTACGGCGTCGCGTCGGCGTGCATCGGTGGCGGGCAGGGGATCGCCATGATCGTAGAAGCGGTCTAAGGCAAAAGGCAAAAGGCAAAAGGCAAAAGGCAGAAGGCAAAAGGCAGAAGGCAAAAGGCAAAAGGCAGAAGGCAGAAGGCATGGCGATCAAAACAGTCGGAGTGTTGGGATGCGGCTTGATGGGCGCCGGCGTGGCGCAGGTGTCGGCCGCTGCGGGTTTCAAGACGGTCGTGCTCGAAGTGAACGGCGATGTTCTCAAGAAGGGGCTTGGCCGGATCGAGAAGTTCCTCACTGACGGCGTGGCGAAGGGCAAGGTTACCGAGCAGGTGAAGACGACGACCCTCGGGAACCTGACCGGGACGACGAGCTACGGCGATCTGAAGGCGTGCGATCTGGTGATCGAGGCGATCGTCGAGAACGTCGAATCGAAGAAGCAGGCCTACGCTCAGGTCGAAGCGGTCGTCGGGACTGACTGCCTGATCGCGTCGAATACCTCGTCGCTGTGCATCACCGAGCTCGCGGCCGCCACCAAGCGGCCGGATCGCTTCGGCGGGTTGCACTTCTTCAATCCCGTGCCGCTGATGAAACTTGTCGAAGTGATCAAGGCGCTGTCCACGAGCCAGGAGACCTTCGACGCGCTCTATGGCTTCGCCCAGGCGATCGGCAAGGAGCCGATCACCGCCCCCGATCGCGGCGGCTTCATCGTCAACCGGCTGCTGGTGCCGTATCTGCTCGACGCGATCCGGTGCCTCGAGGAAGGGCTCGGAACCGCCGAGGACATCGATAAGGGGATGAAGCTCGGGTGCGGCTACCCGATGGGGCCGTTCACGCTGCTCGATTTCGTTGGGCTCGACACCACGTACTACATCGCCAACATCCTCTTCGAGGAATTCCGCGAGGCGCGCTTCGCACCGCCGCCGCTGCTGAAGCGGATGGTGTTGGCTGGATACCTCGGCAAGAAGGCCGGCCGCGGGTTCTATACGTACTGAGAAGGACCGGAAAGAAACCACGAAGGGTCGAAGGCCACGAAGGACGCACGAAGTCTCTTGGGGAAAGGCAGTCGAGCTGAAGATCGGTGAAACGTACGCGTGACACCCCCTTAAGAGTCTTCGTGCACTCCTTCGCGTCTTTCGTGTCTTCGTGGTTTCTTTTTACTTCGTCAGCTTCTTGAGCAGGATCTCGGCTTGCTGCTTGAAGCGCGTGTCCTCGGGCGTCCACTCGGGGTTCGGAGGGGCGTCAAGTGCGGCGCGGAGCTGCTCGCGTGCCTCGTCGTGCTTGCCAAGCTCCTCGAGCGTTTCCGCGAGGAACAGCCGGGTGATGATGCTGTTCTGGTCGTAGGTGAGCGACTTGCGGAGGTGCTGTTCAGATTTCTTGTCGTCGCCGCCGAACATGCCTGGCACCTTGAAGTACCAGCGCCCGAGCGCGCGATCGGGTGAGCCCTGCAGAAAACTGGGGTCAATCGCGAGCACGGATTCGAGTGCTTCGCGGATCGGCGTGCGGTATTTGATTCCCTGCCGCAGGCCGTACGATTCGGCGAGCGCGCCCATGTTGGCGGCCATCCAGTACAGCCCTTCGGGGCGTTTCGGCGCGATCGCCGCTGCCGTCTTGCCGGCGGCGACGCCGCGTTCGAGGGCGGCACGCCGCTCCGGCTGGGGCAAGCCGTTGGTGCCCAGCCAATACTCGCCGCGAGAGGCCTTCCAGGCCGACTCGAAGTCCTTGGGATCGGCGGCGAGTCGGGCGGTCCAGATGTCGACTGCCTTCTTCGCGTCCGGCAACGACTCGCGTTCGCGGTAGAGATCGTCGGGATCTTCGGCCGCAACGGGTTGGGTGGTCGGCGCATCCAATACGGTGATGGCACTCACTGAACCCGCGCTGTTCGCGGCTGCACCGCCGGCGGCCGACCCTGAAACCAGCATGTACAATACGCCGATGCAGCACCTCATCCACAGCTTGCTGGAAGAGCTCGGCGAGGATCCATCTCGTGAAGGCCTCGTCCGAACACCCAAGCGTGTCGAGAAGGCGCTGAGGTTCCTGACGAGCGGATACGAGGCGGATATCGACACCGTGCTGAACGACGCCTTGTTCAGCGTCGATTATAACGAGATGGTAATCGTCAGAGACATCGACTTCTACAGTCTCTGCGAGCACCACCTGCTGCCGTTCTTCGGCAAGTGTCATGTGGCCTACATCCCCAACGGCCGGGTGATCGGCCTCAGCAAGATTCCGAGGCTGGTCGACATCTTCGCGCGCCGGCTCCAGCTCCAGGAGCGCATGACCAACCAGATCGCCGAGACGATTCGCGAGAAGATCAACCCCCTCGGTGTGGCCGTGGTATGCGAGGGCACTCACCTCTGCATGGCGATGCGCGGCGTGGAGAAGCAGAACTCCTACACCGTGACCAGCGCGATGCTCGGCGCGTTCCGCGACCACGCCCGTACCCGCATGGAGTTCCTCGAGCTGCTGAAGCTCCGCAATCCCAGTCTCACGCAGGTCCCGCTCCCGCTCCCGGTGCCCGTGTCGCACCTCGAAGACTGAATCACGGGGCGTCGAACGCACGACGGTTCGAGCACGTCTCGTGATCTTCCCCGTGTACACTAGGCGGAGATGCGTTCGCTCGTCCTGGCGCTGGCCGTCGCGTGTCTTGCGGCCCCGGCCCCCGAGGCCCAGACCAAGAAAGCGCCTGCTCCAGCCAAGAAGTCGGCGCCCGCTCCGGCGAAGAAAGCCCCGCCCCCTGCGACCTTGATGCGAGTCCAGCCGGAGCTGACCTGCCCATCGGAGCTGGGCGTGGGCGTTCGGACCAAGCGGCAGTTCTGTGACGTGTTGTCCGGCCGCGACCCCGCCGCCGGCGTGCTGGTCACCATTCCGCCGCACCGCGGCCCGGTCACGCTCTCGTTCGAGCTGCACAACCGGCACACGTATTCCGAAGACCTCGTCAAGGCGCGGCAGGCGTTCCGCCAGTACACGGCCACGATTGGCGTCCTGACCATGGACAACACGCTGGTGGAGCGGGCGGTCATCCAGTCCGAGTTCCGGACCGAGAAGGATCTTTACGATCGAATCGGCGGCGGAGCGGGCCCGGGCGGCGTGAAGGCGGTTGCGCCGAACGGTGACGAGTTCATCACGATCGAATTGCCGGAAGCCGTCGGCGAGCAGGTGAGCCTGCTCGGGGAAAAACTCACCGTGCGGCGCCCTGATGGGATCGACACGTTCGTGTCCGAAGGCCGGCCGGTTGCCACGATCAGCAACGTGATGGTGGAGTTCCGTCCCGGGCCACCGCCGAAGAAGGCGCCCGCCAAAGCCCCGCCCAAGAAACCCTGAGTGTTGCGGTTACTCCGGTAGCTCGGCCTCGGCCTCGATCTCGACGAGGTACTCGTCGCCGATCAGCTCCGCGACGACCAGGGTGTTTGCCGGCTGAATAGCGGCAAACCGCTCGCCATGAGCGCGGGCAACCGGTTCCCAGTCGCCTGGACGGCGCACGTAGACGCGGGTGCGAACCACGTCATGCAGCCGTGCACCCAGTGAACGGAGCGACGCCTCGATCTTGTCGATCACGAAGTGCGTCTGCGCGGCTGGATCGCTACCGCCGATTGCGCGGCTGCCATGCGTGGCTGTCGTCCCGGAGACCAGCACCCGCTTGCCGACGCAAATCGCGCGCGAGAAGCCGGCCATCGGTTCCCACGCCGTCCCGCTGAAGCAGCGTGGGCGTCCTTCGTCGGCGCCGCGCACCTCGAAGGGCGCCGGGAACGAGTCGAGGTGGTGGCTCAGGTCGCCCGATGCCGTCAAGAACGGCGGTGTGCGGTACTCGTCGCCGCAGTCGCCGGGGATCGGCTTCAAGGTCGAGCGCGCCTCGTCGAGGTCGCGCCGATCCTCGTCGCTGAGCGTGAACGAGAACGCCTGCAGGGTATCGTCGATGTGCTGCCGCTCGCCGAGCCGCGCGCCGACAATCACCGCGCCGACGGCAGGCTGCTCGAGGACCCAGCGGATCGCGACAGTGGCAATCGACACGCCGTGGCGTGTGGCAACCCGCGCGGCCGACTCCAGGACAGTTTGGTAGCGCTCCCAGCCGCCAGCCGCGCGAATGAAGCGCCCGTATTTCATCTGCGACCAGGTGCCGGTACGCTCCCAGTTGGGCTCTCGCTCCCCGAGCCATTTTTCGCTGAGCCAGCCGCCGGCAATGGTGCCGTAGGCAAGCAGCTTCACGCCGCGTTCGAGGCAGAGCGCCGACATCCTGCCGGCGGCGCGCCCGTCGAGGAGCGACATCGCGACCTGGTTCGTGACGATCGGAAGACCGCTCGCGAGCGCGACGTTCAGGTGCGCGGTGTCGGTGTTCGTGAAACCGAGGTGGGCGATTAGGCCTTCCGCCCGGAGCTCGTCGAGGTAGAACATCGCATCGAGCCAGCTCGGGTCGGCCCACGTCCAGGCATGGAACTGCAGGAGGTCCAGCCGCTCGGTGTGCATCCGGCGGAGCGACCGCGTGACTGCCGCGCGCACCTCGTCGCGTGACACCGGGCCGGGCTTGGGCACCCACTTGGTGAAGAAGCGGGCAGCCGCGGCGTCGTGCCGCTGCCGGTACAGGCCCGTGACGTCCTCCGCCGATCCGTAGTGATCGGCCATGTCGAAGCCGGTGAGACCCGCGGCGACGTAGGCCTGCATCGCATCGGCGGCTTTCTCGAGATCGAGCGACCGGCCGTCGCGCTCCATGTCGGCAATCTGCCAGAGACCGGTGAGCACCCGGCTCACCTCGAGCCCAGGCGCGACGGCAATGCGTTCAACGGGCACGGCTTGACTCCTTCCAGAACCCCGAGAACCTCGCGAACCCCGAGTACCCCGCGAACCTCGCGAACCTCACTCCGGCGGCAGCTCGCGGAAGCGCGCGTCGAGGTCGACGCCGGCCCGGACCAGCGCCGCCCGCTCGCGCAGATAGACGAGCGTACCGGCCGCCATCACCAGCGCCCACACCGGCGTCGAGCGGAAATACCAGGCCGCGGCGGGACCGGTCAGGTCCCGCCAGGTGTGCACGCCGAGGAAAATCGCGAGCACGATGACCCCTGCCGCCGCGAGCGGCGCCTGCACGGCTCGCGACGGAAGCACCCGCACCGCAGCCGCCAGCGCCGGGTTGCGGGCCGGCAGCGCGAGGACCGACGCCGACATCAGCATGAAATTGACGAGCATCGAGGTGACCAGGATGTCGACGCCGAGGAAAAAGTCGCCGGCCAGGTGGCTCCCGAGCACGCCAAGTGTCGCCATACCGGCACTCGCGAGGACGGCCACGTGGGGCGTCCGGCGCGTCGGGTGAACCGCAGCAACCGCGGACGGGAAGATGCCGTCCTGGGCCCAGGCGAACATCAAACGCGACACCGCGAGCAGCATCGCCGGTAGGTCCTTGACCAGTGCCACCGCGGCGCTCGACACGATGATCACGGTCCAGACCGGCGGCAGGAGCACGCCGAGGA
Source organism: Vicinamibacterales bacterium (assembly GCA_035495795.1). Classification (GTDB taxonomy): domain Bacteria; phylum Acidobacteriota; class Vicinamibacteria; order Vicinamibacterales; family UBA2999; genus VFZN01. The sequence continues at coordinate 26,598 of DATJFF010000295.1, forward strand.
GTCCCGGTGCCGTCAGGTCGCGCGTCTTCGCCTCGGCGGCGATGTAGGACCAGGGTACGGCGTGATACACCGCGGCGGTGAAGAGCAGGTAGAACAATCCCACGGATCCCACCGCGATCCCGATCGCCAGCGGCAGATCCCGTCCCGGCCGTTTTGCTTCTCCACCCGCCTGGGCGATGGAATCGAACCCGATGAAGGAGGCGAAGAGCAACGCCGACGCGGGCGCGAGCAGGCCGAGGGTCAGTTGCGGTTCGGGGGTAGCCGGCACGGCACTCCCTCGCGCAGTCATGACCGTGCGGAAATCAGCCTGATCGAAGGAAAAGCCGGCCACGATCACGACGGCGCCCAGCGCGAAGGTGAGGAACATGAGCGGCACGACGAGCCGTTCGTAGGCCTTCACGCCGCGAAGGTTCACCGCCGCCGCGGTCCACAGGCAGGCGAGCGAGATCGCCACGCGAACCGGGCCTGATTCGAGCCACGCCGCCACGGTTGCCGCATTCACCGCCAGCGCGATGTCGCGAAGGAACGGGACCAGCACGTATGAGACGACGCCAATGGCCACGCACAGCGAGAACCACTGCGAGAACGAGGCGATGAACCCGAGGTACGGATCGAGGCCGCGGCTGGCGTAAACGTAACTGCCGCCAGCGCGAGGCATCGCCGATGCCAGCGTCGCGTAGGCGAGCCCGGCAAGTACCGCGGGAACCGCGGCGACGACAAACGCCAGGAGGACGTGCGGCCCGATGCCTGGCACGTGGCGCTGGATCATGAACGGAATGACGTTGATGCCGGCGCCGACCATGCTGCAGACGCCGGTCGCGACGAGCCCCATGAGGCCCATTTCGCGGGCGAGGCGGGTCTGGGCCACGGCTATCCGCGTGCCTCGCGATAGCAGCGGACGATCGCCTCAGCCGACCGCTCGATGTCCTGCTCCGTCGTCGACCAGTTGGAAACCGAGATTCGCATCACCTGCCGGCCCTGCCAGACCGCGCCGCCGACCCAGCACGTGCCGTCGGCCTGAACGCGGGCGATGCAGGCTCGCGTGATCTCATCGGCATCCTGCGGTGCATGCCCCTCGAACCGCAGCAGGACCTGATTGAGGACGACGTCATTCAGAACTCCCACGCCGGGCTCGCCGGCCATCCTGCTCGCCATGCGCCGGGCCAGCGTGCAGTTGCGTCGCACCAGCTCCTGGATGCCGCTGCGGCCGAGAGACCGCAGCAGCGCGTAGATCGGCAGGACGCGCGATCGGCGCGAGGATTCCGGGACCCAGTCCATGCCGACGCGCTCCTCATCCGCTCCGCGCTGCAGGTAGGAGGCGCGCATTCCCATCGCGGCCCGATGCGGGGCTGGGTCCGAGACGATCGCCAGCCCCGAGTCATAGGGAACGTTCAGCCATTTGTGCGCGTCGGTCGCCCACGAATCCGCCTGGCCCAGACCGGTGACCTGGGACTGCAACTCAGGGACGGCCGCGGCCCACAATCCGAACGCGCCATCGACGTGAACCCATGCGCCACGGGAGTGGGCGATCTCCACGACGCGGCCGATCGGATCGCTGGCCCCGGTGTTGACGTTGCCAACCTGGGCGCACACGATCAGCGGCCCTTCCAGGCCGGCAATCGTCTTCTCCAGGGCCTCTGTCCGCATCCGCCCTTGCCCGTCCACCGCCACCCTGACGAGCTCGTCGGTGCCGAATCCGAGGAGGCGAAGCCCGCCGACCGCCGAGATGTGGACTTCATCGCCGACGACCACCGTGATTCGCGGCGCCCGCTGCAGCCCATCGGCCTCGACGTTCCAGCCGGCCCGCCGCAGCACCTCGTGGCGCGCCGCGGCCAGGCACGTGAAGTTCGCCATGTGACAACCGGTGACGAAGCCCACCGAACTCCGGGCTGGCAAGCCGAGAAGCTCCAGCAGCCAGGCCGAGACGACGTCCTCGACGATCGCGACGGCCGGCGACATGACGTACATCGCGCCGTTCTGATCCCATGCGCTGGCGAGCCAGTCTGCAGCAACCGTCACGGGCACCGCGCCGCCGGTGACGAAACCGAAAAAACGCGGTCCCGCGCTCGCGACCACGCCGGGATCGGCATCGCTGGCCAGCTGCTCGATCACCCGGACCGGATCGTCGCCACCCTCCGGCAAGGGGCTGCCGAGCGCCGCACGAAGTGCGCTGACGTTCGGTGTGCCGCCGACATGGCGCCCGGCCACACCTGCCAGGTAGGCAATCGCACGCGCGTACGCGCAATCGAGGACGGGGATGGCGCTCATGACGGTCCGGTCCATTCGTCGATGATGGTACAGAGATCGATATCGGGAGCCAGCAGGCAGATGTGGCCGTGCCCCTCGAGAATCCGCATCGTGCCGTTCGGCGCAAGCGACGACATCAACCGCGCCTGCTCGACGGCGGGGACGAGGTGATCGCGATCGGCGGCAAGGAATAAGGCCGGCGTCCTGAGCTCCCGGAGCGGTTCCCGGACGTCGTAGTCGCGCAGCATCCGCAGCCGGGAGACGTAGCCTTCGCGGGTCGTCGCGCGCATCAACTGGTGAAAACGGCGAAGCTCGCCAGGGCCGGTGTGGCGCGAGTGCATTCGCCACGCGGTGAGTTGCCGGACGACAGGCATGGCGGCCCATGGCATCCGGCGGAGTAGGTGATAACCGAGCCACAGCCGCGCCTGGGGGCTGAAGAACGGGAACGAATTGAGGATGACCAGCCGCGCCACTCGCTCCGGGTGGGCGATGGCATAGGAGAGCGAGAGCGCGCCGCCGAACGATTCGCCGACGAGCGTCACCGCCTCGCCCGCAGTCTCCTGAACCCGCGCGTCGAGCTCGGCGACGAGCTCGTCAAGGCGCTCCGCCGTGTCGCGGAGCCGGTGAGTGGTAACCGAGAAGCGCCGCTCGAGGAGCGGAACCTGACGGTAGAAGAGAAGTCCCGTGCCATCGAGGCCAGGCACGAGCACCAGCGGAGCCGCCATCTGATGGATATGGTAGCCTCCCGCCGTGACGCTCGCCCAGACGGCACGGGTGGCCTGGACCGTGGTTTCGATCTTTCTCGTCGAGACGATGACGTTCGGGCTGGCGGCGTTGCCGGCCGTGTGGTTCTGGAACTGGGGCCTGACCTGGATTCCCGATCGCTGGCCGCTCGTCCGGCCGGCGTTCGTGGCGATGTCGCTCGTGCCCGCGTATCTGGTGTTTGCCGTCGCATTGACGGCACTGTCCGCGGTCGGCATGCGTATCCTCGGGTGGCGAACACCGCCGCCAGGGGAGTGGAAGCTTCGCGATCTCGAATGGCCGCTCCTCGACTGGTCGCGCTACATGATCGCCACCCACGTCGTCCGGGTCTTTGTCGGGACGTTCTTCCGGTCGTCGCCGATCTGGACGTGGTACATGCGCTGGAACGGCGCGCGAATCGGGCGAGGCGTCTACATCAACAGCCTCTCGATTTCGGACCACAACATGCTCGAGCTCGGAGACGGCGTGGTGATCGGCGAGAGCGTGCACCTGTCGGGTCATACGGTCGAAGGCGGCGTGGTCAAGACCGGCTACGTGCGACTCGGGCGGTTCGTCACCGTCGGCCTCGGCAGCATGATCGGTATCGGCGTCGAGGCCGGCGAGAAGTGCCAGATCGGCGCGCTCAGTGTCGTGCCAAAATACTCGAGCCTCGAGGCCGGGGCCGTCTACGCCGGCGCTCCGGTCAAGCGCATCGACCGTCGCGCCGTGGCCGCCGTGTGACGGCTCCCGACTCCCGGCTCCGACTCCCGACACGATCCCGTGCCTCAGCTGCTCTCGATCATCGTCCCCGTCTACAACGAAGAGCGAACGGTTGCCGCGGTTATCGACCGGCTGCTGACCATTCCCCTGCCAGCCGACCGTGAAATCGTCGTCGTGAACGACGGGTCGACGGACGGCACGAGGGACGTGCTCGACAGGGTGACGCCGCGACCGGGTGTGCTGGAGATCGTCCACGCCGCTCGAAACGGCGGCAAAGGCAGCGCCATTCGGACCGGCTTCGCCCGTGCGCGGGGCACGGTCTTCGCGATCCAGGATGCCGATCTCGAGCTCGATCCCGCCCAGCTGGCGACACTGGTGCAACCGATCCTGGACGGCCGCACGAGAGTGGTGTACGGCTCGCGTTTCCTCGCCGGCCGCCCTCCCGCCCCGCTTATTTCCATTCTCGCGAACCAGGCGCTGACCCTTGCGACCAACGTCCTGTACGGGGCGCGGATCACCGACATGGAGACCTGCTACAAGATCATGGCCGGCGATGTCGCACGGGGGCTGAAGCTCGAAGCCAACCGGTTCGATATCGAGCCCGAGATAACCGCCAAGCTGCTGAAGGCCGGTCATCAGATCCTGGAACTCCCGGTGAAGTTCGAGCCGCGCAGCCGGGCCCAGGGCAAGAAGATCGGGTGGCGCGACGGCGTGCACGCCGTGCAGGTCCTCGTCAAATACCGCTTTCGCGAATGACCCGGGTCGCGACGCTCGTCGCCGTGCTGGCGGCGCTGGCGGCCGGCGGCGCCGGACTGAAATTCTCGACCCGCGCGGTCGGCGGGTCTGATTCCTCGTGCTACGGCTTGATGGTGCGATCGTTGTCGAGCGGCCGGCTCCAGCCGCAGAGCACGCTCGCCGCGTCGGCACCGTGGCCGAATGCTGCGCTGACGCTCGCGCCGGCGGGCTTCATCCCATCGCCGCTGACGCCGGGCGCGGCATCCCCGGTCTGCGCGCCAGGCTTTGCGCTTCTCGCAACGCCGCTCGTCTGGATGGCAGGGCCCGACGCCTTCTTCTGGTTGTCTCCGCTGGCCGGCGCTGCCCTCGTGTGGCTCGCGTTCATGCTGGCGAGAAGCCTGGCCGATAGCGCCGCCGGCGCAGCTGCCGCCGTGACTACCGCGACGATGCCGGTGCTGCTTTATCAGCTCGTGCAGCCGATGAACGACGTCACGACCGCCGCGTGCTGGGTCGGGGGGATCACCGCGGTTGTGGTCCCGGCCCGCCCGCGTCCGTGGCTGGCCGGATTTCTCATTGGGCTGTCGCTCCTCGTGCGTCCGAACCTGCTCCCGGCGGCCGTCGTCCTGGGCCTGCTGACCGTGTGGCGACACGGCATCCTTGTCGCGGTTCGGCTTGCCGCCGCGGTCGTGCCCGCCGGGCTCGTCGTGCTCGCCTGCAACGCAGCCTTGTATGGCGGAGTCCTCGCGTCCGGTTATGGATCTGCCGCTGCTTTCTTCAGCAGCGCCAACATCCCACTCAACCTGTCCCGCTACGGCCGATCAGTGCTGGAAACACAATTCGGGTGGCCGCTCCTGGGCACTCTCGCTCCTCTCGCCGTTGCCGGCCCACGCCGCTCGTCAACGTGGTTGGTCCTGATCTCGGCGCTCGCGGTCATCACCTGTTACCTGCCGTACTCGTCCTATCCGGAGTGGTGGTACCTGCGCTTTCTGTTGCCGGCCGTCGTACCGCTCGTCGTGCTCGCGGCGGCCGCGTCTGCCGTGATGCTTCGTAGATTCGACTCTCGCGGAGACGCGGTGCTGCTCGTGGCGGCCGTGCTTATCGCGGTGTTGCAGGTGCGCGTTGCCGCCGAGAGGCAGGTCTTCGAGCTGCGGACGCTGGAGGCACGGTTCCGCGTGACTGGAGAAACAATTCGGGATCGGCTGCCTGCGGGCGCTACCGCGATCACGGTCTGGGACAGCGGCAGCATTCGTTATCACGCGGGCAACGAGGTCGTGCTCTGGGATTCGCTCGATCCTTCGTGGCTCGATCGCGCGGCCGCCTGGCTGGAGAACGATGGCCGCACGCCAGTGGTTGTCGTCGAGCGATGGGAAGAGTCCCGGTTTCGCGAGCGATTTGCCGGTCAACAGTTCGGCGGGCTGGACTGGCCGCCGCGTTTCGACGTGGATAACCGCGTCCGGGTGTTCGTCATGGCCGATCGCGCGCGATACCTGGCTGGCGAGCCGGCTGCGACCGAAATCGTTTGGGCCCGGTGAACCGCCGTCAGTCCACGACGCGGGCGAACGGAAGATCGCGGCGCGCGGCCCAGCGTTCCCATTGCCGCGCGGTTCGCGTGCGCATCACCGGCGTAAGATCGTCACCGTCGCTGAGGTTCAAGGCTTCGTAGAGACGGCTGCGAAAGTGCGGCTCCAGCGCCGCGATCGCGATCCAACCGTCCCGCGTTTCGTAGACGCCGTAGGCTGCGAGTGCGCCTCCCAACACGCCGTGCGGTCTGGTCAAGCCGAAGGTCCGCGGCAGCGCCGCGGTGACGACCGCATCTTTCAGCCCGACCGCCGCGCTGCAAGGCGGCCTGCGCCGGAGGAGCAACAGGGCCGCCGATACCGCGCGCTCCGCGCCCATGACATCTGCCAGCAGCGTCCGTGGCAGCTCGTGGCCAATCAGGCCGGCCTGCGCCTGATACGTGAGGTCATGACCGGGCCGTTCCGGCTCCGCGGTGTCGCCGACGATGTTCAGCCAGCGAAGCGCTGGATGATGTCGGACGAGCCGTCGCGCCGTGATCCCGAGGCGTGCAAGCGCTGCCGGCCGCTGCGACGTGAGGAGCAGGTCAGCCTGCGCGAGGAGCGCGGTCAGCCGCTTTCGACCCGCGGGCAACTTCAGGTCGATGCGGGCGACCATCACGCGCCGGTGCATCTCGAGATACCAGGGCTCGCTGAATCCGCGCATCGGATCGCCCGCGGGAGGCTCGATCTTCACCGCGGTCGCGCCCTCTGCGACCAGGCGCGAGAGCGCCAGCGGGCCTGGCACGTTCTGCGCGAGGCTGACGATGCGGACCCCGGAAAGCGGTAGCCGCGGGTTCCGTGCGCGCGGCGCGGCCGTGGAACGGCGGGCAGCCACGGGTTCAATCGCCGAAGTGAATCCGGTGTTCGACCTCGGCGAAGCGCCGCGCGGCCTCGGGTTCGGGTGCGATCAGCGAGACCGCGATCCCCACGAGAAATGACAACGGGATGGTCACAAGGCCGGGATTGCGCAGCGGGAACCAGGCCGTGGGCTGCTTGAGGATGTCGACCTGAACGGTCGGCGACAGGTAGATGAGGATCAGCGCCGAGGCCGTCCCGACGATCATCGAGGCCTGGGCGCCGCGGGTGGTGAACGCCCGCCAGAAGACCGACATCACCAGAGCAGGGAAGTTGGCGCTGGCGGCGATCGCAAACGCCAGGCCGACCATGAACGCCACGTTCTGTCCCTTGAACACGATGCCCAGCACGATCGACGCGATGGCCAGCACGATGGTCGCGGCTCGCGCCACGACGAACTGCTCGTGCTCGGCAGCATGGCCGCGGCGGATGACGCTGACCCAGACGTCGTGAGCCAGCGCCGCCGCTCCCGCGAGCGTCAGGCCGGCAACAACCGCGAGAATCGTCGCGAATGCCACGGCGGCGATGAACCCGAGGAACGCCTGGCCGCCAACGGTTTCAGCGAGGAGCAGCGCTGCCATGTTGCCGCCGGCGTCCACCTTGCGGATCGAGTCCTGGCCGACCAGGACCATCGCGCCGAATCCGAGCACGAACGTGAGCAGGAAAAACGTGCCGACCACGCCGGTCGCGACCGCGACCGACACCCGAGCCGTCTTCGCGTCCGGCACCGTGTAGAAGCGCATCAGGACGTGGGGAAGACCCGCGGTTCCGAACATCAGCGCGATACCGAGCGAGATGGCGTCCAGCGGATCCGAGACGAGCCGGCCCGGCGCGAGCACAGCTGCTCCGTACTGCCGCGCCGCCTCGCTGAAGAGCGCCAGCGGGTTCATGCTGAACCGGACGAGGACCAGGAACGCAAGCAGGAACGCGCCGCTCAGCAGGAGTACCGCCTTGACGATCTGCACCCATGTCGTCGCCAGCATGCCGCCGAAGAGCACGTACGCCAGCATGACGAGGCCGACGATGACGACCGCGGTTTCGTAGGGGAGACCGAACAGGAGCCGAATCAGGTTGCCGGCGCCCACCATCTGCGCGATGAGATAGAAGGCCACTACCGCCAGCCCGCCAAACGCCGAGGCAACGCGCACCGGCGTCTGTCGCAGCCGGTACGCGACCACATCGGTGAAGGTGTACTTGCCAAGGTTCCGGAGGGGCTCGGCGATCATGCAGATCACCACCGGCCAGCCAACCAGGAAGCCGATCGAGTAGATGAGCCCGTCGAAGCCGGAGAGCGACACGAGGCCGGCGATCCCGAGGAAGCTGGCTGCGCTCATGTAGTCGCCCGCGAGCGCCAGGCCGTTCTGGGTGGCGGTGATGCTCCGGCCGGCGGCGAAGAACGTCTCGGTGTTCTTCGTTCGCCGTGCCGCAAACCAGGTGATGACCAGTGAGAGCGCGATGAACAGCGCGAAGCCGCCGATCGCAATCGGGTTGGGGCCCGCGCCGCTCACTTGGGCCCTGCTTCGTGCCTGAGCGCGGCGAGCGCCGGATCGTAATGCCGGTTGGCCCAGCGCACGTAGATTGCGATCAGCAGCCACGTCGAGACGATGACCAAGGCTCCCAGGAGGATCCCGAGCGACAGTCCTTCGGCGATCGAGGTGCCGAGCAGCGGTTTGTCGTAGGCGACCAGCAGGATGAAGCCGATGTAAATCACCGCCATCGTCACGGTGATCATGAGGGCGATGCGCCAGCGGGCGGCGTCGAGCGTGCGCAGCTTGTCAGATGGGGACGACACGCGGCGCATGATACAGCAGGCGGCGCTTCGCACCGCAGGCCTCGCTGCCGCGCGGCTCGGCAGGCGCCGCTTCGCAGCGTAGGCCTCGAACGGCAGGCGCCGCTTCGCGGTGCAGGCCTTCGGTAGGCCGCGCTGCGCGCGTCGGGCGCGCCTTTGGCGCGCAGGATTCAGGGAATGGCGATTGTCACGCGCAGGGTCCAGGCCCGGTCGCCGGCTTCGCTGCGCACCCGTGCAGTGAGTGGCACGACCTTCGCGCCGTCCGGATAGAAATCGGCCCACGGTGCGAAGGGAAGCGTGATGGTCGTCTCGGCGCCGGCCTTCGGTTCGATCACCAACTGAAAATATCCCGCCTTCTCATAGGCCGGAAGCCAGAGCGCCGCGGCGACGCGAGGCGACGGGCTGGAATCGAACATCATCCGGCTCTCGACGGTGTCGTACGAGGTTTCGAACGGCGTTCCCGGCGACGTGGTGCCGGCGGTCCTGCGTGCCCACTCTTCGGAGCGGCCCATCAGGGAATCGAAGATGGCGACGTCGTGAGGCGGGGGGCCAAGCCGGCCATTCGGATCGGCGATCGCGATCTCCAGGTGATGCGTGAAGACGCCGGTGCCGCAGCCGGCCATCATCGCTCCTGCCGCAAATAGCCACAACGACAGGTGCCGCACGCGAGGACTATACTCGGCCGCCGAGGTGCCCGTGCGCATAAAGCTCTACATTCCCGTGTGTGCCTGCCTCCTTGTTGCCGCGTGCAGCGGCCCGCAAGCCTCGGCCGCCCGCGCGGCGGCGAGCACCAACCCATTCACAATCGACGATCTGATCGACATCAAGCACCCCTCCTCGCCCGTCTGGTCGCCCGACGGAAAGCGCGTTGTCTTCGTCTGGGACCGCGCCGGCGTGTCGAACCTGTATGTTTCGGACCTCTCCGGCGCCGAGCCGCGCGCGCTGACGTCGGAGGCGGGCGCCGGCGTGACCAGCGTCCCGTTCTGGAGCGGCGACAGCAAACGGATCTACTTCGCGCATCGGGGCGACCTGTGGCAGGTGCCGGCCGACGGCGGCGCCGCCGCGCCGGTATGGACGACGCCAGCGGTTGAATCGGAGATCACCCACGGCCCAGACGGGACCCGCGTGGCTTTCACGCGACGGGCCGACAAGGGGACCGAGCTCGTCGTGCGCGCCCTCGACGCCGGCACCGAGTCCGTCGTCGCTCGCGACGAGCAGTCGATCGGCGGAGTCTCGTGGTCGCCGGACGGCCGGCGCATTGCGTATGCCGCGGGCGCGCGATCGATTCGCCACGAGCAGGTACCTGACTACTCCGGCGCGAAGATCATCTACACCGTCACCGAGCGTGTGCCCGGTCGCGCCTTCGTGGCGAGCGCGAGCGGAGGCCGTGTTGTTGCCATCCAGGAGGCCGCCGGCGGAGGCTTGCGATGGCTCGGCAACGACCGGCTGGTGTTCGACCGGCAGTCACCGGATTTCAAGCGCCGAACCACGTTTGTCGCCGACGCATCGACCGGCGCGGCCCGCCAGTTGCGCGAAGACGTGGACGCGAAGTTCTGGAGCATCCCCGGCAACACCGGCGCAGCGGCGCAGCCATCGCCGGATGGGAAATGGATCGCGTTCCTTTCCGATCGTGACGGGTGGGATCACCTCTACGTAATGGCCGCCGGCGGCGGCGAACCGGTCCAGGTGACGAAGGGCGAGTTCGAGGCCTGGCGACCCAGCTGGTCTCCCGACAGCACGCGCATCGCGTTCGACGCCAACCTGCCCGGCAAGCCTGGCACCCGGCAGATCGGCGTCGCGAAGATCGACGGCGATACGGAGCCGAAGGCGACGGTTGCGATGATCACCGACGCGCGCGGCACGCATATCGCGCCCGAGTGGTCGCCTGACGGGACGCGTCTGGTCTACCAGCACACCGATCCGCGGACGTCGGCGGATCTATTGGTCATCGCTGCGGCTGGCGGCGCCTCGTCGCGGCTCTCCAATTCGTTGCCGGCAGCTGTGGCCAAGGCCGACCTGGTCGAACCCGAGTTCGTCACCTATCCCGGCCCCGACGCCAGGCCAGTGCCTGGCTGGCTGTTCGTGCCGAAGACCCTCGACCGCTCGAAGAAGCACCCGGCGATCGTCTGGATTCACGGCGACGGCGTGAATCAGAACTACGACGGCTGGCACGTGCAACGGAACTACGCCGTGTACTACTCGTTTCACCAATACCTGCTGCAGCAGGGCTACGTCGTGTTCGCGCCGGACTATCGCGGCAGCATCGGCTACGGGCGCGACTGGCGGCAGGGCGTCTATATGGACGTCGGCGGCAAGGACGCGCAGGACGCGTGGATGGCCGCGAACTACTTGAAGACGCTGCCCTATGTGGATGGCGATCGCATGGGGGTATGGGGGCTCAGCTACGGCGGGTTCTTCACGCTGATTGCGGTGACCGACCAGCCGACACTGTTCCGGGCCGGTGTGGACGTTGCCGGCGTCGTCGATTACGCGATGTACTACGAGGACCCCTATCACGGCGGCTGGACCGCGAGCCGCATCGGGACGCCGGACCAGAACCCCGAGGTCTACCAGAAGGCCTCACCGATCTCTCATGTCGACCGCCTGCAACGGCCGCTGCTGATCCTGCACGGGACCTCCGACGTCAACGTCCCGTACCTGCACTCGGTCCGGCTGACCGACGAGTTGTTGAAGAAAGGAAAGGGTGAACTCTTCGAGTTCATGACCTACCCGGGCGAGTTCCACTACTTCACCCGCGCGCACGTGCTGCGGGATGCCTGGACCCGCGTTGACCGATTCTTCAGGCGGCACCTGATCGAGTTCGGAGGAGCGGTCGACGCCAACTGAGGGGCGTCACATCACGAGCAAAAAGAAGGGCCGCAACGATTGCTCGCTGCGGCCTTTGAGGTCGGGCGTGAAGCCCGAAGCGTGGAGTCTGAAGCCTCAGTTCTCCGGCTTGTGGAGCACTTCCTGGACCGGCGAGTCCTTCTTCGGCCCGCGCAGGCCCTGGATCTGGATGACCGGCTCACCCGGCTGCTCCTTCAGCACGTGCTGGCGATAGAGTTTCTCCATCTCCGCGTGATGACGCTGTTCTTCGGGCGTCATCTCGTGCTTCTGCTTCCGGGCCCGGAGCTTTTCCTCGCGGGCGTTCTTGGCGATGCCCATGTCGTCGAGGTCGGTCTGCGCGCCCTTCGCCACCGCTTCGGCGTTCAGCTTCAGCGAGTGATCGGTCGTGTTGAGCGGCACGTTCTTGTTCCCGGCGAAGATCTCGTGGCGGCCGTGGTCCTCGTACCACTTGGTAAGCGTCGCCGTCATGTGCATCTTCTCGATGATGTTCCGCCAGCCGATGCCGGTGTTGTAGGCGCAGAAGGAAATCTCGCCCTGCTGCGTGGCGTAGGGGATGATGCACATCTCCGTCCGCCGGAAGTCGTAGTTGAACAGGTCCTGGAACCACATCCCGGCGATGAACAGGAAGTTCCAGCGATCCGCGCGGCGCTTCTCGATGTCCTGCGTCGTCCGGTCGCCCTCGACCTTGCCGTACTTGCCCTTCTGGGCGCCCTTGGTCGCGCCGAAGGTCTTGTCGAATTTCTTCAGCAGGTCGGACAGCTTGAAGTGGGTCGGCGCCTGGAACGGATCGTAGTTCCGGGCCACTGCCAGCGACATGCCGACGATCGAGAGGAACCGACTCCGGCCTCCGTCGTTCACCAGCGCGACGTCCTTGGCCAGCTGCTCGGCCTTGAGGAACGCCGTCACCGGCACCGCTTCCTTGGTTTCCTTGTCGATCATCACCGCCATGCCGATGCCGCAGTTCGGGTGGCAGCCGCACGTCACGTTGCCCCACTCGTGCTCCGGTCCCTTGACCGTGTCGGCCCAGTCGGTGAACGTGCCCATGAACGAGATCGGGAACCAGTCCCGGATCGGCTCGCCGAGGCCGGTCTGGTTCTTCACGTCGTGCGCAAGGTGGCTCAGCGTGTAGCGCTGCGCGGCCCGCCGCTCCGGCGTCACCTCCTCGTCGCGCCCGGTGAAGCTCACCGGCTGGAACGACAGGAAGTTGATCTTCTTCGGGTTGTCGAGCGCGAACTCGATGACCCGGCCGACCTGCTCGTTGTTGACGCCGTTGACGATCGTGATGACTGGCACGATGTCGACGCCGGCGCTGTGCAAGTTCTCGATAGCGCGGAGCTTGACGTCGAACAGGTTGCCGACCCGGCGGTGCGAGTTGGCAGCGTTGCCGATGCCGTCGAACTGCAGGTAGGCGTAGCGCAGGCCGGCCTCGGCCGCGGCCTTGGAAAAGTCGGCGCTCTTGGCGAACTCGATGCCGTTGGTGGCCGCCTGGACCGAGTTGTAGCCGACCTTGCGTGCGTAGCGAACCGCGTCCAGGAAGTAGGGCGAGAGGGTCGGCTCGCCGCCCGAGAACTGCACCGACATCTGCCGCCGCGGCTTGATGGTGATGGCGTTGTCGAGCACCATCTTGATGTCGTCCCAGGTGAGCTCGTGGACGAAGCCGACCTGGTTGGCGTCCATGAAGCACGGGTCGCACATCATGTTGCAGCGGTTGGTCAGGTCCACCGTGAGGACCGCGCCGCGGCCGTACTTGATGGTGCTGCTGCCGTGGTTGTGGAGCGTCTCGTCGTTGTGGGCGCGGATGTCGCGGCCAGGGAAGACGTCCTCGAGGTGCTTGAAGAAGGCGGTGTCGATCGCCATCACGTCCTCGAAGTGCCCGTGGATCGGGCAGTCCTTCACCATGACGATCTTGCCGTCCTTCTCGGTGATGGTCGCCTTGATCTCGCCGACTTTTTCGTTCAGGAGCACGTCGACCGGCCTCTTGCCGTCGAGGATCTGCTGGCGCGCCTCGCGCACGCAGGTCGGACAGAGCGAATCGGTCTCGCGTGGCCAGCCGAGCGGCGGCTTGGTCTTCTGATAGGACTTCTGCAGGGGCTTGTCGGACCACTTCGGCGTGAACGACGCGTTTGGCGCAATCTTGTTCAGCCGCGAGAACACCTGCCAGGCGCCGTTGGCGGCGATGGACAGGGCCTTCTCTGCATACTTGATGGGCGGGTGCATAGGGCTCTTCGCTCCTCGTAAGTGTCTAATTCACGGCATTTTACGGGCGCGGAGGCGGGGCGGACGGCAAAACTCCCGAGCGGGCCGGAACGGGGGGTGAACGGGCAGTGGTGACACCGAACGGCCTATTTCGGACCATTTCAGTCGCCTATCCCGGCTGGTCGCGGCCACCCGCTATGATCAGCCGCCATCTCTCATGCTGAGCTACTTCCCCGTGCTTGCCGTCATCTTCGCCCTGACCCTTGGCGCCGGCCTCTTCGTTCTGCTCCTGGTCGGACGCCGCATCGGCAACCGCCGCGCGGCCGCCGATCCCGATGGCAGCCACGCCGGGCTCGGTGCGGTCGAGGGAGCCGTGTTCGGCATGCTCGGTCTCCTGATCGCGTTCACGTTCTCAGGTGCGGCTGGCCGGTTCGACGAGCGCCGGATCCTGATCGTCACCGAGGTCAACAACATCGGCACCGCGTGGCTGCGCATCGACATGCTCGCGGCCGCCGACCAGGCGCCGATGCGCCAGATGTTTCGCGATTACGTCGATGCCCGGCTGGCCACCTACGCGAACTTTCTGTCGTTCGACCGCTCGTTCGCGGCCAATGCCGAGGCGCTCCGCCAGCAGAACGCGATCTGGCAGCTGGCCGTGCCCGCGGCCGCTCGTGCGGGCGATGGAACGGCGGCCTCGATGCTGCTGCTGCCCGCGCTCAACGACATGTTCGACATCGCCGAGATGCGGCGGCGCGTGACCACCTATCACCCGCCGCTCGTCATCTTCTTCATGCTGGCGACCTTCGCGATGGTCGGCGCGCTGCTGGCGGGGTACGGCATGTCCAAGGGGCGCGCACTCAGCCTGACCCACGCGATCGGTTTTGCGCTGGTCCTCGCCTTGACCGTGTACGTGATCGTGGACATCGAGTACCCGCGGCTCGGCTTCATCCGCGTGGATGCCGCCGATCAGGCCATGATCGACCTGCGCCGGGGCATGAACTAGGAGCCAGGAAATAGGAAATAGGAATTAGGAACCAGGAATTAGGAACCAGGAACCAGGAGCCACACGTCATGCCACGCCTCTTGCCTGCCGTCGCTCTGACGCTCGCTGTCAGCCAGGCGCTCATCGCCCAGCCGGCGCCGCCCGCAGGCGATCGCATTGCGCTCGTCAACGCGAACGTCGTCAACGTCGCGACTGGCGCCGTGCAGGACGGGCAAACGCTCGTCCTCGCCGGCGGCCGCATCCAGAGCATCGGGACTGCGGCCCCGCCGGCGGGCGTGAAGGTCGTGAACGTGGCGAATCGCTGGGTGCTGCCCGGCCTGATCGACGCGCACGTCCACATCGCGAGCCTTCCCGAGATGCGCGCCGCGCTGCAGTCGGGTGTGACCACGGCCCGCAGCGCCGGCGTCTCCAGCTACGCCGACGTTGGCCTCCGCGAGCTGGTGAAGAAAGGCTACGTGCCCGGGCCCGACCTCCTCGCGTCCGGATACCACGTGCGCACGTTCCCGGCGCCGGAGCTGTTTCTCACCGATCCCGATCTCGGCGACCTGCTCGGCGGTGTCACCACGGTAGACGCGATTCGCCGCGTCGTGCGCGCCAACCTCTCGCACGGCGCGGAATGGATCAAGGTGACGGCAACGGAACGCGCCGGGACACCGGATACCGATCCACGGAAGCAGATGTTCTCGGAGTCCGAACTGGAGGTCATCGTCGGCGAGGCGGCATTGAAGTCCGTCCCGGTGATGGCGCATGCCCATGGCGCGGAAGGCGCGCACGCTGCGGTCAAGGCCGGCGTGCGGAGCATCGAGCACGGCACCTATCTGACCGAAGAGACGCTGTCGCTGATGGCGAAGATGGGCACCTTCTTCGTACCGACCGCGGACATCGTCAACGATCTGGCGGAGCCGGGCGGCGACTACGACAACCCGGTGCTGCAGCGCCGCGGCCAGATGATGCTGCCAATCCTGAAGCACGCAATCCAGCGCGCGAAGGCCCTGAACGTGAAGATCGGCGCCGGATCCGACACCAGCTACGGAGCGAAAAGCATTACCACGCTGGCCCGAGAGATCGTCATGCTGGCGGACTCCGGTCTGACGCCGCTCGACGCGTTGCAGGCGGCGACGACGCGGAATGCCGAGCTGTTGCGGCTGGAGAAGGAGGTCGGCCAGGTGGCGCAGGGGTTCCAGGCCGATCTGATCGTCGTGGCCGGCAATCCGCTGCAGGACGTCCGGACCGTGCTCGATCCGCTGCTGGTCGTCAGCAACGGCAAGGTCGCGGTCGACCGGCTCACGTTTGGCCGCTGAGCCACAGGCGCGCGGGCCTGATAGACTTTTCGTTTTCCGGCAATTCGAAGGAGCAGGCGATGGCGACGATGAGCGAAGTGTCGATGACTGGTGAGCAGATGGTCGCGTTGACCAAGCGCCACACGTTGTTCGAGTGGTCGGCGCAGGCGCACGTGGACCCGATTCCAGTCGCCCGCGCGAAAGGCGTGCACTTCTGGACACCTGAGGGGAAGCGTTACATCGATTTCAACAGTCAGCTGATGTGCGTCAACGCCGGCCACGGCGATCCGCGCATCGTCAAGGCGATCCAGGATCAGGCTGCGACGCTCGCTTATGCGAATCCGTTCATGGCTACAGAGCCGCGGGCCCGGCTCGGTGAGAAGCTGGCGCAGCTCACGCCAGGCGACATCGACGTCTTCTTCTTCACCAACGGCGGCGCCGAGGCCAACGAGAACGCGATGCGGATCGCGCGGCTGGTTACCGGGCGCCACAAGATCCTGGCGCGCTACCGGTCGTATCACGGCGGGACGGCCGGCAGCCTGACCATGACCGGTGATCCGCGGCGGTGGGCGATGGAGCCGGGGATGCCCGGGGTCGTGCACGTCCGCCACCCGTATCACGGCGTGAACCGCGGTTCCGACACGGCCGAGCAGGCGCTGGCCGAGATCGAGGAAGTGATGATGCTCGAGGGACCGCAGACCATCGCGGCCTTCATCATGGAAACGGTCACCGGCACCAACGGCGTGCTCCCGCCGCCGCCCGGGTATCTCGAGGGCCTCCGAGCACTCTGCGACAAGCACGGCATCCTCCTCATCTGCGACGAGGTGATGTGCGGGTTCGGCCGTACCGGCAAGTGGTTCGCGGTCGAGCACTACAACGTCGTGCCCGACATGCTGACGATGGCCAAGGGGCTGACGAGCGCCTACGTGCCGCTCGGCGCCGTGGGGATCCGCCGGGCGCTCGCCGATCACTTCCAGCAGAAGGTGTTCTACGGCGGCCTGACCTACAACAGCCACCCGCTGGGCTGCGCCACTGCGCTTGCCACCTTGCAGGTCTATGAAGAGGACAACCTCATCGAGCGCGCCGCGCAGATGGGACGGGTGATGAGGCGGCTGATGGACGAGCTCACCGCGAAGCACACGTGCGTTGGCGAAGCGCGGAACATCGGGCTCTTCGGCATCTTCGAGCTGATCCGCAATCGCGAGACGCGCGAGCCGCTGGCGCCGTTCAACGGCAGCTCGCCGGAGATGCAGATGCTCGGGAAGTTCTTCCGCGAGCAGGGCCTCTATACGTTCGTGCGCTGGAACACGTTCTTCACGAACCCGCCCCTCTGCATCACGGAAGCCGAGCTGCGTGAGGCGTTCGCGATCATCGACGAAGGGCTGACCCGGGTCGACGCCGCGCTCGCGTAAGCTTGGAAGATGGCTGTTCGTGACGTGATCATCGTGGGCGCCGGTCCGGCCGGACTGGCGACCGCGATTGCGGCCCGTCAGCGGGGGCTCGACCATCAGGTGGTGGAGCAGGGCGCGATCGTGGATGCGATCTATCGCTATCCCACGCACATGTCCTTCTTCACCACGCCGGAGCTGCTCGAGATCGGCGGAATGCCGCTGGTGACGCCCTACGAGAAGCCGACGCGGCTCGAGGCGCTGCGCTACTACCGCAAGGTGACCGAGGCCTATCAGCTCCAGGTGGCGTTGCACGAGAAGGTCACCGCGGTGACGGCGGTCGGCTCTGCGGACGATCCGCTCTTCGAGGTGGAGTCGATTGGCCGTCAGGGGCAGACGCGCGTGCGCGAAGCGCGAGCCGTCGTCCTCGCCATGGGCTATTTCGATCATCCGAACCTGCTTGGCGTTCCCGGCGAGGACCTGCCGCACGTCACGCACTTTTACAAGGAAGCGCACCCGTACTACCGGCAGCGGGTCGTCGTCGTTGGCGGCAAGAATTCGGCGGTCGAGGCCGCGCTCGAGTTGTACCGGGCTGGCGCGCACGTGACGCTGGTCCACCGCGGCCCGACGCTGGGCGAGTCCGTGAAGTACTGGGTCAAGCCGGACATCGACAACCGCATTCGCAACGGCAGCGTTGCCGCACATTTCTCGACCGAGGTCATCGAGATCCGCTCCACCGATGTGGTCGTGCGCCGCATTGGCGAGTCGGACACCCAGACGATTCCGGCAGAGGCCGCGCTGCTGCTCACCGGTTATCACGCCGACGCGGCGTTCCTCCGGCACTGCGGCGTCGAGGTCGATCCGGTGACGCTCGTGCCGCGCCACGACGCGCATACCTTCGAGAGCAATGTGCCGAACCTCTTCATCGCCGGCGGACAGATTGCCGGGCGGCGCACGGGGAGCGTGTTCATCGAGAACGGCCGGTTCCACGGTCAGCAGATTGCCGCCGTATTGGCCGAGCGATTCGGGGTCACGGTTTAGCAGAGCGGCCGGCGCAGGCCGAAGGGAGAAGCCTTTCGCTTCTCACCTCTCACTTCTCACTTCGGCTCGGGTCGCGGTTCGTCCCCGAGCCGCCAGCCTCGAGCCCGCCGAGCGCCTTGTACACCGCGACGACGCTGGTGAACACACCGGCCTCGGCTTGAGCGACGGCTTCCTGCGCTTGCAACTCGGTGCGCTCGGCATCGAGCAGCTGGAGGAAGTCCACCGCGCCTTCGCGATATCTCACTCGAGCAATACCCGCCGCACGCGCGCTCTCGCGCGCCTGGTCCACGAGCTTCACCAGCCGCTCCTGCTCCTCGCGGTAATTCACCAGCGCCGTTTCGGTCTCTTCAAGCGCGGCGAGCACGACACCGTCGAACCGGGCGAGGGCCTCGCGGGTCGCGGCGCTCGCGCCGCGAAGGCGATCGCGGGCGCTGCCGAGATCGAACGCCGCCCAATTGAGCGCGGGGGTTACCGCCCACGACACTGAATCAGCATTGCCGAACAGGCTGCCGCGACCGGCAAGAAAGCCGAGGAAGCCGGTGAGCGTGATCCGCGGATAGAGGCTTGCGGCGGCAACGCCTTCGATGGCGGTCGCGGCAGCAAGCTGGCGCTCCGCGGCGCGCACGTCGGGACGCCGCCGCAGGATCTCCACCGGTGGTCCGACCGCCAGGGCTCGGGCCAGCGGCGGATAGGCCCGAGGCGAGAGATCCGCGTTGAGCATCCCCGGACGAACACCAACCAGCACCGCCAGCCGGTGCTGGCGCCGGGCCAGGGCTGCGCGCACCGGCGGAATGCCCGCCTCGGTAGCCGCCACCCGCGCCGCGGCGCTCGCCACATCCTGCTCTTCGCCGATCCCCGCGTCTCGCCGCACCGTCGTCAACCGCAGGCTCTCGCGCTGGTTCGTGAGGCTCTGGTCGAGCACCGTCAGCTGCTGCTGCAGCCCGCGAAGCTCGAAGTAGTTGCGTGCGATCTCGGCCACGACGCTGACCCGCACGTCGTCGAGTGATGCGGCCAGCGCGCCGGCATTGGCGGCCGCGGCCCGCATCTGCGATCGGACCCGCCCGAACAGGTCCAGCTCCCAGAACGCGTCGAAGCCGGCGCGGTAGGTGGTGATCTCCCGCCGCTCCTCGGAGAAGCCCGGGATCGGCTGGTCGCGGCGGTCGACGCTGGCGCCAACGGTCACGGTGGGATAGCGGTCCCGATCGACCTCATCGGAGAACGCCCGCGCCTGATCGAGCCTCGCCACTGCTTGCCGCACGTCGGTGTTGGCGTCGAGTGCCGCCACGACGAGCGCGTCGAGGACCGGGTCCTGGAACTGGGCCCACCACCGCGGATCGAAGCGGCTCGTGTCGCCGATATCCGGTGTCAGGTTCTGGAGCGTCGGCGGCGCGACCTCTGGCGTGGTGTAAGGGCGCGAGACCCCGCACGCGCTGAGCGCCAGCGCCGCGCCAAGCAGCACCAGTGTTCGCATCGAACCGCGCATGTCAGTGGCCCTCCGCCACGGCCGGAATTGACGACGCCTGCCGGCGACTCGAGAGCCGCTGCATCACGCGGCCGATGGCGTCGTAGAAGACTGGCGTGAGGAACAGCCCGAACGCCGTGACGCCGAGCATCCCCGCGAAGACCGCCACACCCATCGCCCGGCGAATCTCGAACCCCGCCCCGGTCGAAAACACCAGCGGCACCACGCCCATGATGAAAGCCACGGACGTCATCAATACCGGCCGCAGCCGGACGCGGCAGGCGGTGAGGATTGCCTCTCGACGGGAAACGCCCTCGTCCTCGCGGAGCTTCGCAAACTCCACGATCAGGATCGAGTTCTTGCAGGCCAGCCCTGCGAGCACCAGGAAGCTGATCTGCGTGAAGACGTTGTTGTCACCGCCCGTCAGCCATACGCCGGCCAGCGCAGAGAGCATGGTCATCGGGACGATAAGCAGCACCGTCAGTGGCAGCGTCCAGCTCTCGTAGAGCGCTGCCAGCACGATGTAGACGAGCAGCACGCAGAGCGGGAAGACGAGCACCATGGTGTTGCCGGCGATGAGCTCCTGGTAGGCCAGCTCGGTCCACTCGAAGGTCATTTCCGGCGGCAGCGCCTGGCGAAGCGCCTGGGCGATGGCGGTCTGGGCTTCGCCGGAACTGAAGCCCTGGGCCGGACCCCCGTTGATCTCCGCGGCGGGATATCCGTTGTAGTGCATCACCTGGTCCGGGCCGTAGCCACGCGTGATCTTGACCAACGCGCCGAGTGGCACCATGTCGCCGCTCGCGCTGCGCGTCTCGAGCCGCCGAATCGTCTCGGGCTGGAGCCGGAAGGCCGATTCGGCCTGAACGTTCACCTGGTAGGTCCGGCCAAAGCGATTGAAGTCGTTGACGTAGAGCGAGCCGAGATACACCTGCAAGGTCTCGAACACGTCAGTCAGCGCGACTCCGTACGTCTTGGCTCGCTCCCTGTCGACGTCCGCGTTGATCTGCGGCACGCTGACCTGGAAGCTCGAGAACAAGCCCGCGAGCGACGGCACCGCTCGCGCCTGGCCCATCGCGCCCTGCACCTGCGAGTAGAGCTGCTCGAAGCCAGCCCCGCCGCGATCCTCGACATAGAGCTTGAAGCCGCCGACTTGCCCGAGTCCCTGGACTGGTGGCGGCGGGAAGATCGCGACGATGGCTTCCTGGATACCTCCAAAGAACTGCTGATTCAACGACTGGACGATGCCCTGGGCGCTCAGCTCCGGCGTCTTCCGTTCCTCCGACGGCTTGAGGATGACGAACGCGATGCCGGCGTTGGGCGCGTTGACGAAGTTGTTGATCGAGAGCCCCGGGAAGGCGACCGAGTTCGACACACCGGGGTGGTTCATCGCGATATCGGTCATCTTCCGGATCACCGATTCGGTTCGATCCAGCGTGGCGCCATCAGGGAGCTGGGCGAACGCGACCAGGTACTCCTTGTCCTGCGTCGGCACAAACCCCTGCGGCACCTGCTTGAATCCGACAGCCGTGAGGCCGACGAGTCCGGCATAGACCACGATGGCCGCGACGGCGACGCGCAGCACGCGCGAGACACCCAGCGTGTAGCCATTCGACGCCCTGGCGAAGAACCGGTTGAAGGCGCGGAAGAACCACCCGAACAGCCGGTCGAGGGTCCGTTGCACGAGGTCGCGCGGCGCGCCATGCGGCTTGAGCAGCAGCGATGCCAGGGCCGGACTGAGGGTCAGCGAATTGATCGCCGAGATCACCGTCGAGATCGCAATCGTCAACGCGAATTGGCGGTAGAACTGCCCGGTCAGGCCGCTGACGAAAGCCGTCGGCACGAACACCGCGCACAACACCAACGCAATGGCGATGATCGGCCCGGAGACCTCTTCCATCGCCTTCCGTGCCGCTTCGAGCGGCGGGGATCCCAGCTCGATGTGTCGCTCCACGTTCTCCACCACCACGATCGCATCGTCGACGACGATGCCGATCGCGAGCACGAGCCCGAAGAGCGACAACGTGTTGAGCGAGAAGCCGAGCAGCAGCATGACGGCAAACGTGCCGATGAGCGACACGGGCACCGCGACGAGCGGAATCAACGACGCGCGCCAGGTCTGCAGGAAGACGACGACCACCAGCGCGACGAGCACGATGGCTTCGAACAGCGTTTCGACTACGGCTTCGATCGACTGGCGGACGAAGATCGTCGGGTCGTAGACGATCCGGTACTCAACGCCCTCAGGAAAACTCTTCTGCAAGGTCGCCATGGTCTCCCGGACCTGGTTCGACGCCTCGATGGCATTGGTCCCGGGCCGCTGGAAGATGCCGATCGCCACCGCCGGCTGGTTGTCCAGCAGGCTGCGCAGCGCATAGAGGTTCGCTCCAAGCTCGACGCGACCGACGTCCCGCACGCGCGTGATCCGTCCATCAGGAGTGGCCCGCACGACGATGTCGGCGAACTCCTGTTCGTTGGCAAGCCTCCCGCGAGCGTTTACCGAGAGCTGGAACGACGTGTCGCTCGGTGCCGGCGGCCCGCCGAGGACGCCGGCGGCGACCTGGACGTTCTGCTCGCGAATCGCGCGGACGACGTCGCTCGCGGTGAGCTGCCGGGACGCGAGCCGATCCGGATCGAGCCACACCCTCATGCTGTATTCGCCTGCGCCGAACACCTGCGCGTTGCCGACGCCGCGGATGCGGAGCAACTCGTCGCGGACGCGTAGATGCGCGAAGTTCGACAGGTAAAGCATGTCGTAGCGCGAGTCCGGTGAGACGAGGTGCACGACCATGATGAAGTCGGGCGAGCTCTTCTCGGTGACGACGCCGATGCGTTGCACTTCGGGCGGCAGCCGCGGCAGCGCTTGCGACACACGGGTCTGGACGTCGACCTGCGCCTGGTCGAGATCCGTGCCGAGGGCAAAGGTCACCGTCAGCGTCATCCGCCCATCGGCAGTGGCCTGCGAGAACGTGTAGAGCATGTTCTCGACGCCGTTGATCTGCTGCTCGAGCGGCGAGGCGACGGTTTCGGCGATGATGCGCGGATTGGCTCCCGGATAAGTCGCAGTGACGACGACGGTCGGTGGCACGACCTGGGGGTACTCGCTCACCGGCAAGACGAGAAGCGAGAGCCCGCCGGCAACCACGAAGACGAGTGAGAGGACCGCGGCGAAGATCGGGCGGTCGATGAAGAAGCGGGCCAGATTCACGGTCGCCTCCTCATTGCGTCACCGCGGTTGTCGCGGGGCCGAGCGGTGCATCCATCGCGACCACGCTGGCTGCGACCTTCGCGCCCGGCCGGACGCGCTGCAGCCCGTTCAGGACAATCCGGTCGCCGGCCGACAACCCGCTCTGGACGATGCGGAACCCGTCGACAACGGGTCCGAGCATGACCTCCCGGTAGCCGACAATGCCGGCCTCGTCCACGACGTAGACGAACTTCTTGCCGAGGTCGGTACCGACCGCACGATCCTGGATGAGCACCCCGTGATGCTTTCCTCCGCCCGACAGGCGGATCCGGACGAAGAGTCCCGGTGTGAGCTCGCCGCGCGGATTGGCGAAGACCGCTCTGCCGCGAATGGTGCCTGTGGCCGGGTTCAGCTGGTTGTCGATGAAATCGAGCCGTCCTTCGCGGGGGAACCCGTTGTCCGAGGCCAGCGCCATCTGCACCGGCTTGCGGGCGCTGCCGCCGCGCGACGCCAACCCCGCATGCGGCGTGCCCTGGTAGCGCAGGAAGAGCTGCTCGTCGGCGTCGAAGTAGGCGTAGATGGGATCCATCGACACCACGGTCGTCAAGAGCGTGGCCTCGCCTGGTCCGCTCGACACCAGGTTGCCCTCGGTGATGATGGCGCGTCCGGCCCGTCCCTCGATCGGCGCCGACACGCGAGTGAATTCGAGATTGAGCTCTGCGGCACGAAGGGCAGCCTCCACCCCCGCCAGCTGGGCACGTGCCTCGTCGCGGAACGCCGAGCGCCGCTCGAACTCCTCGTGGGCGATCGCGTTCTCCGCCTGCAGCCGGCCGGCTCGAGAGAACTCGGAGTCGGCGCGGGTCACGACTGCACGGGCGCGAGTGAGTTCGGCACGCAGCCTGTCGGCCTCAGCTTCGAACGGGCGCGGATCGATCTGGAAGAGCAGCTGCCCACGGCGAACCACGGCGCCTTCCGTGAAGTGCACGCTCGAGATGTAGCCTGAGACGCGAGGACGGATCGCGACCGAGTCCACCGCCTCGAGCCGGCCGGTGAACTCGTCCCACTGGGTCACTTCGCGATCGAGCACTGCTGCCACCGTTACCGGAACCGGCGGTGGCTCCCCGGGCTGTTGGGCCTCGGTGGGCACGCAGGCGATGGCAAACGTGGTGAAGAGCGTCAGCGTAGCTGCCTGAAGCAGCCGTGACGCGGACGTCAATCTGCTGGGGTGAACGAACCGCGGTTGCATAGACCATCAGCATGAAGATTGAAGCCGGCGCTCACAATCGGGCGTGGGGCTCACCTCGGGCTCCGTCCTGTGCGGCAGTTCACGATCGATCCGATATGCGACACGGGACTGCGACTTTTGGACGATGGCGGGACCGTCCTTCAGGACAGACGCCGCGCCCCGGCGAGCCTGATACGCTGGAAGGAAGATTCCGGGAGGAAGGGACGCGTGAAGAACCCCGACAGTATCGCCACGGCCTCGGTAGCAGACACGTCCCAGGGGTGGGCATGCGAGACGGCACCAGCCAGCGAGCCGCCGGGGGCGGTCGGTGAAGTACAGGCCCTGAGGCTCGCGCTCGCCAACGAGCGCGACAGCCGTCGCCGCGCCGAATGCCTCGCACACATCCAGAGCGATGCCATGCAGCTTGCCCTCGACCTGCTGGTCCGCGAGCCCGACATCGACGGTTTCTTCGGCACCTTCATCGAGACGCTGGTTCACGACTGCGAAGGCCAGGCCTGCGGGGTGTTCCTGATCGATCAGGACCAGCAGGGCGCGCACCTCTGGATGGCCTACTTCGAAAATCAGCTGTTCACGCACCACAGTCCTGACTGGCGGCAGCTCGCGCTGCCGCGCCGGAGCATGGCCGACCACTTGTTCGCCCACAAAGCGGGCTGGACCGACACCACGGAGTATTCGGGTGACGATGCGCGGCTTCCCGAAGCGGTGAGGACCTTCAACCGCAACGTCGGCGCGGACTCGCTGGCGGTGGCCCCGCTGGTGCTCGGCGCCCAGACACTCGGCTGGATCGCACTGGCGAACGGCCCGGCGTCGTTGTGCGAGGGCGAATGGCGAGTCGCGCTCCTGCGCGCCGTCGCGCGGCAGGCCACGCTTGCCCTTCATCAGAGCCGGGTGGCCCGGCGCAGTGCCGACGAGGAGCGGCGAAAGGCGATTCTCGAGGAACGCAATCGGCTGGCCCGCGATATTCACGACACCCTGGCCCAGGGCTTTGCCGCCATCCTCATGCAGCTTCAGGGCGCCAGGCGCGAGGCCTGCACCCTGCCGCCCCGCGTCGCCTCGAAGCTCGAGACAGCCGTCGAGCTCGCGCGCAATCACATCATCGAAGCCCGCCGCTCGGTGAGCGCCTTGCGGCCGCACGTCGCCGGCGGTGAGGATCTCGCCTCGGCCTTGCGGCGCGTCGCCGACCGGACCCGCCGGACCACGGAAATTCCGATCGAGATCGTGCTCGACGAGCTGCCGCCCTATGGGGACGCCATCGAGCGCGAGATCGTCAGCATCGCGCAGGAAGCGCTCACCAACGCGGTGCGTCACTCCTCCGCGCGGCGGATCACGCTCCGCGCCGCTTCAGCGCGGTCGATCGGCGTCCGGCTCACCGTGCAGGACGATGGCCGGGGCATTTCCGGCGACCGACGATCCGCGGGCTTCGGCCTGACCAGCATGCAGGAGCGGGCCGATCGCATCGGCGCCTCACTCACGATCGTGACCGCGCCGCGGGCCGGAACCGAAGTGGTGGTGGCCTGGGAGCCGACGGTGGCCCCGTCGGATGCTTATGCCGCAGGGTAGCCTTGCCGCCGACACTGTTGAGGCCGCAGCGCGAGCGCGCGTGCTCGTGGTGGACGATCACGCCCTGTTTCGAACCGGTGTCGCCAACATCATCAACCAGGAATCCGATCTCGCTGTCGTCGCGGAGGCTGGCAACGGGGCCGAGGCGGTGGAGGCCTACGAGCGTCATCACCCGGACGTGACTTTGCTGGATCTGCGCATGCCGGTGATGGAGGGCGTCGAGGCCGTGCGCCGGATCCGCGCTCGCGACCCACAAGCACGGGTCATCGTCCTCACGACATACGACACCGACGAAGATATCTCTCGCGCGCTGAAGGCGGGTGCCAAGGCGTACGTGCTCAAGGACATCTCCGCCGAGGCGCTGATCGGCTGCATTCACGACGTACTGAGCGGCAAGACCTACCTCGCACCGGCGGCCGCCGCGAAGCTGGCCGAGGGCGTGACACGGGTCCAGCTCACCCCGCGCGAGTTGTCGTCCCTGCGGCTTCTCGCCGAAGGTAAGGCCAACAAGGAGATCGCCCATGAGCTGCAGATCAGCGAGCGCACGGTCAAGACCCATCTCGGTCATCTGTTCGAGAAGCTCGGTGTTACGAATCGCACCGAAGCGGTGAAGGTCGCGACCCGGCGCGGATTGGTACGGTTCGAGTAATCCATAGCGCAGTTTCTGCGCACACTTCGCACTTTCTGAAACGTCCCCGATCGCATCGGCGCTCGACGTTCGCGCACGGCTCTGCGCGCGCGTCGTTCTCCTTGACACGCCTGTACTCCACTGCCATCGTCGTCGTCCGGCACCAGGTAAGGCGTGAGACATGGTTGATCTCCTCGAGACACTGCGCCGACGATTCGGCCACAGTGAATTTCGCGACGCGCAGGAGCCGCTCGTGCGCGCGGTGCTGGCTGGCGGCGATGTGCTCGCGGTGATGCCGACCGGATCCGGCAAGTCGCTGTGCTACCAGTTGCCGGCACTGATGCTGGACGGGACGATGCTCGTCGTCTCGCCGCTGATCTCGTTGATGAAGGACCAAGTCGACGAGCTCGCTCGGCGGGGCATTGCTGGAGCGGCGCTGCACTCGATGCTGACTTCCGACCGGCGGCGTGACGTAATTCGCCGCGCCCGAGCCGGGGAACTGCGGCTGCTCTACGTCGCACCGGAACGCTTCGCAAGCGACGAGTTCATGCGCCTCCTAAACGAGCTGCGCGTGTCGCGCTTCGTCATCGACGAAGCGCACTGCGTGTCTGAGTGGGGCCACGATTTCCGCCCGGATTACCGTCGCCTCAAGGACGCCGCGGCAACGTGCCTCCGCAGTGAAGCCGCGGGACGGCCGCCGATGGCGGCGTTTACAGCGACGGCCACTCCTGAAGTGCGAAGCGACATCATCGCCCTGCTTGGCCTGAACGAGCCGCAGGTGATCGTCGCCGGCTTCGACCGGCCGAACATCTATCTCTCGGTCGAAGCGGTGGCTGACGACCAGGTCAAGCACGGCCGGCTGCCTGGGCTGGTGGCCGGGCATCGATCCCTTGTTTATGCCGCAACGCGTCGCACCGCGGAAGCGGCTACCGCCACGCTGACGACCGCGGGGCTGTCGGCGGCGACCTACCACGCGGGCCTCGATGACGAGGAGCGGACGCGGGTGCAGGACGGCTTCGCGGCCGGACGGATCGGAATCGTCTGCGCCACCAACGCATTCGGCATGGGCATCGACCGACCTGATGTCGAGGTCGTCGTGCACCTCGCGATTCCGGGATCGGTCGAGGCCTACTACCAGGAGATCGGACGTGCCGGACGAGACGGCCGTGACGCGCACGCGGTGTTGTTCTGGTATCCCGAGGACGTCGGCATCCGCGAGTTCCTGATCGAGATTCCACGGCCGGACTCTCCGGCGCGGCGCAGAACACCGGTCGAGCCTGCTGAGGTCGAAAAGCGGAAAGAGATCGAACGCAGCAAGCTGCGGCGCATGGTGGCGTATGCGGAGGGTGGAGGCTGCCTTCGGGCAACGATACTGCGCTACTTCGGCGACCCGGCCGCGCGCGAACCGTGTGGCGCCTGCAGCAATTGCCGCCGGCCTGGCGTGCTCGACCCCGCTGAACGCGACATCCTCAGACAAGTGTTGAGGGGCATCATTGGAGCGGGCGAGCGGTACGGCCGGCGCCGCATCACCGCAATGCTGCACGGTGACAGCGAGGATCTGCCCCCGACGTTGTGCCACCTGTCGATGACTGGTGCGCTCCGCCACGAGCCGCCCGAGACCATCTCGGCATGGATAGGTGCCGCGATCGACGGCGGCCTGTTGACCGTCTCCAGGGACCAGTACCGGATCTTGAGCGTTACGCCGCGTGGCCGTGATGTGATCGCCGGCCGCGATCGCGATCCAATGATCGTCGCTCCCGCACGGGTAACCGCGCGGCGGAGCTGGCGCGACGACGTTCGTGCGCTGCGCGATTGGCGGGATTGGCGTGGCTGGCGATCTGAACCATGGGACGAGGGGCTCGACGCTGACTCGAGGGGTACCGACCCACACCGCCGATACCGGCCGCGCTGAGTGAGCGGAGCTCGGCGGCCGTTGGAATCGCATGTCTGCCTTCCCATCCCGAGCTCGCCGCCTGATCGCGCGCGGTAGCTATACTGGTTCGGCCCGAACGAGGCTGGGCGTACGAGCGACCGCATGATGATTGCCGCGATGAGAGTGGGCGTCCGCGATAGCGCCGCCGCCATTGGACTGGACAAACGCCTCGTCGGCGTGTGCGCCCAGGAGCGCGTCATGCGCGTCCGGGGAGGGCCGACGCCGGGTGGCGTACCCGACGAAGCGCTGGACCTGCTGCTGCAGCGCGCCGGGCGTACGCGGGGCGAGATCTGCCGCATGATGCAAATCGGGGGCGGGGAGCCGGTTGCAACGGCGGAGACCGTCAGGCTCGACGATCATTTCGCGCACGCCTGCACGGCCTACCTGACGAGCCCGTTCGATCGGTCCGCGATTGTCGTGTGCGACCACGACACGCCTTCGGTGAGCGTGTGGGCCGGGCGCGACGGCACGATTGCTCCAGTGGACCTGGCATGGTCCGGTCCGGGGTTTTCGGAGGCCTACACCCGATGCGCGCTGGCGCTGGGATTTCCGCGCGACACCGCGACGCAGCGTTTCGAGGCACTGGCGCGTCTCCGCCCCGACGCCCGGGATGCGCGCGTCGACCAGTTGTTCGATCTCGCCGGTGATGCGCTGCGTGTGGATTCGACGCTCGAACAGGTTGTCGCCGGCCTCGGAGGCGGCGCGCACGCGGGCAACCCGCGGCAGCGCGCCGAACTCGCCGCGTCGCTCGAGGCACGAATCGCCGACCTGCTCGTTGGTTTTCTCGAACGGGTTCGCAAGCGAGTCGCCCTCGACAACGTGTGTCTGGGCGGCAGCCTGTTCTATCACTCGTCGATCAACACCCGGGTCCGTTCGGCGGGAGTCTTCGCGGACGCCTTCGTCCCAATCGATCCGGGCGACGCCGGCGTCGTCGCCGGCGCAGTGCTGCATGGGTACGGCGGACGTCCAGAGCCAGCGTCGCCGTTTCTCGGCCCGGCCTACTCGTCGGAGGAGACGAAGGAGGTGCTCGACAACTGCAAGCTGCAATATGCCTGGGAGAGCGAGTCGGCGATCCTGGCTGACGCGGTGGACTCTTTGATGCAGGGACGCCTCGTCGCGTGGTTCGACGCCGAAATGGAATGGGGGCCGCGGTCCCTTGGGGCGCGAAGCATTCTGGCCAGCCCGTTCGCGCCCTACGTCCTCGAGAACCTCAATCGCTTCCTCAAGCATCGCGAACCGTGGCGCGGGTACGCGCTGAGCGGCCTCAAGGAGTCCGTCGCTGCGCACTTCAACGGGCCGGCGGATGCGCCGTTCATGGAAGGCGACTACCGGCCGCTGGACGCGGCCGCGTTCCGGCACGTGCTGCCCGCGGATACCGCGGCGGTTCGGCTACATACCGTCAGCAGCGAGGCGCTACCGCGCTTCGCTCGGCTGCTCGAGGCGTTCGGCGCGGCGAGCGGTTTGCCGTTTCTGGTGAACACCTCGTTCAACGGCTTCCACGAGCCGGCGGTGTGCAGCCCGCGCGACGCGGTCCGCGTCTTCTACGGCTCGGGGCTGGACATGCTGGTGATGAACGGCTTCGTGCTGCACAAGTAGCCGGCGCAAGGCCCCGGGGCACTTGTCAGGCCGGAAGACCGGCGGGCCGTTCCGATTCGTCGAACCCGATGACGACGGTCCACGGCCGCACCGACCAGCGGGTGACGAGCCCGTTGAGCACGTAGGGATCGGTTTTGGCGAAGCTCTCGACGGTTGTGCGGTCCGGCGCCTTGAACACGAGCAGCGCACCGGCCGGCTCACCGAGCGCGCCGGCCATCACCAGCTCTCCGCGCGCGGCTGCCGTGCGCGCCTTTTCCAAGTGCGGTCCTCGGTACGGCGTCCGCTTGTCCGTGAACCCGTCGACGACTTCGTAGGTCAGTGCGAAGTAAGGCATCGCTCGTGTCCCGCTGTCCATTGAGGATTGAGGATTGACGATGGAGGATTCATTGACGATCCGGTGATTGGCGTTTGCGCCATTCGATTGTAGATTGCGGCATCGGCGCACTGACGATTGCCTCAATCACGATTGGCTTAGTGACCATGGTGGCATTGTGCGTCGCTCAATCGTGATTCGCTCAATCCGCCGTTGATCCAATGAACCGATCGCCAATCGATTGCAACAATCGCGCAATCGGCGGATCGCCAATGAATCGTCAATCGTCAGTCACCAATCGTCAATGGACGCGGGAGCCGTCGTCAGACGGCGACCATCCATTGGTGGCGGTCGGCGCCAGCGCCGGTCCGAATTGAGTCGAGCTCGGCGCCGACGCGGGCGAGCGGTGAGTCCGCCGTGATGGACGGCACCGTGATCTCCCGATCCTTGTGGCGCAGACGGCCCAGTGGCGCGATGGTGGCGGCGGTCCCGACCCCGGCGGCGCTCTGGAGTCGGCCGGCGGCGTGCGCGTCGAACACCTCGTCGATAGCGATGCGGCGTTCCTCGACCTTCACGCCCATCTCGCGGAGCAGCGTCAGCACCGAGTCACGGGTGATGCCGGGCAGAATCGTGCCTGAGAGCGGAGGCGTGACGACCGTGTCGTCGATGACGAACACCACGTTCATCAGGCCGGCTTCCTCGACATACCGGCGCTCGATGCCGTCCAGCCAGAGCACGTTGTGGAATCCCTTCGCCTGCGCCTCGCCCGCGGCGACGAGCGATCCGGCGTAGTTGCCGGCGCACTTGGCGGCGCCGGTGCCGCCCGGGAATGCGCGCACGTAGTGTTCCTCGGCCAGCAGGTCGACCGCGCCCGAGAAATACGGCCCGCTCGGATTGGTTTCGATCACGAAGCGGTACTTCTCCGATGGCCGGACGCCGAGCGGCTCGCCGGTGGCGAACATCACCGGCCGGATGTAGAGCGCGCTGCCGGGCTTGGCGGGGATCCACTGCATGTCGACGCGGACCAGGGCGGCGGTGCCCTCGATGAAGATCGACGCGGGAATCTCGGGCATCGCCATCCGCCGGCAGGTGCGGTTCATGCGGGCGTGATTGGCGTCGGGTCGGAAGAGCGCGGCGCCGTTGCCGGGCCGCGGGAATGCCTTGAACCCTTCGAAGATGCCCTGGCCGTAATGGGCCACGAGCGGCGCCGGCGCCATCGGCATCTGGCCGTAGGGCACGATCACCGGGTCGCCCCACCGACCGTCAGCGTAGTCCGCGACGAGCACGTGGTCGCTGAAGACCGCGCCAAACGCGGCCGTGTCCCGCAGCTGCTCGGAGAAACGCGGGGTCGTCGTACGGGTCACGGGGATCGACGTGGCGGTCATGGACACGGGAACCTCCTGCAGGCAGCCCTCAGGCTAAAGGGCAAGTATAGCCTTCGGGCTGCCTGCGGCCTCGCGGCCCCGCCGCTCGGTGGGCGCGCCTCCGGCGCGTGGGCCCTCGGCAGGCGGCCGTTGGCCGCAGGTCGCGCTACGGGCGGCGAGACAAGAGTTCTTCCCCTACGCACGCGAAGCGTGCGCCTGACGAGCGGCGAAGCCGCGAGGCCCACGCCGCGCAGCGGCGCCCACGCGCCGAAGGCGCGCCTGCCGAGCGGCGCCCACGCGCCGAAGAAGTGGCTGCGCCGCGCGGGCGCCCTTCGGGCGCGGCGCACGCCCTGCGTGCGCAGGGAAATACGTTCTGTTCCTGCCGCGCGAAGCGCGGCCTGCGGCCCGAAGGGCCGCCTGCGCAGCAGCGCCTGCGCGCCGAAGGCGCGCCTACGAAGGTCGCAGTCGGCCCTCGCCTACCAGCACGCTGGGCCCGCCCACCCGGACGCGGGTGATGCGCTCCGGCGTCTCTGCATCGATCCGGATATGGATGCGGCTCGGGCGGTTCATCTTGACGCCCTGTGCGCTGACGATCGTCCCCGCTTTGTCGATCGGTACCAACCCGTAGCGGACGAGATACGCGCCCAGTGGCCCGCTCGCGGAACCTGTGGCCGCGTCTTCCACCGCGCCGATCATCCGGCTGTAGACCGTGGCGCCGTCGCTCCCAGGCTCGGGGCTGAAGACGAACACGCCTCGCCGCGTGAGCTGTGCCGCCTCGAACAGCGCGCCCAGCGCCCGGGTATCGAGCGCCGCCTGGTCCACCGCCGCGCGCGTCCGGAGCGCCAGCATGAAGAACGGCGATCCGCAGTTGACCTCCTGCACCGGCGCGCCGGCCTGAACTGCGTCAGGAGCCAGGCCGTATGCGGCTGCCACGCGGCCCGGGTCGGGCAGGGTAGGACCGAACACCGGCGGCTGCTGTGTCATCCACGCGAACGCCAGGCGGCCGTCGCGCCAGTCGAGCTCGACGAGCGTGGGACCGATGTTGAGACCGAACGTGAAGGCTTTCGTCCCCGGCGCAATCACCCCGTCGTCGGCGAGGGCGAACGTCGAGCCGATGACCGGGTGACCGGCAAACGGCATCTCGCCGCCGCGTCCAAAGATTCGCAGCCGGATGTCGGTGCCGGCTTTCTCCGCCGGAAACACGAAAGTCGCCTCGGAGAAGTTCGTCTCGCGGGTCATTGCCGCCATCGTCTCGGCGGTCAGGCCGTCGGTGTCGAGGAACACCGCGAGCTGGTTGCCGGTCAGCGGCCGGTCGGTGAAGACGTCGTACTGCAGGAAACGGCGGCCACCGGTCACAGCCGCGCGTCTGACTGATTGAGCTCTTGCGCTACCGGGCCATCCGATGGTTGCCACTGCGCCAGTCAGGCCCAGCCACTCGCGTCGCGACAGAAGGGAACTCGACATGCCGCATAGCCTACCTCGTGCGGAAGCGAAGGCGACGCGGACGGTCGAAACCTCGTGCCATGCGTCGAACCTTCGTGCTTTGAACGCCCTGCGCTTTGAACGGCCGTGCTTCGAACTCCCGTGCTGAATGTAGAATCGCCGGAGATTTCCGTGTTCGAGGCCCTCTTTCGATTCTTCTTCGAGCACTCCCCGGCGATGTTCGCGCAAGGGGAGATCCGATGGACGGCGTGGACCGGCGCGTTCGTGGCGGTTGCGGTCACCACCGTCGCCGTCGCGACGGCGTTCCTCGGCTATCGGAGCAATCAGCGTGTCCCGCTGCGCGATCGGGTGGTGCTCGGCGGCCTGCGCATCGCGCTGCTGCTGGTCGTGCTCGCCTGCTTGTTCCGGCCGGTTCTCGTCGTCCGCGCCGCCGTGCCGCAGCAGAACGTCATCGGTGTCCTGCTCGACGATTCGCGGTCGATGCAGATCGCTGACCTCGACGGCAAGCCGCGGGCCGACTTCGTCAAGTCGGCATTCGGCGGCGTTGACACCGGGACGTTGAAGGCGCTGGCCGATCGGTTTGCGGTCCGGGTGTTCCGATTTTCGGCCAGCTCGGCGCGCGCCACCGGCGGGCAGGAGCTCACTTTCGGCGGGACAGAGACGCGGCTCGGCACGTCGCTCGAGACCGCGAGGCAGGAACTGGCCGGGTTGCCGCTGGCGGGCCTGGTCCTGGTGAGCGATGGAGCCGACACCGCCGACGCCGCGCTCGGCAACGCGCTTCTCGGGCTCAAGGCCGAAGGGGTACCGGTGTTCACCGTCGGCGTCGGACGCGAGACGCTCGACAAGGACATCCAGATTGGCCGCATCAATACGCCGCGGACCGCGCTCAAGGGCACGACACTGCTCGTCGACGTCGTGATCGCGCAGCGCGGCTTCGACGGGGAGAGCGTCACCCTCGACGTCGAGGACGAAGGCCGCATCGTCAGTACGCAGCAGGTGACGTTGCCGACTGGCGGCGCACCGGCCACGGTGCCGGTTCGGATCACGGTGGAGGAGGAAGGGCCGCGCGTCCTGCGGTTCCGTGTTCCGGCATTGCCCGGTGAGCTGGTCGCCGACAACAACCAGCGTGACGCGCTCATCGACGTGCGCGATCGCCGCGAGAAGATCCTGTACTTCGAAGGGGAGCCGCGGTTCGAGCTGAAGTTCATCCGCCGTGCGGTGACCGACGACAAGAACGTCGAAGTAGTGGCGCTGCAGCGCACCGCCGACAACAAGTTCCTGCGGCTTGGCGTGGACAACGCCGACGAGCTCGTGAGCGGTTTCCCGAAGACGCGCGAGGAGCTGTTCGCCTATCGCGGACTGGTGCTCGGCAGCATCGAGGCGGGCGCCTTTACCGGTGACCAGCTGCGGATGATCGCGGAGTTCGTCGACCGCCGCGGCGGCGGGCTGTTGGCACTTGGTGGACCGCGTGCCTTCAGCGAAGGCGGCTACGCCGGAACCGCAGTCTCCGACACTCTGCCGGTCGTGCTCGACTCGAGCCTCCGCGAGAAGGAAGGCGAGCTGGTGCGGCTCAGCGTCAAGCCGACGCGCGCCGGCGCGGCCAGCGCGGTGACGCAGGTTGCAGCAACGGAGGCAGCCTCGGTGGAGCGGTGGAACACCATGCCGGTGGTGACCGCCGTCAATCGCCTCTCGGCGATCAAGCCCGGCGCAACCGTGCTCCTCTCGGGCTCGGACAACGGCCGCCGCGACTACCCGGTGCTCGTTTTCCAGCGGTACGGCCGCGGCAAGGCATTCGCGTTCACGGCCCAGGACTCGTGGGTGTGGCAGATGCACGCCTCGATGGCGGTGGACGACCTCACGCACGAGAACTTCTGGCGGCAGCTGCTGCGGTGGGTCGTGGACGAGGTCCCCGATCAGGTTGAGATCCGGATGACGTCGGACCGCGTCGAACCGGGGAGCACCGTCTCCTTCTCGGCGTCGGTCGCCGACAAGGCGTTCCTCGAGCTGAACGACGCGTCGGTGACGGCAAGCGTCACGGCCCCGGACGGAAGTGTCAGCGACGTGCCGATGTCGTGGAGCGGCGAGCGGGCCGGCGAGTACCAGGGCAACTTCGCCGCGGCGGCCCCAGGCTGGTACGAAGTCCGAACCACCGCCACGCGCGCCGGCGCCGAGGTCGGAAAAGCTGTCGCCCACGTCCGCGCCGCCCCCGGCGAGCAGGAGTACTTCGATGCGACCTTGCGGGCGGGCACGCTGCGGCGCATTGCGGAAGAGACCGGCGGGCGCTACTACGCGGCCAACGCCGTCGGGACCCTCGCTGACGACCTGCGCTATACCGGGCGCGGCGTGACTACCGTCGAGGAGCACGATCTCTGGCACATGCCGATCGTGCTGCTCCTCATCGTTGGACTCCTCTCGGCGGAATGGGGGTATCGGCGTGTCGTCGGCCTCCCGTAGGTTCGCCGCGGGGGCGGTGACCGTGCTGCTGGTGAGCAGCGTCGTGTTCGCGCAGGACGGCTTCTGGGGCGGCGGCCGCGGCCGGTTCACGCCCGAGCCGGCGGCGACGAAGGTGAGTTACGACGGCCGGTTCGCGTTCGTCCGGCTGCGGTACCAGGGTGGACTCCGGCGCGATCCCGGCTGGGCGCACGATTATCCGCGCGCCGACTGGCACTTCCAGCGCATCCTCGAGGAACTCACGCTGGCGCGGACCTATCGCGACGAAAGCAACATCATGTCGCTCGACGATCCGGATCTCGGGCTGTATCCGGTCGCCTATCTCTCGGAGCCCGGCTTCTGGACCCTGAGCGAAGCGGAGATGTCCGGCCTGCGCGGCTACCTGCAGAAGGGCGGGTTCATCATCTTCGACGACTTCCGCGGCGCCAGGGACTGGGGCAATCTCGAGTCGCGGATGCGCGAAGTCCTGCCGGAAGCGCGCTGGGTTCCGCTCGAGGCGACGCATCCGATCTTCCACTCGTTCTTCGAGATCAATCAGCTCGAGACGCGCGGCTACTATGGCCCGGCACAGTTCCTCGGCGTTTTCGAGGACAACGATCCGGAAAAGCGATTGCTCGCGATCGCGGACTACAACCACGATCTCGGCGAATTCTGGGAGTTCTCGGATACCGGCTGGATGCCGGTGGACGCGACCAACGAAGCGTACAAGTACGGCGTGAACTACGTCATCTATGCGATGACACACTAAGACGCAAGTGCGACGGGTGGCGGGTGCGACGGGTGCGACCGGTGCGACGGCGCATGCCAAGACCCCAAGACCTCAAGGCCTCAGCAACGGGGGACACGTGGAAACGACGACCGATCTGAACACACCTGATGACGTGGCGCTGGCCGAACGGATGAAGCACGGCCGGGACCGGATCATCAGCGAGCTGAAGAAGCTCATCATCGGGCAGGACGATGTGGTGAATCAGGTGCTGTTGACGCTGTTCGTCGGCGGCAACAGTTTGATCGTCGGGGTTCCCGGTCTGGCCAAGACGCTGCTCGTTCATACGATGGCGCGGGTCCTGGACCTGAAGTTCAATCGCGTCCAGTTCACGCCCGACCTGATGCCATCCGACATCACCGGCACCGACATCATCCAGGAGGATCCCGCGACTGGGCGCCGGTCGATGGTGTTCGCGCCCGGGCCGATCTTCGCGAACATCGTCCTCGCCGACGAGATCAACCGCACTCCGCCGAAGACGCAGTCGGCGCTGCTCGAGGCGATGCAGGAGCACCGCGTCACCATCCAGGGGCGCACCTACAAGCTCGAGGAACCGTTTTACGTCTTCGCCACCCAGAACCCGATCGAGCTCGAAGGCACCTACCCGCTTCCCGAGGCGCAGCTCGATCGCTTCATGTTCCACATCGTGATCGATCATCCCCCGGAGGAGGAGGAGCTCGAGGTCATCCGGACGACGACCGCGATTCTCGAACCGCAGTTCGAGCGGCCGGTGACGGGCGCGGACCTGGTTGCCTTCCAGCGGCTCGTCCGGCGTGTGCCGGTGGCCGATCCGGTTCTGCGCTACGCGCTAGCGCTCGTTCGCGCCAGCCGGCCGAAGTCGCCGACGTGCCCGGAGACGATCAAGAAATGGGTGGCGTTCGGCGGCAGCGTCCGTGCCGCCCAGTACCTGGTGCTCGCCGGCAAGGCGCGGGCGTTGACGAGCGGCCGGTATCACCTCGGCTTCGACGACATTCGGGCCCTCGCGCATCCGGTCCTGCGCCATCGCATGCTGACGAACTTTCACGCCCAGTCCGAAGGCGTGACCAGCGACGTGCTCATCGATCGCCTGCTCGACGCGGTGCCGACGCCGCGCTCCGGCATGTAGCCATGGCCGGCAGTCCTGCTCCCGGCGCGCGGTTCGTGGATCCGGCGGTCCTCGCGCGGGTCGGCAACCTGGAGTTCGTCGCGCGCTCGGTGGTGGACGGCGTGATCAACGGCCTGCACCGCTCGCCGTTCTTCGGCGCATCGGTGGACTTTGCCGAGCATCGCGGTTACGTTCCCGGCGACGACATCCGGCGCGTGGACTGGAAGGTGTTCGCCCGGACCGACAAGTTCTTCCTCAAGGAGTTCGAGGCCGATTCGAACGCCAACTTTTCGG
This sequence comes from Vicinamibacterales bacterium, assembly GCA_035495795.1. Taxonomy (GTDB): domain Bacteria; phylum Acidobacteriota; class Vicinamibacteria; order Vicinamibacterales; family UBA2999; genus VFZN01. Next base: position 64,320 of record DATJFF010000295.1, read on the forward strand.
TGCTCCTCGACGTCTCGAAATCAATGGCCTTCGGGGAGCGGATCAGCAAGCTCGAGTACGCGAAGTTCCTCGCCGCGTGCCTGACCTATCTCGTTCACCAGCAGCGCGATCGCGTCGGCCTGGTAACCTTCGACCACGACGTGGTCGACCATGTCCCGCCCTCGGCCAAGCACCTCGACGTGGTGCTGCACACGATCGATCGAGCGGCGGCCGAGCGACCCGGTGACATCGGCCCGCCGTTCGAGAAGCTGGCCGAGCACTTCGGCCGGCGCGGCATCATTGTCGTCATCTCCGACTTCTACGCCGAGCCCGACCAGATTTTCCGGGCGGTTGTGCCGTTGCGGTTCCGCGGCAACGACGTAATTCTCTTCCACGTGCTGGATCCCGCTGAGGTCGAGTTCCCCTACTTCGAGCCATCGGCCTTCGAGGACATCGAGAGCGGCGACCAGCTGCCGATCGTCCCCGACGCGTTCGCCGAACAGTACCGAGCCTTGATCAAGGCTCACGTCGACGAACTGTCATCGCGAGCGACCGCCCAGCGCATGGACTACATGCTGCTCAAGACCTCGATGCCGCTCGATCACGCTTTGTTCCAATACCTGTCGATCCGCGATCGGCTGACGCGCACGCGATGACTTTTCTCACGCCGCTGTTCCTGCTCGGCCTCGCCGCGCTCGCGATCCCGGTGCTGATCCACCTCACCCAGCGGGAACGGACCACCGTCGTCGAGTTCCCGTCGCTGATGTTCCTCAAGAAGATCCCGTATGAGTCGGTGAAGCGGCGCAGGCTCCGCGACCTGCTGCTGCTCGCGTTGCGGGCGGCAGCCCTGGCGCTGATCATCGCCGCGTTCGCGCGGCCGTTCATGCGCGGCTCGGAGCTGTCGGCCTCCGGCGGCGGGGCGCGCGAGATTATCGTGCTGCTGGATCGCTCGTACAGCATGGGGGCCGGTGATACCTGGGCGCGGGCCCAGCAGGCCGCGCGCCAGGCGCTGCAGGGGCTGACCGGGCTCGATCGCGTCTCGCTGGTGCTGTTCTCGTCGTCGGCGGAAATGGTGCTGCGATCGAGCGCGGACGCGTCGCGGGTCATCGATGAGATCGATCGCGCGCAACCGTCGGCAGGCACCACGCGCTATGCGCCGGCGCTGAAAGTGGCCTCGAGCGTGCTCGCCGAGTCGTCGCTGCCGAGGAAGGAAGCGGTGCTCGTGTCGGACTTCCAGCGCGTCGGCTGGCAGCCGGACGAAGCGTTCCGTTTGCCGTCAGGAGCGGTGTTCACGCCGGTGGCGGTGCCGCCCCCGGCCGGCGGCAACGTCGCGGTGACGCCGATCTCCGTCCAGCGTGTCCGCGTCGAGAACCAGGACCGCGCGGTGATCACGGCCGGCGCGACCAATCGCGGCAGTGAACCGGCGAGCAACGTGAAGCTCGATCTCGAGGTGGACGGCCGCGTCGTGCAGTCGCAGCAGCTCAGCATCGCGGCGGGTAGTTCGGCGTCGGCGGCGTTTGCCCCGGTGACGGTTCCTCCGGCCGGGCTCCGCGTCGTCGCCCGGATACCCGACGACAGCCTCGCCGCTGACAACGCGTTCTACGCCGTCATCGCGCCGCCCACCGCGGTGACCGTGCTGCTCGTCGGCAGCGGCAATCGCGGCGACAGCGATCTGTATCTCACCCGCGCGCTGGCGATTGGCGATCGACCGAGGTTCGAGGTCAACACCGCGCAGGTGGACGTGCTCACCGCGGAGACACTGGCGCGGACTCGTGTCGTGGTCCTCCAGGACCTGCCTCTCGGAGATGCGGTCGCGGGGCGACTCAAGACCTACGTCGAGGGAGGCGGCGGTTTGATCGTGGCCCTCGGCCCGCGCGGCTCGCTGCCGCAAGCCGACTGGGTGCCCGCCACGGTCGGCAATATCGAGGACCGCACGCGCGGTGCGGCGGCGAAGTTGAGCGGCTTCGACTACGGCCACGCCGTGTTCGAGCCGTTCCGGGCGCCGCGGAGCGGCGACTTCTCCACGACGCGGGTCTATGGCTACCGCCTCGTGACCGCGCGCCCCAATGCCGTAACCCTGGCACGCTTCGATGGTGGAACCGCGGCGCTCGTCGAAGCCACGGTGGGACGCGGGCACGTGCTGGTCTGGGCTACGACGCTCGATCTCTCCTGGAACGATCTGGCGCTCAAGCCGGTGTACCTGCCGTTCGTCCATCAACTCGTCCGCGAAGCGGCCGGCTACCGCGAGCAACCCGGGTGGATGACGGTCGGGCAGGCCATAGACGTGCCGGCGACGTCCAACACGACACCCCTGGTGGTGCTTGGACCGGACGGCCAGCGCCAGTCACCGCCGGAAGGCGCCTCGGCCCTCGGGGTAGAACAGGCCGGCTTCTATGAGGTGCGGGGCGCGCGCGAGGGCCAGTCGCTGCAGGTGGTCGCCAGTAACGTGGACCTCGCCGAATCGGACCTGACGCGGATCGACCCGGCGGAAGTGAGTGTGGCCGTCACTGGCCAGCCGTCCGGCAATGGCTCCGGTGGCCCGGCTGCAACCGTCCCTGACGAGGTCCAGGAACAGGCACAACGTATCTGGTGGTACCTGCTGCTTGCGGGTATCCTGCTGCTGATCGCCGAATCGTGGCTGTCACGCCGGCTCGCACCCGCCAGGCTGTAGGGAGGTCCTAGTGATCAACGAGCACGCTCGCACCGAACTCATCGCCGTCATCCGGCAGGTGCGGAAGCGGTGGCGGGCGAAGCTCGCGGCTCGCGGCGCGGTCGGCTTCCTCGTCGCCGGCGTGCTGGCGATCTTCGCCATGGCCGCGGCGCTCGACTACTTCCGCTTCTCGCCGGCGTCGATCGTCTGGTTCCGGATCGTGGCCGCGGTGCTCCTGGCCGGCGCGGCCGCATGGTTCTTCGCCCGACCGCTGCTGCGGAGGGTCAGCGACGAACAGGTCGCGCTGTACCTGGAGGAGCACGAGCCGACGCTCGAGAACACGATCCTCACCGCGATGGCCGAGCCGGGCGATCGCGCCGCCTCGCCAGCGCTCGTGCAGCGGATGATCGAAAGCGCGATTGACCGCCTGCACGCGGTCGAGGATGGCGCGCGCATCGAGCGCGAGCCGCTGCGCCGCTTCAGCATGGCCGTCACCGCTGTTTCGGTGGCGACGCTGCTTGCATTCACGATCGGCCCGGCGCTCCTGCGCCAGACGCTGTCGGCGCTGTTCATGATTTCGCGCAGCCTCGAAGCGGCGGCGCCGTACCGCATCGAGGTCAAGCCTGGTGATGCCACCGTGCCGAAGGGCGCCGATCAGTCAATCGCCGCGACGCTGTCCGGGTTCGACGCGACCGATGCGGCAGTCGTCTTCAGGAAGGGCGCCGAGGCCAGCTACGAGCGCGTCGCGATGCTGAAAGCGGAGAACGGCACCTACGAGGGGCTGCTGTTCGATCTCGGCGATACCCTCGAGTACTTCGTGGAAGCGGCAGGCGTGCGCTCGCCGACCTACACGTTGAAGGTAGTCGAGCTGCCGTATGTGAAGAAGCTCGATCTGGAATATCGCTTTCCCTCATACACCGGGCTCGAACCGCGCAAGATCGAAGACGGCGGCGACATCGCCGTGCTGAGCGGCACCGACGTGTCGCTCACGATCACGCCGACCATGGCCTCGAAGGGCGGCCGGGTCATGATTGGCGACAACGAGAGCGTGCCGGTGACCGCGGGCCCCGACGGAACATTGACCGCGGCGTTCACGGCGAAGACCGACGGCTTCTACCGCATCGAGCTCGACGCGCCGAGCGGCGAACGGGTCACGGCTTCGCCGCAGTACACGATCGACATTCTCACCGACCAGACGCCGACGGTCGCGATCGCGAAACCGGGGCGAGACACGGACGCATCGCCCGTACAGGAGTTCCCGGTCGAAGTGCGGGCCGACGACGACTACGCGGTCAAGAACCTGGAGCTGATCTATTCGGTGAACGGCGGGCCCGAGAAGACGGTGAAGCTGTTCGAGGGCAGCAAACCGCTGCAGGAAGTGACCGCGGGCCACACGTTCTACCTGGAAGAGCTCGGCGTCAAGCCGGGTGACGCGGTGTCGTACTACGCCCGGGCGATGGACAACAACGCCATTGCCGGGCCGCAGCGCGCGACGAGCGACATGTATTTCCTGCGAGTCCGCCCGTTCAACAAGGACTTCAAGCCCGCGGCATCGATGGGCGGGGGCGGCGGCGGCGGGGGCGGCGGCGGGATGGACCAGGTCGGCGCGCTGTCACAGCAACAGCGGCAGATCGTGGCCGGCACCTTCAACATGCAGCGCGACCGCAAGCGCATGGCCGGTGACAAGTTCAAGGAGGGCATGACTGTCCTGACGCTGTCCCAGAGCAAGCTGCGCGAGCAGGTGGAGGGGCTGGTCGAGCGGATGAACAGCCGGCTGGTCACACCCGATCCGGCGTTCCAGAAGATCGGCGAGCTGCTGCCGCAGGCCGCCGAGTCGATGAAGGCGGCGGAGGGCAAGCTGCAGACCCAGAGCCCTGATGGCGCGCTGCCGCCCGAGCAGCGGGCTCTGCAGCTGCTGCAGCAGGCCGAGGAGGAGTTCGAGCTGCAGGTCCAGACGCAGCGCAATGCCGGCGGCGGCGGTGGCGGCGCCGGGTCGATTGCCGAAGACCTTGCCGACTTGTTCAAGATGGAACTGGACAAGATGGCGAACCAGTACGAGACGAACCAGCGCGCCAGCCAGCAGGCCGGCGACCAGCGGATCGACGAGCTCGCCGAGAAGTTGAAGGAACTGGCGCGTCGGCAGGAACAGGAAATCGAGCGGCAGCGGCGGATGGCAGCCGGCCAGGCGCCGCGCGGGAGTGGCAACGACCTCCAGCGTCAGCTCGCCGAGCAGGCCGAGGAAGCGGCGCGCCAGCTGGAGCGGTTGTCGCGCGATCAGAACCGCCAGGATCTGGCGAACACCGCGCGGCAGCTGCGCGACGCGGCCGACGCGATGCGGCGCGCCGCGAGCAACGGCGACGCCAGCGCCCAGGGACAGGCCGCCTCCGCCGCCGAGCGGCTGCGCGAAGCGCAGCGCCAGCTGCAGCGGTCGCAGGGCGATCGCGCCAGCCGCGATGTCCGCGACGCGCTCCAGCAGGCCGAAGAGATCGCCCGCGAGCAGAAGGAGATCGCCGACGACGTGAACGACCTGCCGAACGCAGGCGCCGACCGGATGGGCCGCGCGCAGGTCGTCGGGCAGCGCAAGGACATGCTGGAGCAGAAGGTGGCCGGACTCGAGCAGCAGCTCGATCGTCTCGCCAACGAGACGGCAAAGGACGCGAAGGACGTGTCGCGCAAGGTCACCGAGGCCGCCAACGGAATCCGCGACAACCAGCTGAAAGAGAAGATTCGTTATTCGAAACGCGCGGCCCAGGGCGGCGCCAACGAAGAGTTCGCGCGCAACCTCGAGGCGCAGATCGGCGTGAATGTCGATCAACTGCGGCAGTCGCTGAGCCAGGCGGCCGACGCCGCGAACAAGATGGGGCAGGCGCGCGGGCCCGACGCGGTCGAGCGCGCGAGGGAACTGGCCCGCAACGCCGAGTCGCTGGGCCGCCGCATGGAGGAACGCGCTCGAGAGGGACAGCGCGGCCGCGATCAGCAGGGGGCGCAGGGACAGCAAGGACAACAAGGCCAGCAGGGTCAAGCCGGCCAACGTGGCCAGCAAGGCCAGGCCGGTCAGCAGGGCCAGGCCGGTCGACAAGGACAGGCTGGCCAGCAAGGCCAATCGGGTCAGCAGGGCCAGCAAGGTCAGGCGGGTCAGCAAGGACAGGCCGGCCAGCAAGGACAAGCCGGCCAGCAGGGCGGCGGTCAACAGGATGGCGGCGCCGACGGCGCATGGGGCGGGGGCGACACGCGCGGCGGCGCGGCATGGGGCGGCGGCCCGTGGGGCGATCGCCGGCCCGGCGACTACTACACTGCCGACGATATCCGTCAGTTCCGCGGCGAGGCTCGCCGCTGGCTCGGCGATGCCCAGGCGCTTCGCAACCAGCTGCGCGAACAGGGGCTCGATCCGCGCGAGCTCGACGAGATCATGCGGCGGATGCGCGAGCTCGATTCCGAGCGCGTCTATCACAGCGTCGAGGAACTGGCCCGGCTCCAGAGCTACGTGGCCGAGGGCATCAAGCGCTTCGAATACAACCTGCGGCGCCAGGCCGGCGCCGACGTCGATCGCGCGATCGTCGCCGGGGCGGAAGACGTCCCGCCCGAGTTCAGGCCGCTCGTCGAGGAGTACTACCGCTCGCTGTCGAAGTCGCGGACGCAGAAATGATCCGTCTCGCCGGCGCGTCGCTCGTCGCCATCGTGCTGGCGGCTTCGCTGGCGGAGGCGCAGCGCGGCTGGCGCGGCGGATACGGACGGTGGGGCGGCGAGGCCGGTGTGCCGCCCCGCTACGCGACCGACGCTGACCAGGACGGCCGCTTTCACTTCTGCCGCCTGCAGTACACCGCGGTCCGGGCCCAGCAGCGCGGCATGGGATGGGGCACCGACTATCCCTACGCCGACATCAACTTCTCGATTCGGCTCTCAGAGATGACCAAGACGGTGGTCTCGAAGCACGGCGCCGAGCCGGCCCACATCGTGGTCAGGCCGACCGAGGACTGGCTGTCGATGTGTCCCTTCGTCATGGCCTCGGATCCGGGCAGCGCCGGCTTTTCGCCCGAGGACGCGCAGGGCCTTCGCGAGTACCTGCTGAAGGGCGGCTTCCTCTGGGTCGACGACTATTGGGGGCCGTATGCCTGGGACGACTTCGCGCGCGAGATCGCCAAGGTGCTGCCGCCAGGGCAGTATCCGATCAAGGACCTGACCCGCGAGCATCCGATCTATCGCTCGCTGTTCGACGTCCAGGCAATCCCGCAGGTGCCGGCCTGGCAGTACTGGCTGCAGTCGGGTGGTGATACCTCCGAGATGGGCCCGCTCTCTGCGCGGGCCCACATGGCCGCGATCAGCGACTCGCACGGGCGGGTGATGGTGCTGATGACCCATAACACCGACATCGGCGACTCGTGGGAGCGCGAGGGCGAGCAGCTCGAGTATTTCTATGCGTTTTCGCCGAATGGCTACGCCCTCGGCATGAACGTGGCCATGTACATGATGACCCACTGACGATGCGTGGCCGCGGCGTCCGGGCGCTGGCGATCGTGCTCCTGCTTCTGACCGCGGCGGTCGCGGCCCAGGAGCCTGGCATGTGGCGCGGCGGGTGGGGCCGGCGGTTCCCGCCGCGGTTTCCGAACCAGGAGAGCTTCGACGGGCGGTTCAACTTCTGCCGGTTGATGTACACGAGCGCGTGGCGCGAGCCGAGCGGCTCGGGGTGGAACACCGACTATCCAGGAGCGGACCTCAACTTCCCGATTCGCCTCGGCGAGCTGACCAAGACGCGGATCAGTCGTCAGCCGGGCGGTGAATCCAACCACCTGGTGGTGCGGGCGACCGACCCGTTCCTCTATCAATGCCCGTTCCTGCTGGCGTCGGACATCGGGACGGTCAGCTTCGACGCCGCCGAGGTCAGTGCGCTGCGCGCCTACTTCGAGAAGGGCGGCTTCCTGTGGGTGGACGACTTCTGGGGCGAGCACGCGTGGCAGGTGTGGACCGAGCAGGTGAGCCGGATCCTGCCGCCGTCCGAGTATCCGATCGAGGACGTCCCGCCCGCGCATCCGTTCTGGCGAACGGTGTTCGAGGTGGCGAAGCTGCCGCAGATTCCGTCGATCAGCCACTGGCGCCGCTCCGGCGGCGGGACGAGCGAGCGCGGCCTCGAGACGGCCGTCCCCGACATCAAGGCGATCTACGATCGAAAGGGCCGGATCATGATCCTGATGACCCACGACACCGACATTTCGGACTCGTGGGAGCGGGAAGGTGAGGATCCCGAGTTCTTCTATCGGTTCTCTCCGAATGGCTACGCGCTGGCGATCAACGCGGTGATCTACGCGATGAGCCACTGAAGGCCGCCCGCCGTCGCTTCGGCTCCGTCGGGCGAAAGGCGCCGCTTCGCGCGGCCGGCCGGCGTCGCCCTAGGGGGAACCTCAGCCTTGCTCACCATCAGCGCCGGGAGTAGGCTGCGCGGCATGGATCCACACCGCCGGCAGTTCCTGCAGTTCGTCGCCGCCAGTACGATCGTTGCTCCCGCAACAAGAGCCTGGGCGCGGCAGCTGGCGGCGTCTCATGAACCGGCCGCGTTGGCCAGCGCCAAGGACGCGCTCGACGTCCTCGATTTCGAGGAGCCGGCCCGCCGCATCCTGCCGCCCGCGCACTGGGGCTACATGGCCAGCGGCTCGGACGCGAACCAGACCGTCAGGGCCAACAGCGAGGCCTTCCAGCGGATCCGCCTCAAGCCGCGGCGCCTGATCGACGTGTCGAAAGCCGACCTCTCCACCGAGGTGTTCGGGGCGACGTGGGACACGCCGATCTTCGTCTGCCCGGTCGGCGGCCAGCAGGCCTTCCATGCCGACGGCGAGCTTGGCACCGCTCGTGCCGCCCGCGCCAGGCGGCACGCGATGGTTCTGTCGTCGGTGACGTCGTATCCGCTCGAGGAAGTGGCGAAGGCGCTCGGCACGCCGCCCTGGTATCAGCTCTACATGCCGAGAAAGTGGGACGACACCGAGCAGCTGGTGAAGCGCGTCGAGGACGCCGGCTGCCCGGTGCTCGTCTGGACCGTGGACCTGCTGGCCGGCCGCAACACGCCGAACATGACCCGCCTGGCGCGGCAGGACGCGCGCAACTGCCAGGCCTGCCACACCCAGGGGCCTGGTGTCCGCATCCACCTTCCGATGTACGAAGGACTGCAGGGCGTCTACAACCCGCCGGAAGCGACGTGGGCGTTCGTCGATCGGCTGAAGAAGCTGACTCGCATGAAGCTGGTCCTGAAGGGGCTGGACGGCGCGGACGACGCGCGCCTCGCGGTCGAGCACGGCGCCGACGGCATCGTCGTGTCGAATCACGGCGGACGCGCGGCCGACACGCTGCGGCCGACGATCGAATGCTTGCCGGAGGTCGTGGAAGCGGTAGGCGGGCGCATCCCGGTGTTCGTCGACGGCGGGTTCCGCCGAGGCACCGATATCTACAAGGCGCTGGCGCTCGGCGCCCGAGCGGTGGGCATCGGCCGGCCGTACATCTGGGGCCTGTCGGCGTTTGGGCAGGAAGGCGTTGATCGGGTGCTCGAGATCTTGCGCGCCGAGCTGACGCTGGTGATGCGCCAGATGGGGACGCCGTCGATTCGCGAGATCACGGCGGCGCACGTCCTGCGCGGCTAGGCCGCGCAGCAGGCGCCGCTTCGCGGCGCAGGCAGGCCGCCCTCTAGTGCACCGTTCCCGTATCCGCGGCCGCCGTCTTCTCGAGCAGGGCCTTGACGTCGAGCAGCTCCATCATCGCCCGGCAGCGGGCCAGCGGCCCGGGCTGCTCGAGCAGCGCCTGGCGCTCGACCGGCTCGAACTCCAGGTACTGCGCCAGCGCGTTGACGAGATCGGCGTCGGGCATCGTCTGCGGCAGGAACGACTCGGCCAGCGCGCGTTCGAAGAGCGGTGCGAGCCGGGTCTCGAGCCGCCGCCGCTCGAATGCCAGCTGATCGCGTTCCACCCCATCCACCGCTTCGTCGACGCCGTTGATAATCGCCTTCCGATACAGCTGCCCGGGCGACGGCGTTTCCTCGCCGAGGATCTCGAACTTCTCCACGCCGCGCAGGATGATGTTGAAGCATCCGTCGGCGAGCCGCTCGACATGGGTGATGACGCCCGAACACCCGACGCCGTAGACCGTCGGCAGCGCGTCCTCGGCCGTTGCTGCCTCCCTCAGCAGCGTCATTCCAATCAGGCGATCGCCCGACAGCGCGTCGCCGATCATCTGACGGTAGCGCGGCTCGAAGATGTGCAGCGGCAGGAAGACGTTGGGGAAGAGAACGACCGTCGGTAAGGGGAAGATCGGGATGGTGCTGGCCCACATCAGTGCACCGTCCTCGTCTTCTTGTCCATGTAGTCCATCAGCACGTACTGGCCGAGCGTGTAGGGCGTGGTGAAGTAGGCCTTGCCCCGGCACATCGCCGCCACCCGGCGCACGAACGCGACCAGGTCGTAGTCGCGGGCCAGCATGAAGGTGTTGATCATGATCCCGGCCCGGGCGCAAGCCGAGACCTCGGCGAAGGTCTCCGCGATCACGAACGGGTCGAGCCCGAAGGCGTTCTTGTAAATCCGCCCATCCGGCTGGGTCAGCGCCGACGGCTTGCCGTCGGTGATCATCACGATCTGCCGCATGTCCTTGCGCTGCTTCTCGAGCAGGCGGCGGGCCAGCCGCAGCCCTTCGCGGGTGTTCGTGTAGTACGGGCCGACCCGGACCCGCCCCAGCTCGCGGATTGGAATCTCCTCCGCGCTGTCGTGGAACAGCACCGCCTGCAGCGTGTCGCCGGGATACTGCGTGCGAATCAGGTGCGAGAGCGCCATCGCGACCCGCTTGGCCGGCGTGAACCGGTCCTCACCGTAGAGGATCATGCTATGGCTGCAGTCGAGCATCAGCACCGTCGCGCACGAACTCTGGTACTCGCCTTGCGCCACCATCAGGTCCTGGTAGTCGATGTCGATACCGCCGGTGACGACGGCCGGACCGGGACCCGGCTCGGGTCGATAGCCGCGCGCCTCTGCTGCCTGGTGTGCGGACTCGGCCGCGGCCTGCCGCTCGGCGGCCTGGCGGCTGACCGCGTTGAGTATCGTCGCCGTTGCGTCGAGGTTGAGCGTGTCGCCGAACTCGTAGGGCTTCGGCGCCCCGCTCGTCTCGACGCCGGTGGAAAGGTCGCGCGTGTCGTGGCGCCCGGCGCTACTGTGGCCAAGCGACCCGAGCAGATCGCGAAGTGCCTTGTAGCCGAGAAAGTCGAGCGCCTTGTCGGTGACTTCGAATTCCACCTGCTGGGCCTCGCCCTCGCCGGGCCCGCCGCCGGGCTGGCGCCGCCGCTGCCGCTCCTCCTCGAGATCCGGCGCGCCGGTGATGTAACCGGACTCCTGCATCCGCTGGATGATCTCGTTGATCAGCTGCTCCAGCCGCTCGCGAATCTCCTCCTCGCTCCCTTCCGCCTGGTCCCCAAACAGCTTATCGACGACGTCCGGCGGCAGCACCCCGCCGTTGAAGAGCGCCTCCAGGATGGCATCGTGGAGCGCCTGGATGGTCCGGTCCATCCCGCCGCTCGGATCCCACGGATTGTCGAAGCCGCTCGAGAGCAGAAGGTCGCTCAGCTTCGACATCAGCTCGTCCATGTCGAGATCGTCGAGGGGGTTGGGGACGTATTTGGAGTACTTGAATTTCATAAGGACGCTGTCGGTGGCGGCGAATCTGATGATCTGGCGATCTGGTGATCTCGTGATCAATCTGTCGATCTGTCGATCTGATGGTCTATCTCGTGAACTGATGATCTATCTGGTGATCTATCTATGATCTGGCGATCCTTTTCATGAGCAGCAAGCCGCGGACAGTCCCGCCCGCGTGTCGCTCCCGACCGCTCCCGAACAGAGAAGCCGATCCCGATCTAGTTGTAGTACCGCTTCTTCTTCCGCCCCCCGCCGCCGCCACTGTTCTCGTCGTCATCGTCGTCCGGCGTGAGGACCGGCGTGCGGCGATCGGACTGCGGTGGACGGCGCGCCGAGTCGCTGCCGTGGAACCCGCGGCCGTCGCTGCGGCTGATCTTTTTCTGGGCGTAGAGCCCTTCGAGCACGAAATCAACTGCCGCTGCGAGCACCGGCGGCGGAGCACCGGAGGCGAGTCCGGTCAGGCGGGCCATGTCCAGGAGGCCCTGGACCTTGCGCGCTTCGCTGACGACGTCCGCTGCCGATTCGAGATCGCCGAGGTTCAGCGACCCGCCGAGATCGAACCACTCGACGATCTGCCGTGTGTCGGCGTCGGGGAAGTGGCCGTCGAAGACGTTTGCGACGGCGGAGCGAATCAGTTCGCGGCCGATGACGTCGGCCCCCTTGAGCTCGCCCTCGTACTCCAGTTCGAGCTTGCCGGTCATCGACGGCAGCGCGGCATAGATGTCGATGATTCGCGGTACCACAGTGCTCTCGTCCGCGGCCAGCGCCCGCCGCTCGGCGTTCGAGATCACGCTTTCGAGCACGCTGATCGGCATGCGCTGGCTGACGCCGGACCGCTTGTCGACGCGGCGATCCTGGCGCGCCTGGAAGGCCAGCTCCTCCACGGTCTCGCGCACGAATTGCGGGATCTGGACGTCCACGCCGCGACTGGTCCACGCCTCCTGGGCTGTGATCTGCATTGCCTCGGCGCGGCTCGACAGGTAGTGGGTGCGGATCTCGGCGCCGATCCGATCCTTGAGCGGCGTGATGATCTTGCCGCGAGCCGTGTAGTCCTCGGGGTTGGCGGAGAACACCGCCATCACGTCGAGCGGCAACCGGACCGGGTAGCCTTTGATCTGCACGTCCCCTTCCTGGAGGATGTTGAACAGGCCGACCTGGATCTTGCCGGCGAGATCCGGCAGCTCGTTGATGGCGAAGATGCCGCGGTTGGCGCGCGGCAGGAGGCCGAAGTGCATCGCGAGCTCGCTGCCGAGCTGCAACCCGGTCCTGGCCGCCTTGATCGGATCGATGTCGCCAATCATGTCGGCGATCGTCACGTCCGGCGTGGCCAGTTTCTCGATGTAGCGCGTCTCGCGAGGCAGCCAGGCGATTGGGAGCGCGTCGCCTTCCTCGTTGACCGACTGGCGGCCGAACGCAGACAGCGGCGCCATCGGATCGTCGTTGATTTCGCTGCCGGGAATCACCGGCAGCCACTCGTCGAGCAGCGCCGTGAGCGCACGCAGGATACGTGTCTTGGCCTGCCCGCGGAGGCCGAGCAGGATGAAGTGGTGGCGCGAGAGAATCGCGTTGGCCAGTTGCGGAACGACGGTTTCCTCGTAGCCGATGATGCCGGGGAAGAGTGGCTCCTTCCTGCGGAGGCGCGCGGCGAGATTCTCGCGGACCTCGTCCTTGACCGGGCGGCGGCGATAGTCGCCGCGGCTCACGGCAGCCTTCAATTCTCCCAGGGTTTGAATGCGGGGTGCCGAAGACATATGGCTATTATGACTCCGTGTCCACCCGCGCTGGTTCGCCCCCGCCGGTATTCGAGGCGACCCATCCGCTGGTGTTCGCGCATCGCGGCGGCGCGAAGCTCGCTCCCGAGAACACTTTGGTGGCATTCGCGAATGGTTTGTCCTACGGCGCCGACGGCCTCGAACTGGACGTTCACCTCTCTCGCGATGGCGTACCGGTCGTCATTCACGACGCCACGCTCGAACGGACGACCGGCGGGCGGGGCCCGGTCGCGGCGCTGACTGCCGCCGAGCTGGCGGCGGTGGATGCCGGGGCGAAGTTCGGTGCCGATGACGGGTATCCGTTTCGCGAACGGGGTCACGGTGTGCCGACCCTGGTGTCTGTTTTCGAGCGCCATCCCGCCACCCGCGTGATCATCGAGATGAAGCACGGGACCGCCGCGCTCGCCCGTGCTGTCGTCGATGTGGTTCGCCGGATGAACGCGGCGGCCCGGGTCTGCCTTGGCTCGTTCCAGCACGAAGCGGTGGACGCCGCCCGAACGCTCGCGCCCGAGATTGCCACGAGCGCCTCAGAGCCGGAGGCTCGCTGGACGCTGCATCGGTCGTGGATCCGCTGGCCGTGGGTGCCGCGACGGCCTTACGCCGCATTCCAGGTTCCCGAACGGGCCGGCCGCCTCCGGGTCGTCACGCCGGCGTTCCTCCGCCAGGTGCACCGCGAAGGACAAGTCGTCCAGGTTTGGGTCGTCGATAGCGAAGCCGACTCGGAGCGCCTGCTGAACTGGGGCGTGGACGGGCTGATCAGCGACCGCCCCGACGTGACGGTCGATGTCCGCGACCGCTGGGTCACGCGCAACGGAAGAGTCTGACCCCAAGACCCCAAGCCCCCAAGCCCCCAAGCCCCCAAGACCTTAAGACCTCAAGACCTCAAGACCTCTGGGACGGACCCCGACATCTCATGACCCCACCGACACTCCAGGACGTCTACGCCGCCCGAGCCCGCGTCCGGCTCCACGTTCCGCCGTCACCTCTCATGAAGCATCCGCTGCTCGACGAGGCGCTCGGACTGAACGTCTGGGTGAAGCACGAGAACCACAACCCGACCGGCGCCTTCAAGGTTCGCGGCGGGATCAACCTGGTGAGCGCGCTGAGCGCCGAAGAGCGGGCGCGAGGGATCGTCACGGCCAGCACCGGCAATCACGGGCAATCGATGGCGCTTGCGTCGCGGCTGAACGGGCTCGCCTGCACGGTGTTCGTACCGGAGGGGAACAACCCCGAGAAAAACGCGGCGATGCGCGCCTTTGGCGCGGTGCTCGAAGAAGGCGGGCGCGATTTCGACGAAGCGCGCGGGCGCTGCGAGGAGCGGGCACGGCAGACCGGAGCGCGCTACGTACACTCGGCCAACGAGCCGCTGCTGATCGCCGGGGTCGGGACCTACGCGCTCGAGATCTTCGAGGCCCTGCCGGACGCGGACGTGGTGTTGGTCCCGATCGGCGGAGGCAGCGGTGCGTGCGGGCTCATCACCGTTCGCAACGCCCTCGGCTCCCAGGCGCGAATCGTCGGGGTTGGCGCCAGGAACGCGGACGCAATAGAGCGGTCGTGGCGCGGCCCGGAACGGGTCGTGGGGGAGTCGGCCAACACCTTTGCCGAAGGCATTGCGACCCGTGTCACGTTCGACCTCACCTTCGACATCCTGAAGCAGCATCTCGACGACTTCGTCCTGCTATCCGAGGACGAACTCGCCCACGGCGTGCGCCTTGCGCTCGAAACCACGCACAACCTGGCCGAAGGCGCCGGGGCCGCAGCGATCGCCGCCGCGCGCAAGTGTGCCAGCCAGCTTCGCAACCAGCGCGTCGTCTGTGTCATGTCAGGCGCCAACATGGACTCCGCCAGGCTGCGCACCCTGCTCGCCGGCCGTCTGTCGGGGACGGCGTCGGCGTTCCAATGACGATTGAGGAGTGACGATTGGTGATTCATTGGCGATTGGGGATCGGCGATTGCGCCATTCGATTGGGAATTGGCGCATTGGTGGATTGCGCGATTGGGGAAATCACGATTGAGGATTTGCAACGCGGATCTGGACCGGGGGCGTCGCTCCAATCATCAATCGTCACTTCGCGAATCCCGCAATCGCCAATGCCTCAATCGTCAATCGAATGGCGCAATCCGCAATCCCCAATCGTCAATAAATCCTCAATCGCCAATCCTCAATCGCCAATGGACACGCGTGCAAACACCTCGTCGTACATACGAGGTGTGAGCACGCCAGTGTTGGTGTTCTGGCGTGACGGGTGGTAACAGCCGACAAGCCGGTGGGCGACGCCGAATGCCAGGGGGCCCCGTGCCTGCGGAACAGCGGTCCAGTCGACGACCACGCCGTGACTGAAGGCCGGCCGGGGACGGGGCACGGTGGTGTAGCGTGCGAGCAGCTGGAGCCACGCATCCCACGCGATCTTTCCGAGCGCGATCACCGTGTGCACGTTGGGCAGGTGCGCGAGTTCTGACTCCAGGTGATCGAGACAGGTAGTCACCTCGTCGGGCGTCGGCTTGTTCTGCGGCGGTGCGCAGCGGACCGCGGCCGCGATGTAGACCCCGCGCAGCTCGAGGCCATCGTCGGGTCGGTGCGAGGTGGCCAGGTTCGCGTACCCGGCCCGGTGCAGGGCCGCCATCAGGAAGTCGCCAGAGCCGCCGACACCGTCGCCGGTGAACACGCGTCCGGTCCGGTTCGCGCCGTGCGCCGCAGGCGCCAACCCAAGGATCAAGATGCGAGCGCCGGGATCGCCGAAACCGGGCACCGGGCGTCCCCAGTAATCCCAGTCCCGGAACGCCGCGCGCTTTTCGCTCGCCACCGTACGGCAATAGGTCCGCAGCCGCGGGCAACGGTTGCAATTGGTGATAACTGCGCGGACCTCTGCCAGGGAGGAAGGACGGCGAAGGCGTGCGCGTTCTTTCGTGTTCACACTAGAATGGTACGATTGCCTGTTGAGGATAAGGAAGGTCATACACGGCCATGAGAAATACTGCTCCAACCGATGCAGCCCAGCTCGAAGCCCTCGAAACCAGGGAGTGGCTCGACTCGCTGGACGATGTGCTCCGCCACGGTGGCTCGACCCGAGTTGGCCGCCTCCTTCGCGACCTCGGGATTTACGCGCAGAAGAACGGCACCAGGCTTCCCTTCACCGCCAACACCCCTTACATCAACACCATTCACCCGGAAGAAGAACTCCCGTATCCGGGCAGCCGCGAGATCGAGCGCCGCATCAAGAGCCTCGTTCGCTGGAATGCAATGGCGATGGTGGTGAAGGCCAACCGCCTCGACGACGGCATCGGCGGTCATATCTCGACGTTCGCGTCTTCGGCGACGCTGTACGAAGTCGGGTTCAACCACTTCTTCCGCGGCCGCGACAACGGCAACGACGGCGACATCGTCTACTTCCAGGGGCATGGCTCGCCGGGCATCTACGCCCGTGCATTCCTCGAGGGGCGCCTCTCCCAGCAGCAATTGGAGAACTTCCGGCGTGAGCTGAAGGAGGGCGGCGGGCTCTCGTCGTACCCGCATCCCTGGCTGATGCCGGACTTCTGGGAGTTCCCGACGGTCTCGATGGGGCTCGGCCCGATCATGGCCATCTACCAGGCGCGCTTCAATCGCTACCTCGAGGATCGCGGCCTGAAGCCTGCCACCGACGCGAAGGTCTGGGCCTTCCTCGGCGACGGCGAGACCGACGAGCCCGAGTCGCTCGGCGCCATCACGCTGGCGTCGCGCGAAAAGCTCGACAACCTGATCTTCGTGATCAACTGCAACCTGCAGCGGCTCGACGGACCGGTCCGCGGCAACGGCCAGATCATCCAGGAGCTCGAGGCGATCTTTCGCGGTGCCGGCTGGAACGTCATCAAGTGCATCTGGGGTTCCGAGTGGGACGACCTGCTCGAGAAGGATCACGAGGGCCTGCTGGTCAAGCGGATGGGCGAGGTCGTGGACGGCGAGTACCAGAAGATGGCCGTCGAGTCCGGCGCCTACATCCGCAAGCACTTCTGGGGCACCGATCCGCGGCTGCTCGAGATGGTCAAGCACCTCTCGGACGAGCAGCTCAAGAAGCTCACGCTCGGCGGCCACGATCCGATCAAGGTCTTCAACGCGTTCAAGCGCGCCACCGAGACCAAGGGCATGCCCAGCGTGGTGCTGGCCCGGACCATCAAGGGCTACGGCATCGGTGAATCGGGTGAGGGCAAGAACATCACCCACCAGCAGAAGAAGCTGAACGACGACGAGGTGCGCGCGTTCCGCACGCGCTTTGGCATTCCGATCTCGGACGAGGACGTCGCCCAGGCGCCGTTCTACCGGCCGGCTGACGAGTCGGCCGAGATGCGCTACCTACTCGAACGGCGCCAGGCGATGCAGGGTCCGGTGCCGAGGCGTCAGGATCGTTCGTCGCCCGTGCGCGTCGAGTTCGGCGACACCTTCGAGGAGTTCCACAAGGGCACCGAAAACCGCAAGGCCTCGACCACCATGGTGTTCGTCCGGATGCTGTCGAAGCTGCTGCGCGACGAGCACATCGGCAAGTACGTCGTGCCGATCGTTCCCGACGAGGCCCGGACCTTCGGGATGGAGGCGCTGTTCCGCCAGGTCGGCATCTACGCCCACGAAGGCCAGAAGTACGAGCCGGTGGACCGCGACACGCTGCTCTACTACAAGGAAGCGTCCGACGGGCAGATTCTCGAGGAGGGCATCAACGAGGCCGGCTCGGTCTCGTCGTTCATTGCCGCCGGCACGGCCTACGCGACCCACGGAATCAACATGATTCCGTTCTTCATTTTCTATTCGATGTTCGGCTTCCAGCGGATCGGCGACTTGATCTGGGCCGGCGCCGACATGCGGATGAAGGGCTTCGTCATGGGCGGCACTTCGGGCCGCACCACGCTCAACGGCGAAGGCCTGCAGCACGAAGACGGCCAGAGCCACGTGCTGGCGCTTCCGGTTCCGACCTGCCAGTCCTACGATCCTGGCTTCGCCTACGAGCTGGCGGTGATCATCGAGGACGGCATCAAGCGGATGTATGCCGACCGCGAGGACATCTGGTACTACCTGACCGTGATGAACGAGCAGTACGAGCACCCGCCGATGCCGGATGGCGCGAAGGACGGCATCCTCAAGGGGATGTACGTCTGCAAGCCCACCAGCAAGCCGAAGGCGAAGCTGCGGGCGCAAATCTTCGGGAGCGGCACCATTCTCACCGAGGCGATCAAGGCGCAGCAGATCCTCGAGGAACAGTACAACGTCGGCGCCGACATCTGGAGCGTCACGAGCTACGTCAACCTGTATCGCGACGGGCACGCCTGCGAGCGCTGGAACCGGCTTCACCCCGGCGACAAGCCGAGGCTGCCGTACGTCACCCAGGTGACCAAGGATGCGCCAGGCGTGTTCGTGGCGGCGTCCGACTACCTGAAGGTGTTGCCCAACGCGATCGACCAGTGGCTGCCGAAGAAGCTGCAGGCGCTCGGTACCGACGGGTTCGGCCGCAGCGACACCCGCGCCGCGCTGCGCGACTTCTTCGAGGTGGATGCTCGGTTCATCGTGCTCTCCACGCTGTATGCGCTGCAGCTGGAGAAGCAGGTCGAGCCCGGCGTCGTTGCCAAGGCCATTTCGGATCTGGGCATCAATCCCGAAAAGCCGAATCCGGCCATCAGCTAAACGGCAGAAGGCAGAAGGCAGAAGGCAGAAGGCACAAGGCAAAATGGCCGATTTCGTTCTCCCGAATCTGGGTGATGGCGTCGCACAGGGCGACGTCCTGAAGGTGCTGGTCAAGGTCGGCGATGCGATCAAGGTCGATCAGCCGGTCCTCGAGCTCGAGACGGACAAGGCAACCGTCGAAGTGCCGTCAACACTCGCCGGCGTCGTCAAGGAGCTGAAGGTCAAAGCCGGCGACAAAGTAAAGCCCGGCCAGGCCGTCGTCGTCGTCGATCAGGGTGCGGCCGGAGCGGCGCCGCAGGCGGAGACGCGGAAGGCCGATGCGCCAGCCCCGGCTCCGCCGGCGCCAGCGGCAGCGCCCGAACCCGTCGCGCCTCCGCCGCCGGCCGCTGAGCCCGAGCGGCCGAAGGCGCCGGTCGTGGATTTCCCGGCCGCGCGTCAGCAGCCGGCGCCGGCTGCCGCCGCTGTTCCCGCGCCGGCGCACACGACCGGTCCGGCCGCGCCGTCGGTCCGTCGCCTCGCGCGTGAGATCGGGGTGGACATCACCCAGGTCACGGGCAGCGGCGCCGGCGGCCGAATCTCGATCGAAGACGTCAAGGAGTTCTCGCGGCGGGTGATGAGCTCGTTTGGCAGCGCCGGGCAAGCTGCAGCGGCGTCGAGCGGTGTCGCGGTGCAGGCGCGCGCCCTTCCCGACTTCTCGAAGTTCGGAGAGACCGAGCGCAAGCCGATGAGCGGCATCCGCCGCAAGACGGCGGAGCACCTGGCCAGCGCCTGGAACACGATCCCGCACGTCACGCAGTTCGACAAGGCGGACATCACCCGGCTCGAGCAGATGCGCAAGACCTATCGCGCCGAGGTCGAGAAGAAGGGTGGCAACCTGACTGTCACGGCCATCGCGTGCAAGGTGCTGGCGAGCGCCCTCAAGGTGTTCCCGCAGTTCAACGCCTCGGTGGACATGGCCGGAGAGGCCGTCGTCTACAAGAAGTTCACCCACATCGGCATTGCCGTCGACACGGAGAACGGCCTGCTCGTGCCGGTGGTCCGGGACGCGGATAAGAAGAACCTGACCGAGATCTCGGTGGACATCCAGCAGCTGGCCGAGAAGGCACGCGGCAGGAAGTTGACACTGGACGACATGTCCGGCGCATCGATGTCGATCTCCAATCTCGGCGGAATCGGCGGCACGGCCTTCACGCCGATCGTGAACTGGCCTGAAGTGGCCATTCTCGGAATCTCACGCGGCGGATTCGAACCGCTGTGGAACGGCACGGCCTTCGAGCCGCGGCAGATGCTGCCGCTGTCGCTCAGCTACGACCACCGGCTGATCGACGGCGCTGACGCGATCCGGTTCCTGCGGTGGGTGGCCGAGGCGTTGGAGAACCCGTTCGCGCTCGCGCTGCGAGGCTAGTCGATGGCTACTCGTGTTGCCGTGCTCGGCGCCGGGCCGGGCGGATACGCGGCGGCGTTCTACGCCGCCGATCTGGGGATGGAGGTCACGCTCATCGGGGAGGAAAAGAACCCCGGCGGCGTGTGCCTCTACAAGGGCTGCATCCCATCCAAGGCCCTGCTGCACGTCGCCAAGGTGATTGACGAGGCGCATCACGCGGCCGATTGGGGCGTCAGTTTCGGCGCGCCGAAGCTGGACGTCGACAAGCTGCGCGACTACAAGAACCGCGTCGTCGAGAAGCTGACGAGCGGCACCGGCCAGGTGGCGAAGCTCCGCAAGGTCAAGTACATCCAGGGCCGCGCCTCGATCGTCGATTCGAAGACGCTGCGGGTGCAGAAGGTCGAGGGTGGTGAAGAGACCGTCAGCGTCGACTATGTAATCCTGGCGACCGGCTCGCATCCGACGCGCATCCCGTCATTGTCGCTCGACTCGCCGCGGGTAATGGACTCGACCGGCGGTCTCGACCTGCCCGAGATTCCGAAGACGATGCTGGTGATCGGCGGTGGATACATCGGGCTCGAGTTGGGCTCGGTCTACGCGGCGCTCGGCACCAAGGTATCGGTCGTGGAGATGACGCCGGGCCTGCTGCCCGGCGCGGATCGCGATCTGGTGCGGATCCTCAACCAGCGCGCCGAGAAGGTGTTCGAGAAGATCTACCTGTCGACGAAGGTCACCGCGATGAAGAACGCGAAGAGCGGCGTCACGGTAAACTTCGAGGGCGAGGGCGCCCCCGCCGAGGCCACGTTCGACTACGTACTGGTCGC
>DATJFF010000296.1:0-10007 GCA_035495795.1 Vicinamibacterales bacterium
GCCACAGGCCACACCGAGCGGCGCCAGCGAGCGGCTTGCGACGTCGGCTCGCGAGTGTCGGCAGTGTCCACCTCCTCTACTCCGAGGCTGCGGAGGCCGACCTGGTTGAAGCCGCGGCGGAACAGGGTGCGCGCGACGTCCGATGGAATGACAACCTCGCTGGTCGTCGCGTCAGGCAACCCTGCGACGAACGTTCCGACCTCGCGTCCGTTCACGTCCACGGCCATCTTCGCCCGCACCGGCGGCGCCTCGAGCCGCGTTCGCGTGCGGACGCGGATCGTGACATCACCAGCCTGCAGATCGAGCGGCACCGCAATCGTCGCCGGGGTGCCGCCGATCCACCAGCACGAGCCCCAGTCGTCACCGCCCGGCACGTCCCAGCCACTGAGGAGAAACCGCTCCGCCACGCGATCGAACGGCAGCGAGAACGCGCCCTTCGGCGTCTCCGGCGACAGCACGTCGTACTTGTCCACCGGCACGCCTTCGCGCCAGGCGAACCAGACATTGGCCGGGAACGCGAACGGATACCAGTACGGGTGCCGGGTCTGGAGCTCTGCCTGCTGTCGGACGATGCGGCCGAAGGAGACCGGCTCGTCTTTCGGCAGCATGCCGGCGGTGTATTGAACCATCAGCAGGTGGTTCCACCACAGCGCCGCCGCGACCACTGGGGCGAGCGCGACGAGCGGGCGCCGCAGCGCGAACTCGATCACCATCGCAAGCCCGGGCGCCAGCATCACGAGGGCGCTCGAATAGCGGCGCCCGCCGAACGACCAGCCGCCGGCCCAGTCCTGCGTCGCCCCGTTGATCCACGCCGTGAGAAACAGAATCAGGAGAGCCGATGCCGCCCAGCGCCACTCGCGTCGCAAGTAGGCGAAGGTCCCGATCACCGCCGCATAGGCGACGGGCGACCAGGACAGGAAGCCGTGCCACGACGAGAACAGGGTGTCGATCCAGCGCGATTCCCACAGGTGCAGGTACCCGCCCTGCCCGGTGATTTGATAGTTGTAGCGCGTCAGCAGCGCGTAGCCGTCGAGGAACTGGATCAGCAGCCACGGCAACGCGCCGACGAACGCCCAGCCGGCCAGGTACACCGCCGCTCTGACACGCTGGTTCCTCGGGAGATCCACTGCGGTCAGGAGCAACAAACCGGGATAGAGCGCGAACAGCGCCTCCTGCGAGCGGGCGAGAAACGCGAGGCCGAGGAGCGCGCCCAGGGCTAGCGCCCGTCGGCGCGTGATCGAGAGCGTCGAAAAACGCTCCTCGGGAGTGGGCTGTGACGGGATCGAACTGCGACGGGACTGCCGATCTTCCTCTCGCCCCTTCACCGGGACGGGCGTCGGCGAGAGCCAGCGTGTCGCGCAGACGACGAAGAGCGCGACGAAACCGAAGGACGCGGCATGCGTCATCGACGGCTCGTAGACCATGTACCAGTAGAGCGGCGTCGCGCCGAACACGAGCAGGACACTGACGAACGCCACGGCGCGCGAGAAGCGCGTTCGCAGGTGCAGGAGCAGCGCGAACAGGCCGGCGGCGCCGATGGCGAAGGAGGACAGCAGCGCGGCACGGACGTACGGCAAGCCGAGACCGAGGCCGATTGGATCTGCGGGCGCCGCCCACCAGCCGACGGCACGGCCGAGGGCGTCGGCAGCCGCCACGATCAGATACAGCGGCGCCCACAACACCAGCGTCCCGACAGGGACCACGTGATTCGGGCGCGGCGGCTGGTTGAGGAACGCGAACTCCCGCGCAACGTCGAGATCGCGATCGAAAACCAGGCTGCGGAGTTGGGCGAAATAAGTCACTCCGTCTGTCGTGACGCCGTGGGTATCGGCCATCTGCACGCCGAGGGCATAGAGCAGGACCAACGCGAGCCCGACGACATCGGGGTAGGTCCGAACCAGCGCCCACAAGCCCACCTGTCGCCGTTGCGCCGCCCGCCAGCACGCACCGGCGACGATCGGGAGCCCGGAGGCCACCACCAGCCATGCCGAAGGCCGGGGTGTCAGCGAGATTAGGAACCCGATCCAGATGACGAGAAGCGTCGGGAGCAAACCCTGAAATGATACTGCCGGGACGTCGGCTTCGCTGGCCGGGAGGGCGCGCTCGCGCGCGCCTCGGGAGTGAATCGTGGGAGCGACTGTCAGGCCCTCAGTACTCTTTGGCACCGTGCTCGAGCGTCGCCCCAACGTCCAAGATCGCCAGATAGACCACCAGATCAAGCGATAGATCACCAGATCCCCAGATCAAAAGATTGATCACCAGATCACCAAATCTTCAGATCTCCAGATTCGCCTACTTCCTTCCTGGTCCTCGAATGACCTGGCCTGGGCGAGCCTCTGTCATCTTTCCGTCCTTCACCACCGGCTGACCGTTGACGAGCACGTGGCGAATGCCCTCGGAATAGTGATTGGGATCGACATAGGTCGAACGGTCGCGCACGGTGGCGAGATCGAAGATCGTGATGTCGGCCTTGAACCCGGGGCGAAGCAGGCCGCGATCGCTGATGCCCACGCGGGTGGCGGGACGTGAGGTGAACCGCCGGATCGCGTCTTCGAGTGGAATCAGCTTCTCGTCGCGGACGTAAGTGCCGAGGATCTTCGTGAACGATCCCCACGCCCGGGGGTGCGATTTCGAGAGCGACAGCGGCCCGTCCTCGGCGCGGGCGCCGGAATCGGTGCCGATCGACACCATCGGACTCGCCAGCGCCGTCCGGACGTCGTCCTCGCGCATGATCGAGATGATCACCGACGATTCGCCGTGGTCGGCAATCACGAGGTCCATCACCGCGTCGCGAGGGTCCTTCCCCATTTCCTTGCCGATCTCCTCGAAGTTCTTGCCCTCCCACTTGCGGAGCGACGGGTCGAGCACGGACGACAGCAGCACCCCTGCCGCCCCTCCGGACCCGTACCACTGGTTCTCCCAGTCCTTCGCGTTCGGGTCTTCCATGTCCCGCTTCGCGCGCTCACGCTGGGCAGGGTCCTTCAACCGCGCGACCATCGCGTCCTTGCCGCCGTCGCGAACCCATAGCGGCAGGCACGCGTCGAGCCCGTTCGAGGCACGGTCGTAGGGATACATGTTGGCGGTGACGTCGAGGCCGCGGGCCCGCGCCGACTCGATGTGCCGCAGGATCTCCGGCATACGACCCCAGTTGGCGCGATAGGCGGTCTTGAGATGCCAGATCTCGACCGGGATGTGAGCCTGCTCGGCGACGGTGAAGGCCTCGTTCAGCGAGTCGATGATCCGCGCCGACTCGGAGCGCTGGTGCGACAGATAACGCCCGCCGTATTCGGCTGCCACTCTCGCCAGCTCCACGATCTCCTCGGTGCTCGCGAAGCGGTCCGGCACGTACTGGAGCGACGTGCTGACCCCGAGCGCGCCCTGCTCCATCGCCTGGCGAACGAGCGCCTTCATCTGCTCGATCTCCTGCGGCGTCGCGACACGCTGCTGGTCGCCGATGACGTAGGAACGCAAGCCCCCGGCGCCGACGAAGGTGCCGACGTTGATCGCCGGCCGCGACCGGGTCTCGAGCCGCGTGAAGTACTCGCCGAGCGTCCGGAAATCCTGTTCGACCTTGAGGCTGTCGAAGTTCGGCTTCGCCTTCGCCAGCAGCCGCTCGTTGACCGGCGCGATGGAGCTGCCCTCGCCGGTGATCTCGGTGGTCACGCCCTGGGTGATCTTCGAGGCGGCCCGCGGATCGGCGAGGACGTTGAGTTCCGATTGGCCCAGCATGTCGATGAAGCCCGGCGCCACATACGCGCCCCGGGCATCAATCGTCGCCTTCGCGCCGCGACCGGCGAGGCGTCCGATCGAAACGATCCGATCGCCTGTGATCGCGACGTCGCCCTCGAACCACGGCGCGCCGGTCCCATCGACGATCCGTCCGCCGGTGATGAGGACGTCGAAGTCGGCGGCCGGCGCCGGCGAAGAGGGCGAAGACGATGGAGCGGGGCTGCAGGCGGAGAGCACGAGCGCGGCGGCGATGATCGGTCTCATCAGGGTATCTCTCCTCGAAGCGCGTGATTGTACAATCGTCCAGATGCGACGCGCTGCGGGGCCCGTGCTGGTGTGCCTGGTGATCGCCGCCGCGCTCTATGCCTCTGGCGGGGTGCTCGACGAATTGGTACTCGACGGCGCTCGAGTTCGAGTGGCGTTGCTGCCGCCCTGGGAGTCGGCGGTGGGATTGCTGCTCGCCGCCGCCGTCGCGGTGGCGCTGAGCGCGCGGCTGGCCCCGCGATCCGGCACCCTCGAACGGCGCCGCTTTCCCGACGTGCTTTGGCCGCTGGCCGGTTCAGCAGTCCTGCTCCTGCCCTTCCTGCCGCTCGTCGCCGACTGGTGGCCGGTGCTGCAGATCCTGGCCGGGCCGCTTCGCTGGGTGGTGTGGCTGGTCGTGGCAATGCTGGCGATCTGGGCGTGGCGACAGCAGCCGGTGGACGCCCCGAGCCGGCCGGTGTCGCGATGGATCCCGCGCCGACGGAATGCGCAGGCGGTGCTGATCGGGATCGCCACCGCGATCGTCTCCGGCGCAGCCGCATCGCAGCTCACCGGAACGGTGCTCTATCCCGCCGGCGACGAGCCGCACTACCTGATCATCGCGCAGAGCCTCTGGCGCGACGGTGATCTCAAGATCGAGAACAACCACGATCAGGGAGACTACTGGGAGTATTTCGAGCAGGAGTTGGAGCCGCACTACCTCACTCGCGGCGTGGACGGCGAGATCTATTCGATTCACCCCGTCGGCCTGCCCATCCTGATGGCGCCGGTCTACGCCGCCGGCGGATACCGCGGTGTCGTCATCGCGCTGATTGCCATGGCCGCGATCGCCGCGGCGCTGGCTTGGCGCTGGATCGCGGACACGGTTGGATCGCCGGAAGCCGCGACCTTCGGCTGGGCCGCCGTCGCGGTCTCGACGCCCTTCGTGTTCAACACGTTCTCGGTCTACCCGGAGATCGCCGCAGCGCTGGCGGTGATGATCGGCGTCACGACCCGCAACCCATGGGTGCTCGGCATCGCGTCGGGCTGCCTCCCGTGGCTCAGCACGAAGTACGCGCCGATGAGCGCGGCGCTCCTCGCGACGGGGCTGATCTCGGGTTCGGGCCCGGGTACCTGGCGGCTGGCGCCGATCCGCTGGATCGTCGGAGCGGCGATTCCGTATGCGGCGCTGCTCGCAGCCTGGTTCACGTTCTTCTACGTGATCTGGGGCTCGCCGTGGCCGCAGGCGCCCTACGGCGGGATGGTGCAGACCTCGCCGTGGAATCTCGGTTTCGGCGCGCCGGGCCTGCTCTTCGACCAGGAGTACGGGCTTTTGCCGTACGCGCCGGCCTACGCGCTCGCAGCCACCGGGCTCTGGGCACTGTGGCGCCGCGGCGGCGAGCACCGCGCGCTTGCGATTCGGGTCGGGCTTGTCTTCCTCGCGCTCCTCGGCACCGTAGGCGCGTTTCGCATCTGGTGGGGCGGAGCCGCGTCGCCATCCCGGCCCCTGGCCTCAGGGCTGCTGCTCCTCGCGCTGCCGATAGGGGTTGCCTACGCCGAGGCGTCGCCGGGGACTGCGCGTCGTGCGGCTCAGTACCTCCTGCTCTGGATCGGGGTCGGCATCGCGGTCCAGATGTGCCTGGCGCAGGACGGCTTCCTGCTCTCCAACGGACGCGACGGATCGTCGGCGCTCCTCGAGTGGTGGCTCCCGCGATGGCCGACCTGGTCGCTGGTACCGACCTTCATCTACCACGAAGCAGGGCCGGCCACGGTTCAGTCGCTGATTTGGATCGCGGTTGCGGGAATGTGTGCCGCCGCCCTGCGGCGGATGCCGGCCCGCGGGCCGGGGGCCGCGGCGCTTGCGACCTGCGCGATCTTCGCCTCCGGTCTGATCGCCGCCGCGCTTCTCTTCCGGCTCGTGCCCGCTGAGCCGCCGCAACCGGCGGTGAACCTCAGCGCCCGCGCCCGGATCACCGCTCTGGACTCGTTCGACCGTCGCGCCCGTCCGGCCGCCGTCGTTTACAACCCGCTCTCCAAGACGTCAGCGGAGGACCTGATGTCCCGCGTCACGCTGGAGGTGACACCTGGATTGCGGCCGCAACCGCAGCCGCTTCGCGTCATCCACAACGGCCGCTTCTCGCTGCCTGCCGGTCGCTATCGAGCCAACGTCGCGTTCGCCGACAGCGAGAGGATCGGACCGCACGATCTGTCGCTGCAGCTTGGTCGGACCGGTCCGCCCCTCTCGACGTGGACGGTCGATCCCGGGCACGGGCCCTGGACCGTCGACTTCACGCTCCCGGCGGATGTCGGCTTCGTCGGCTTCCGCGGCCTGCGAGAGATCGAGCGAGCCGTCCGCGAGATCACGATCACCCCGCTTGCGGTCACCGACGAGAGCCAACGGCCGCGGCTGCCGCCGGTGCTGGGCGCGTCGTGGCACGGCGAGACCCTCGTGCTCTTCCACGACGACTGGACGGTGTCGGAGCCGGATGGTTTCTGGATTCACGGGCAACGGCCGACGCAACTCACCTTCGCGGCCGCCGACGACAAGCCCGTAGCGCCGACTGTCCACATCCGCAGCGAACGCATCCCCAACCGCGTTACGTTGCGGGCGCCAGGCTGGGAGCGGGCAATGGATCTGAAACCGGGCGAAACCGAGCTCGTCGAGTTGCCACCGCCGTCGCGCGGGGTGATCACGGTGATCGTGGAGACCGAGAGCGGGTTCGTGCCGGCGGACAAGGATCCGGCTTCGCACGATCGCCGGCTGCTTGGCGTATGGGTAGAAGTCAGGTAGAAAGTTCGCGAATCTGGTGATCTTGTGATCTGGTGATGTGGCGATCAATCTTGAGAGTTGGTGATCTGTTGATCTATCTGGTGATCTGATGATCTAGCTGGTGAATTGGTGATCTATCTGGTGATTTGAGCACGTCGCGAACCGCGAGAACTCCGAGATCTCCGCGAACCCCGAGAACCCCGAGAACCTCAATGTCGATTGCCGATCTTCGTCGTGACTATCGCCGCGAGGAGCTGAGCGAGGAGAAGGCGCCGGCCGATCCGATCGTTCAGTTCCGTCACTGGTTCGACGAGGCCCTGGCTGCCCAGGCGCTCGAAGTGAACGCGATGGCGCTGGCCACCGTCTCGCCCGATGGCGAGCCGTCGGTGCGGACCGTGCTGCTCAAGGCGTTCGGCGACGCCGGCTTCGTGTTCTACACCAACTACGAGAGCGCCAAGGCGCGGGATCTCGAAGCCAACCCGCGCGCGTCGCTGCTCTTCTTCTGGGGCGAGCTCGAGCGGCAGGTGCGGATCAGCGGCGGCGTGTCACGCGTGACGCGCGAGGAGACCGCGGACTACTTCCAGGCCCGCCCGCGCGAAAGCCAGATTGGCGCTTGGGTCTCGCCGCAGAGCCGCGTGATCCCGCACCGTCGCGTGCTCGAGGAGAACTTCGACTCGCTCGCCGCGCAGTACGAAGGCGACGCCGTCCCCGTCCCGCCGTTCTGGGGCGGCTACCGCGTCGCGCCGGCGAAGATCGAGTTCTGGCAGGGCCGGCCGAGCCGGCTTCACGACCGCCTGCTCTACACGAAGGGCGAGGCCGGCTGGAGCCGTGTCCGGCTCGCTCCCTGACGCCGCCTCGCCGCCGTCGGGAGGTCGGCTTCGCCGATCGGGAGGGCGCGGTGGCGCGCGCCGTCGGGAGTCGATCGCCGGAGGGACTGTCAGGTCACCAGATAGATCACCAGCTCACCAGATACATCACCAGATCGCGAAATAGATCACCAGATCGCGAGATAGATCACCAGATCGCGAGATAGATCACCAGCTCGTGAGCTCACGAGATTGATCACCAGCTCACCAGCTCACGAGATCGCCAGATTCGCGGCGCCAGCGAACTTACAGCGCGACCGTTCCCTCGCCCACTTTCACAGCCCTGCCCCCGACCTGGACGCGATCGATCGCGCGCGCATCGCTGGCGCTCACTCTTATGTGAATGCGGCTCGGGCGCAGCATCTTCACGCCCTGGAGGCTGATCATGTCGGTCCAGGCGGCCCGCGGCACGAGCTCGTGCGCGACCAGGTAGCAGCCGAGCGGGCCGCTGGCGCCGCCGGTGGCCGGGTCCTCGGGGACGCCGAGACCCGGCGCGAACATGCGCGAGTAGACGGTCACGTCGCTCCCCGCGGGTTCGACCGAGAACAGAAAGACGGCGTTGTGGCCATCGGGAAACGCGCTCCGCAAGCTGCGCAGCGCCGCCAGATCCGGGTCGGCGCGATCGACGTCGGCGCGCGACGCCAGCGGCACGTACACGAACGGCACGCCGCACGAGATCTCTTCGACCGGCAAGGCCCGGGCCCGGGCGGAGGCGTCAACGCCGATGGCGCGCAGGATATCCGGCTCCGCCGACTGCGGCCGGCGCACGATCGGCGGCTTCTGATCCATCCAGGCGAAGTCGAGCCGTTCGCCAACCCAGGTCAGCTCCACCGGCGTCGGCCCGACGCCGAGCCCAAACACGAACCGCTCCGTGCCCGGCCGAATCACACCGGAGTCTGCCAGCGCGAACGTCGTCCCGATGGTCGGATGCCCCGCCATCGGCAGCTCGCCGCCAGGCGTGAAGATGCGCATCCGGGTGTCGGTCCCGGGCGTCTCGGCCGGGAGCAGAAATGTGCTCTCCGAGAAGTTCATCTCGCGCGCAATCGTCTGCATGTCGTCCGCCGACATTCCGCGCGCGTCCGGGAACACGGCCAGCTGATTCCCCTCGAAGCGAGTCGAGGTAAAGACGTCATAGTGAAAATACGATGTCATCGTCATCTCGCGATCTGGTGAGCTGGTGATTTGGCGATCTGATCTGGTGATCTGAAGATCTGGCGAATCGATCTGGTGAGCTGGTGATCTATCTGATGATCTGACAGTCCCGAAGGCGACTCGCTCCCGATCGGCGAAGTCAACTCCCGTCTCCCGGCAGGCGCCAGCCGCCCCGACCTCCCGACAGGGCGGCCGTCCCGCGTGGCCTCACTCGATATCGTGGGCCATGCGAGAGGGACGCCACTGTAGTCCGAGGCTCATGATCCGATCGAGGAGCAGCCCGTAATCCACCCCGGCGTGCCGCGCCGATTCGGCAAAGTCCTCTCCCTGCGCGAGCTGGGGGTTCGGATTCGCCTCGATCACGAACAGCTTGCCGTCCTCGCGCATGCGCAGGTCGATGCGCGCGTAGCCGGTCAGGTCCAGCGCCCGGTAGGCGCGCTTGGCGAGGTGCTGCACTTGCGAGGCGATGTCCGGCGTCAGACCCGCGGCCGCGGTGTCGATCCCGTGCTTCTTCTGGTAGGCGACGCTCCACTTGACCCGTTCGGTGGCGATGTGCCAGCTGTGCTCGCCCATCTTTGCGAACGACATCTCCCACACCGGGAACACCTGCAGCCGCAGGTTGCCCATCACCCCGACGTAGAGCTCGCGGCCGTCCACGTACTGCTCGACGATGGCCGCGGTGCCGATCGACTGGTGGATGAACTGCACGCGCCTGGTCAGTTGATCCTCGTTCGCGACCACCGATGCCTGCGAGATGCCAATCGACGACTCGTAAGTCGGCGACTTCACAATCAGCGGGAACTTCAGGTTCTTCTTTCGCACCGCCGGCCGCCGGTTGAGCGGTACCACCGTGAAGTCCGGGGCCGGCACGCGGTGATAGGCGAACAGCTTCTTCGCCAGCGACTTGTCGCGGGCCAGCGTGAGCCCACGCGGGTTGCACCCGGTGTAGGGCAGCCGCAGCAGCTCGAGGTAGCTGACCACGTTCTGGTCGAACACGCCGATATCGGCGAACGCCTCCATCAGGTTGAAGACGATGTCGGGCTTGAACTCCTCGACGTTGTGCCGGATCGGCGTCAGGTCGTCGTGAACGCCGATGACGCGCAGCTCGAAGCCCTTTTTGCGAAGCGTCGAGACCACGTCGTACTCCATCCGCCACGACGCGGTCGGCACCTCCGCCGGATCCGCGGACTCCGGCGGAACGAGGTCCTTGTGCACGAGTATCAGCACGCGTTTCGGCGTCATAGCGCCAC
>DATJFF010000297.1:0-32597 GCA_035495795.1 Vicinamibacterales bacterium
GCGTGCGGCCGTTGGTGCCGTTCAGCGTCTCGCGAACCACCGAGGACCAGAGACCATACCGTGCCGCGAACGGCGTCACTGCGAAGTCCGATCCGCCGCCCCACTGAATCCCCTTCTTCATGTAGGTGCGGAACGGCTTCAACCGCTTGCCGCGTTCCGGGCCGAGATTGGCCGCGTAGTTATCGCCAATCCACCAGAGGAATGGTGCCTGCGCCTCCGGATAACCGGACTGATAGTCGCGCTGGAGGCGCGCCATCACGTCGAGGGCGTGGTCGGTCGGCGTGTTGCCGTGAATGATCCCGTGGCGCAGGTTCTTCGTCGGCGTCGCTTTCAGGACCTGATCGTAGGTGTCGACCACCCAATCGATCGCGCGATCGCCGATCGCATGGGTGCTGACGTGGATGCCTGCCTTGTGAAGGTCGGCGACGATCTGGCGGTAGTCGTCCGGCGGCGTGGACGGATAGCCCTTGTTGCCGGCGTCCTTGCCGGTGAAGTCCTTGTTCCAGTCGTCGTACATCCACGCGGTCCGGGCGCCGCCGCTCCCGTCCATGTACAGCTTCACGCCGCCCGATGTCAGCATGCCGTCACCCATTGACGTGGGCGGTTTCGGCCGGGCCTGCACGCGAGCCATCACCTCGCCGGTGTCAGCCGCCTTGCGCGGTCCGGACCAGAGCGCGAAGACCCGAACCTTCAACCGTCCTTCCTTCAGCAGCTCTTCGTAGATCTCCCACTTCTGCAGGCCGATTCCGGGATCCTTCGCGCCGGTCATCCCTTCGCGGTTGAAGTCCTCGATGATCTGCTCGATGCCGCGCTTCTGCTGCTCGCGCGTCATCGGCGGAACCAGCGCGGTGATCAGCCCCTGCGCGGCCTCCTTCATCACTCCGGTCGGATTGCCCTGCGCGTCGCGGTCGATTGTCCCGGCCGGCGGATCCTTCGTCTCCTTGCGGACTTCGGCCATCTTCAGCGCCAGCGAGTTGCCGACGCCGTAGTGCCCGGTCGTTTGCGTGAGCCACACCGGGTTGTTGGGCGCGACCTTGTCGAGATCGGCCGCGGTGATGTAACGGCGCTCGGCGAGCTTGCCCTCGTCCCAGCCGCGACCGCGGACCCAGTCGCCAGGCTTCAACGTCTTGACGTGCGCCGAAACGCGCTGGAGCACGTCGTCCATCGTCTTGATCGCCGGATCGCTGAGATCGACGTTGAACAGCTTGTCGGCCTCGGTGAAGTGCACGTGCGAGTCGATGAGCCCTGGTGTCACGGCGCGTCCGGCGAGATCGATGACCTCGGTGGACGGGCCGGCCAGCGCCTTCACCTGGGCTGTGCTACCGACGGCGGTGATGCGGCCGTCGGCGATCGCCACGGCCTCGGCAACCGAGTCCCGAGGATCAACGGTGAGCACCGCGCCGTTGATGAGGATGACATCGGGACGCGCGCCCGCGGGCACCTGCGTCCAGCCCACAGCGCCGAGCGCCAGCCACGCTGTCGCGACACTCACCACGCCAAGAACGACTCTCTGCATGCCCGTCCGCCTCCCGACCGGCATGGTAGCACTCGCGTCATAATGTGGGTCATGAGGGCCGCCGCCCTGGCGCTGCTGCTGGCAGCCGTTGCCATTCCCGCCCACGCCCAGGCGCCCGAGGCCGGGGCCACGGACCCGGCCGGCGCGACGCCCGCGGGTCAGGTGGCGCGCGGCCCGGCCGAGGTGGATGCCTCCAAGCTTGGCGTGTCGATGAGCCGCATTCAGCGTGGGCTGCGGATATCGGAGGCGCGCGAACAAACCGTCAGCACGCCGTTGAAGCTCGAATATCGCGTGCAGGTCTTCGGCACGGCGCCGCGCATCGACATCATCGAGGATTACGACATCGGCTCGAACGCGCCTATGCCGTACGGAGCGCCGACGCACGCCGAATTCATCCAGCACTGGACGCCGCAGGCCTACCGGGCCCCGACCGCACCAGTCGGAGCGCTCGCCGGGTGGGCGCTGTTTCAACTGATCCAGCGGGCGGACAAGTCGAAGTGCGAAAAGGAAATCGCCGAATACCGCGCCCTCGTCATGCAGGGCATTGCGGCAGCGGCGCCGAAATGCACCCAATAGGCAAGGCAGAAGGCAAAAGGCAGAAGCCGGAAAGCGCCTAGACGAAGAGCTGAAGGCCGGCCGCCGGTGGGAAAAACCCTTCTTCTCCCGCCCACGTCAGCATGCGATGGACCGCGTCCTCGTCCAGCGCGCGGGTGTAATCGTTCACATAGAGCTGGATGTGCCGCGACATGACGTCGGGATCCATCTCCTGCGCGTGGGCGGCAACGAACGCGCGGCTTGCCTCGGGATGGGCAAACGCGTAATCGACGCTGGCGCGGAGCGCGCGGTCCACGTCGGCGGCCAGCCGGGCCGCCAGGTCGCGGCGGATCGCGATCGCCGCCAGCGGCAGCGGCGACTGCATCCGCTCCTCCCAGATCGCCCCGAGATCGGCAATGAGCGTGAGCCCCTTGGCCTCGTAAGTGAAGCGGCCCTCGTGAATCAGCACGCCGCAGTCCACGTCGCCGCGGAGGACCGCATCTTCGATCTGATCGAACCGCATCGGCACGGTCTCGAACCGCCCGAGCAGCCGCAGCAACAGCGCGGCAGTCGTTCGCTCGCCGGGTATCGCGACCCGGCCGCCGACCGCGCGGCGGCTGCGGGCCACGACGATCGGACCTACGCCGTAGCCGGCGGCGCCGCCGGCGCGCAGCAGGATGTAGCGATCCCTGAGCCGTCCGTACGCGGCAATCGACACCTTCGTGACTTCCGCGTCGCCCTTTTCAGCACGCGCGTTCAGCACCTCGATGTCGTCCATGAACGGCACGACCTCGGGTCCGGGGACGAGCCGGTGCACGATCGCGTGAAACGCGAAGGTGTCGTTCGGGCAGGTCGAGAATCCGAAGTTCACCGCTGGCTGATCCACGCGAGGAGCGCCTCCTGCGCTGCCAGCGCGGCGTCCTTCAGCCGCCACGCGGTGATGTCACGGTTGGTGACCAGGTTGCTGATGCCTCGAACTTCGCCGACCGGAATGCCGTGCAGGGCCGCCACGTGCGCGACCGCGGCGCCTTCCATGTTCTCCACCGCGCCGCCGGTGCGGGCCTCGAGTGCCTGCGACACGGCTTCGGTCCCCGTGCACGTGCTCACCGTGACGAACTTCACGCGGCGTTGGATTGGGAAGACCTGCATCGGCAGGTCGTTGTAGATCGCCGGCGGCCCGGCAATGACGGGGAACCCGAGCGCCCGCATGTCGAGGAACCCGGAAGGAGACTGGGCGCCGAGGTCACCATAACATTCAACGTCCGCGCAGACGACATCGCCGACGATCAGACCCGAGCCCGGATACGCACCGCCTACGCCGCAGACGATAATCGCGCCAGGACGCTGCCGCGTGATCGCCAGCGTCACCCCGTGCGCCGCGTTCACCGGCCCGACGCCCGTGCAAACAACGGCGGCATCGTCTTGCGCGCCTAACCGCTTGCGTAGCAGCCAGCCTTCGAGCTCGGTGGCCACACAGATGAGGAGTGACACCGTGACCGGCCTAAAGCCTAGAGCCTGAAGCCTGAAGCCTGACGAGCTTCACGCGAAGCCTGACAAGCATCAGAACAGTCCCAGCTGCAGCTTTGCTGCTTCCGACATCCGCTCCTTGGTCCAGGGCGGATCCCATACGACCTCGACCTTTGCTTCGGTGACGCCAGGCACCTTCGCTGCCTTGTCCCGCACTTCCCCGGGCAGGATCTGCGCCGCCGGGCACGCCGGCGCGGTGAGCGTCATCCGGATCCCGACCTTCGCCTCGGCGTCGACGAGGACGTCGTAGATCAGGCCGAGCTCGGTGATGTTCACGGGGATTTCCGGGTCATAGACGGTGGCGAGCGCGTCCATGATCTGCGGCCGGAGCTCCGCCATCTTCACCGGGTCGGGGACGATATGGGCCACCGACTCGGACTGTTCGTTGGCCGGCGATTCGGCCGGATCTGCGCCGCCCATCGGCATCATCGGAAGGAACCTCGTCGACATCGCCGCGCGCTACTCGGTCGTGACCGGACCCGCGGCCTGTTCGGAAACGGCGGCCTTGAGCGTGTGCCACGCCAGCCCGGCGCACTTGACGCGCGTCGGGAAGTCGCGGACGCCGGCCAGCACGGACAACTTGCCAAGCTCCGGCAGCGCGCTGCCGGGTGGTGAGGTAATCATCTGGTGGAACCGATCGAACAGCGACCGCGCCTCCGCAACCGTCTTTCCCTTGACGGCATCAGTCATCAGCGACGCCGACGCCTTCGAGATCGCGCAGCCGGAGCCCTGGAACGCCACGTCTTTGATGACCCCGTCCTCCACCGTCAGATACAGAGTCAACCGATCGCCGCAAAGCGGGTTGTAGCCCTCCTGCTTCGCGGTTGCCGGGTCGATCACCCGGAAGTTATGAGGGCGCCGATTGTGGTCCAGGATCACTTCCTGGTAAAGGTCGGTCAGTTCCGACATCACCCGAACACCTTGCGCGCCTTGTGGAGCGCCGCGACCAGCGCGTCGATCTCCTGGCGCGTGTTGTACATGGCGAGCGAGGCGCGCGCGGTCGCCGGAATCCCGAGCCGATCCATCACCGGCTGAGCGCAATGCTGTCCCGTACGGATGGCCACACCTTCGCGATCGACGATCGTCCCGAGATCGTGAGGGTGAATGTTGTCCATCACGAACGACAGGATGCTGGCCTTGCGCGGCGCGGTGCCGACGATCCGCAGCCCCTCGACCTGGCGCAACGCGTCAGTGCCGTAGGCGAGCAGCTCCTGTTCGTAGGCCTGGATGCGATCCATGCCGATCCGGCTGACGTACTCCACCGCGACGCCGAGCCCGATCGCGCCCGCGATGTCGGGCGTGCCGGCCTCGAACTTGTTGGGGATCACGTTCCACGTGCAATGCTCGAACGTGACCGACGCGATCATGTCCCCGCCACCCATCCACGGCGGCATCGCCTCGAGCAGCGCCGCTTTGCCGTAGAGGACACCAATCCCGGTTGGCCCGTACAGCTTGTGGCCGGTGACCGCGAAGAAGTCGCAGTCGAGCGCGCGGACGTCGATCGGCATGTGATACGCCGCCTGGGCGCCGTCCACCACGACCACCGCGCCGGCGGCGTGCGCCTGACGAATGATCTCGGCCACCGGCGTCACCGTCCCGAGCGCGTTGGACAACGCCGAAATCGCGACGAGTTTCGTCCGCGACGTGAGCAGCCTGGCGAACGCCTCCAGGTCCAGCTCGCCGCTGTCGAACATCGGGATCACCCGCAGCGCCGCGCCCTTCTCGGCCGCGAGCATGTACCACGGCACGATGTTCGAGTGGTGCTCGATCGCCGAGACCAGGATCTCGTCGCCGGCCTTGATGTTGGCCCGGCCCCAGGTCTGGGCGACGAGGTTGATGCTCTCGGTGGCGTTGCGAGTGAAGACGATCTCCCGCGGCTCGGCAGCGCCGAGAAACCGCGCGATCGACGCGCGGGCCTGCTCGTACTGATCCGTCGCTTTGCCACTCAGGTAGTGCACGCCTCGGTGCACGTTGGCGTTGCTCGACGTGTAGTACTCGGTGAGCGCATCGAGCACCGCACGCGGCTTCTGGGTCGTCGCCGCGTTGTCAAGATAGACGAGCGGCTTGCCGTGGACCGAGCTCGCGAGAATGGGAAAATCGGCCCGGATCGTGTCGACGTCGAACGAAATGGCGATCGCCATGGTCATCGGCCCTTGTCGTGCTCCGCCAGATCGCGCTCGAGCTGCCGAAACAGCTCGCGCTCGACCTGCGTCCGCAGGTGCGGAATGGAAATGCGCTCCAGCACCTCGCCGGCATAGGCGTGAATCAGCATGTCGCGGGCGTCCTTGGCATTGAGGCCGCGGGCGCGCAGGTAGAACAGCGCCTCCTCGTCGAGCTGCCCGACCGCCGCTCCGTGCGTGCACTTCACATCGTCAGCAAAGATCTCGAGCTGCGGGTTCGAGTTGATCGTCGCCTCGTCGGACAGCAGCAGCGCCCGGTTGGTCTGCTTCGAGTCGGTCTTCTGGGCGTCGAGGCGGACGATGATCCGGCCGTTGAAGACGGCCTTGGCCTTGCCGTCCAGGATTCCCTTGTAGAGCTCGTGGCTGGTGCAGTTCGGCTGCGCGTGATCGATGGTGGTGTGGTTGTCGACAAGCGAGGTGCCGTCCACCAGGTAGCAGCCGTCCAGGTCGACGTGCGCGCCCTGGCCGTCCAGAACGGCGACGGCGTCGTTACGGGTGAGCCGGCCGCCGACCGTTATCGTGCGCAGCTTGAACGACGCGTCCTTTGCGGCTTTCACGTGCGCGTTGCTGACCAGGAATGCGCCCTCGGTCCCGCGCTGATCGAGGCAGCAACTGACGATCGCCCCCTCGCCGAGGTTCGCCTCGATCACCGCATTGGTGAAATGGGCCTCGCCGGCGGTGGTCAGGAAACTGATCGCGACATCCGCCTGGCTGCCGGGCGCCGCCGCAATCAGCACACGGGGATGGATCATCGAGCGGTTCGTGCCACCGGTGATGATTACAACGTGCACTGGCGGTTCGATCGCCGCGCCCTTGCGAACCGAAATCAGCGCGCCGTCTTCGAGGAATGCCGTGTTGAGCGCCGCGAATGGCTGCCCTTCAAACGGCTGCTGGCCGAGCAGCGAGCACTCGGGCGCTCCGGAGGCAATCGCAGCCGCGAGGCTTCCGATCTTGAGCCCGATTGGAACGTGGGTCAGATCCGACAGCTCCGGCACGAAGCGGCCGTTCAAGAGCACCAGCCGGACGGAGCCGGGCACGGACACCCGCGACACCATCGACGGGGCGTTCGTCGGCATGCCTTCGGCGAGCTTGAACGGGGTCGTCGCGATCGGCGAGACGTTGGTGAAGCGCCACTCCTCCTGGCGCGTGGTCGGAAAGCCGGACTGCTCGAACGCGTCCCGCCCGCGCGACCGCAGCGTCTTCAACCACGCCGGCGCCACATCGCCGCGGCCCTTCGCGAATCGGTCCAGCTCGGTGACGTAGGTGTCTTGCCCTTCAGCCACTGAAGACATCGATTCAGCTCCTGGCCCCGGCAGCCACATCCTCGAGCCAGCCGTAACCCTTTTCCTCGAGCTCGAGCGCGAGCTCGCGGCCGCCCGACTTCACCAGCCGTCCCTCGCTCAGCACGTGCACGAAGTCGGGGACGATGTAGTTGAGGAGCCGCTGGTAGTGGGTGACCACGATGAACGCGCGCTCGTCGCTGCGCATCGCGTTGACGCCCTGCGACACGATGCGGAGCGCGTCGATGTCGAGGCCCGAGTCGGTCTCGTCGAGAACCGCCACGACCGGCTCGAGGACGGCCATGTGGAAGATCTCGTTGCGCTTCTTCTCGCCGCCGGAGAACCCCTCGTTGACGGAGCGCTGCAGCATCGCCTGATCGATGTCGAGCAGCCTCGCCTTCTCCTTCACGAGCGCCATGAAGTCCATGGCATCGAGGTCGTCGAGGCCGCGCTCCTTGCGCACGGCGTTGAGCGCCGCCTTGAGGAAGTAGGCATTGTTCACGCCAGGAATCTCGACCGGGTACTGGAAGGCCATGAACACGCCCTTGCGAGCGCGCTCGTCGGCGGCCATCTCGAGCAGATCCTCCCCGCGGTAGAGCACGCGGCCGCCGACCACCTCGTAGCCGGGATGGCCGGCCAGGGCGCGGGCGAGGGTGCTCTTGCCCGAGCCGTTCGGCCCCATGATGGCGTGGACTTCGCCGGGGTTCACTTCGAGAGAAATACCGCGGAGAATCAGCTTGTCCTCCGCCTTCACCTGCAGGTTCTGAATGCTCAGCAACGACATGTCTACCCCACCGACCCTTCGAGCGAAATTCCAAGCAGCTTCTGGGCTTCGACCGCGAACTCCATCGGCAGCTCGCGGAACACTTCCTTGCAGAAGCCGCTGACGATCAGGTTGATCGCGTCTTCCTTCGAGATCCCCCGCTGCTCGCAGTAGAAGATCTGGTCCTCGCCGATCTTCGAAGTCGATGCCTCGTGCTCGACCTTGGCTGACGTGTTCTTGATCTCGAGGTACGGAAACGTGTGCGCGCCGCAGCGGTCGCCGATGAGCAGCGAGTCGCACTGCGAGTAGTTGCGCGCGTTGGCGGCGTTCTTGCCGATCTTGACCGCGCCGCGATAGGTGTTCTGGCCGCGGCCGGCGGAGATGCCCTTCGAGACGATCGTGCTGCGGGTGTTTTTCCCCAGGTGGATCATCTTCGTGCCGGTGTCGGCCTGCTGGAAGTTGTTGGTCACGGCGACCGAGTAGAACTCGCCGACCGAATCGTCGCCCTGGAGGATGCAGCTCGGGTACTTCCACGTGATCGCGGAGCCAGTCTCCACCTGGGTCCAGGTGATCTTGCTGCTCCGTCCCTTGCACATCCCGCGCTTGGTGACGAAGTTGTAGATGCCGCCGACGCCGTTCTTGTCGCCGGGGTACCAGTTCTGGACCGTCGAGTACTTGATGGTCGCGTCGTCGAGCGCGACGAGCTCGACCACCGCGGCGTGCAGCTGGTTCTCGTCACGCTTCGGCGCGGTGCAGCCTTCGAGGTAGCTCACCGACGCGCCTTCCTCGCAGACGATCAGCGTGCGCTCGAACTGGCCCGTGTCCTTGGCGTTGATGCGGAAGTAGGTCGAGAGCTCCATCGGGCACTTCACGCCCTTGGGCACGAAGACAAAGCTGCCGTCACTGAACACCGCGGCGTTGAGCGCCGCGAAGAAGTTGTCGGTGTGCGGCACCACCGAGCCGAGGTACTGCCGGACCAGGTCGGGATGGTGCTTCACCGCCTCAGAGAACGAACAGAAGATGATGCCCAGCTCGCCAAGCTTCTTCCGGAACGTCGTCGCCACCGATACCGAGTCGAACACCGCGTCTACCGCGACGCCGGCGAGCATCTGCTGCTCGATCAGCGGAATGCCCAGCTTGTCGAACGTGGCCCGGATCTCCGGGTCCACTTCGTCCATGCTGTTCAGCTTCTTCTTCTCCTTCGGGGCCGCGTAATACGAAATCGCCTGGTAGTCGACCTTGTCGTAGGTGACGTTCTGCCAGGTCGGCTCGGACATCTTCAGCCACGCACGGTAACTGCGCAGCCGCCATTCCAGCAGCCACTCCGGCTCCTCTTTCTTGGCCGAGATGAGCCGGACGATGTCCTCGTTGAGCCCCTTGGGCGCGATGTCCTGCTCGATTTCGGTGACGAACCCGTACTTGTATTCGGTATTCGCCAGTTGTTCGATGACTTCGGTCGACGTTGACATGACGGGTTCTCGTGGTTCTCGGGGTTCTCGAAGTTCTCGGGGTTCTCGAAGTTCTCGAGGTTCTAAACCGAGAACGATTCGCCGCAGCCGCAGGTGCTCTTCGCGTGCGGGTTGCGGAGCGTGAAATTCGTGGCCATCAGGTTGTCCTCGTCGAAGTCGAGAACGGTGCCGTCGAGCAGCTTCAGGCTGCGCGGATCGACGAAGACCTTGGCGCCGCCAGGGCCTTCGAAGACCTGATCTGTGGCGCGCGGGCCGCCGTCGAACGCAAAGGTGTACGCGAAGCCCGAGCAGCCGCCGGCCTTGACGGCAATTCGCAGACCGCCGCGATCGTGCTCCTGTTTCGCCAACTGGCGCGTGATGACGCGCGCCGCGCTCTCGGTGATCTCAATCATGACGTTCGTCCTGCCTTCTGCCGGCGTCGCGCACCGCATGCCGGGCCGCGTCAACGGCCACGGCCGCGACGTGGACCCGCTCCTCGGGCAGTTGCAGGTGCTGCACGACCCGCTCCGGCGTCACCAGCCCTGCCTCGGCGAGGCTGGCGCCTTCCAGCCACTCGGCCACCAACCCGGTCGCCGCGATGGCCGCACTGCACCCGAACACCTTGAAGCGGGCGGCGACAATGCGCCCCTGCTCCACCCTGACCTGGATGCGGGCGAAGGTGCCCGCGTCCATCGAACCTGCCTCGCCGGTGCCGACCTCCGGCGCGTCCGGCAGCACGCCGACGCGCTGCGGGTTGCGCACCCGGTCGAGCACGGCCGCGGAGTACGCCATCGCTAGCCTCGCACTCCCGCAGACGCCCGGGCCGCCGGCGCCATTGCCCGCAGGTGCCCGACGACCTCCGCGACGTGCGTGACGGCCTGGTCGACGTCCTCAGCCGTCGTGCCGCGGCCGAGACCGAAGCGAAGCGAGGACAGCGCGGCATCCCGCGGCAGGCCGAGCGCCAGGAGCGCGTGCGACGGTTCCGCGGAGAGACATGCCGCCCCGCTCGACACGGCGATCTCGGTCAGTCCGAGCAGGAGCGTTTCACCTTCGACGCCGGCGACGTGCACGTTCAAATTGCCGGGCAGCCGAGGCGCCATCGCACCGTTCAGCGAGACCTCGCCCACCCTTTCGCGGAGCCCGGCCCAGAGACGATCCCGCAGGCCCTCGAGCCGCGCCGCCTCGTCGGCGATCTCGCCGGAAGCAACCGCGCACGCCGCGCCGAACCCGACGATCCCCGGCACATTCAGGGTGCCGCCGCGAAGGCCTCGCTCCTGCTCGCCTCCGGTGACCACGGGCCGCATACGCTTTTCCACACCGCGCCTGACGAACAGCGCGCCGACGCCCTTCGGGCCGTACAGCTTGTGAGCGCTGAACGACGCGAGATCCACGCCAAGCGCGTGAACGTCCACGGGCAGCTTGCCAAGCGCCTGGACCGCGTCGGTGTGCACGAGCGCGCCGTGCGCGTGGGCGATGTGAACGATCTCGGCGAGCGGCTGCACGACACCGATCTCGTTGTGCGCCAGCATCGCCGTGACGAGCGCCGTCTGCGGTC
The DNA here is from genome assembly GCA_035495795.1 of Vicinamibacterales bacterium. Classification (GTDB taxonomy): domain Bacteria; phylum Acidobacteriota; class Vicinamibacteria; order Vicinamibacterales; family UBA2999; genus VFZN01. Next base: position 10,804 of record DATJFF010000297.1, read on the forward strand.
CGACGACAGCGGCAACCGCACCGGCCTCAACGATCCCGCCGGGCGGCACTGCCAGTTCCGTCACCTGCCAGCCCGACTCGACAAGACGAGCGACCGGCGCGAGCACCGACTTGTGCTCGGTGACGAGCGTGACGACGTGACGTCGATCCTGCGGCGCTGCAGCGGCAACACCGGCAATGGCCAGGTGGTTGGCTTCGGTTGCGCCGCTCGTGAAGATCACTTCGCGCGCGTCGGCGCCCATGAGCGCGGCCGCTTGCTTGCGGGCCTTTTCCACGGCGTCGTGGGCCTGCCAGCCGGCATGGTGCGTCCGGCTTGACGCGTTGCCGAACACCTCGGTGAAGTACGGCCGCATCGCCTCGAACACCCGCGGATCGACCGGGGTCGTTGCGTGATGATCCAGGTAGATCACCTAGCTCTCCCCCGCCGGCGCGACGAAGACCAGGCGCGACACCTTTGGCGCGGGCGGCGTCGGGGGCGTCGTAGGGTCGGCAGCCAGTTCGGCCACCGAAACCGTGGTTAGCGTCTCGAGGATGCGGTTCTTGATCTTCCAGAGCGGGTCGCGGATGCTGCAGGTCGTGTACTGCCCGCACGCGTGATCGTCCGGCGAACACGCGGTGACCGTCACCGGTCCGTCCACCGCCTGGATGACATCGGCCACACTGATGCTGCCCGCAGGACGCGCCAGCCGATACCCGCCCCGCGTCCCCTGGACCGACAGCAGCAGCCGCGCCCGGACGAGGCGCTGCAGGACCTTGGCGAGCAGTTCGAGCGGGATCGAGTAGGCCTCCGACATCTCCCGCGCGCTGGCCGCCGCGCCGTCCGAGCGGGTGGCCAGGTGCTTCATCGACATCAGCGCGTAATCGGATTTCTTGGAGAGTCTGAGCATGGGTCGGCCTGGAAATACGACCGTGACAGTCCTAGTTTAGTCCTCGATATCGGACTCCGCAAGTCGGCATTAGGCCGCGGCGCCGCCGGAGCCTCATCGATGGCGGCTGGCGCGGCGGGCGCCCCTTCGCGGCGTAGGCCGCCTTCGGCGTACAGGTGCCTCGCTTCGCTCGGCGTGGGACAAAACCGACGGAGTGCCCCGGTGCCTCCTACGGCCGAAGGCCGCCCGACGCGCAAAGCGCGGCCGACCGCCGAAGGCGGCCTACGGCGAGACCTGCCGTCGCGAAACCCGGCAGGTCGAGCCGCCTAATACTTCGGCTGGGTCGGGTCCACCTCGTCACTCCACCGGAGGATGCCGCCCGTGAGGTTGACGACGCGCTCGAAGCCGACGCTGCGAAGGAACGACGCAGCTTTGGCGCTGCGGACACCCGACCGGCACTGGCAAACGACGAGCTGGTTCTTGTCAATCTCGCCGTACCGCTGGGGCACTTCGCCTAATGGGATCAGAACCGCCCCATCGATGCGGGCAATCTGCCACTCCTGCGGCTCGCGGACGTCGACGATGACCAGCTTGTCGCCGCGGTCCAACGCTGCCTTCAGCTCCCTGGGAGTCATGTCCGTCGCCGAGGCTGAGCTGTCACCACTTTCCGAAGTCGCGCTGCCAACAGGGGACGTGACACCGCTCGGCACTCCGCAGAACTGCTCGTAGTCGATCAGCGCGTGGAGCGTCGGATGATCTCCGCAGACCGGGCAATCGGGGTCTCGGCGCAGCTTCAGCTCGCGGAAGCGCATCCGGAGCGCGTCGTAAATCAGGAATCGTCCGATGAGCGGCTCGCCGTTACCCAGGATCAGCTTGATGGCCTCGGTAGCCTGAATCGTCCCGATGATGCCTGGCAGGACACCGAGCACACCCGCTTCGGCACAGCTCGGCACCAGCCCCGGCGGCGGCGGCTCTGGATAAAGGCAGCGATAGCAGGGCCCACCCTTGGTCGCGAACACCGACGCCTGCCCTTCGAACCTGAAGATGCTGCCGTAGGCGTTTGGCTTTCCGAGCAGCACGCACGCGTCGTTCACGAGATAGCGCGTCGGGAAATTGTCGGTGCCGTCGAGGATGACGTCATACGGCCTGAACAACTCGAGCGCATTCGACGACGAGAGCGCGACTTCGTGGGCGACCACCCGCACGTTGGGATTCAGCGAACGGATGCGATCCGTCGCCGAAGCCAGCTTCGAGCGGCCGACGTCCGGCGTCCCGTGCAGCAGCTGCCGCTGCAGGTTGCTGAGATCGACGACGTCGAAGTCCACGAGACCGATCGTGCCGACGCCGGCGGCGGCCAGGTACATCGCAGCCGGTGAACCGAGACCGCCGGCGCCGATGCAGAGCACCTTGGCGGCCTTGAGCTTCTTCTGCCCCTCCATCCCGACTTCCGGCAGGATCAGGTGACGGCTGTAGCGGCGCACCTCGTCGGCCGACAACGCCGGCGCGGCCGGCGCCTCGACGCCGACGCCTCCCGCCACGGACGGAATGATGCTCACGACGTCACCGCTCTTGAGCGGCGTTGCTTCCTTCTGGAGGTAGCGGATGTCCTCGTCGTTGACGTAGACGTTGACAAAGCTGCGCAGCCGGCCGTCGCCGTTATAGAGGTGCTGCTTCAACCCGCCGTACCTGGTGGTCAATCCCTGAAGCAATTCGCCCACCGTCTGCCCATCCACTTCGACCGCGTCCAGCTTCTCGGTGAAGGGGCGCAGCGGTGTCGGGATCAGGATCTTCGTTGCCATGTCAGCAGCTCTCCAGGGTCGTCACCAGGTTCAGCAATTCCGGTTCGAACGCCGACCGGTCCGCGGCCAGCCTCCACGAGGTCAAGTCGCCCGGCTCGCCGCTCATTACCGAAAGGATGACGTACATGAATACCGGCCAGGCGTGATCGAGATCGTACTGCGACGGCCGGGCCGGATGATCGGGGTGCGAGTGATAGAACCCGAGCAGCTCCTGCCCCGTCGCGTTCGCACGCTCTTCGGCGGATCGGTAGTCGGCCGGACGAATCAGGAATCGCCGGCGAGGGCCTTCTTCGGTCGTGTTGGGCAGCGCCCAGGCTTCCACGATGGTGCCGTCGCGGCCGAGCAGCGCGCCGCAGCACTCGTGCGGATAGGCCTCGGCGCCGTGGTCGCGAATCGCCTCGACGACACCTGGACCAAAAGTCGACGCGACGCTCACACCCCCTCCCACATCCGGTCCGAGAGGTAGCGCTCGCCGCCGTCGCAAAGTATCGTCACGACCACAGCAGGTGGCTCGGCAACCGCGAGCGCAGCGACGACGTTCGCCCCTGAGGAGATTCCCACGAGGAGGCCTTCCTCCCGCGCCAGTCGCCGGGTCATCGCGATCGCAGCGTCCGTGTCGACCCGGACGTCGCGGTCGGCAAGGCTGGGGTCGTAAATACCCGGGACGATAGCGGTATCCATGTGCTTCAGCCCTTCGATGCCGTGCAGGGGGCCGTCGGGCTGCACCGAGGCCAGCACCACATCGCCGCCGCTCTCCCGCAGTCGCCTGGCGACGCCGACGAACGTGCCGCTGGTCCCAAGCCCGGCCACGAAATGCGTCAGCCTCCCGCCGGCCTGCTCGAGAATCTCGGGACCGGTCGTGTCGTAGTGGGCTCGCCAGTTGAGCGGGTTGTTGTACTGGTCCGGGTAGAAATAGGCGCTGGGATCGGCCTGGTAGAGCCGGCGGGCCTCGCGAATCGCGCCATCCGACCCTTCGAGCGGATTGGTCAGGACGAGATCCGCACCGTAGGCCCGGAGCATCCGTTTGCGTTCCCCGGTGACGTTATCCGGCACGCACAGGCGGACGCGAACGCCAAGTGCGGCCCCGAACATCGCGTAGGCAATACCGGTGTTGCCGGACGTGGCATCGAGCAGAATTTTGTCGGGCGAGAGCGCGCCGCTGGCCAACCCTTCCAGGATCATCCGGCGGGCCGGCCGGTCCTTCACCGAGCCGCCGGGGTTCGCGAACTCGGCCTTGGCGTACAACTCGATGCCGGGACGGTCCTGCTCGATCCGATGGAGACGGATGAGCGGCGTCCGTCCGACCAGGTCAAACAAGGGCCCAATCTGGGCGGTAGCCGACGCTGCGGACGTCATGTGGGAAGGCCCGAAATCGGGGACATTGTTAGCAAATCACGGAGGGAGCAGCGTCGCAACAAAAATCCGACCGTTGCAGTCGGAAATCGAAATGATGTCAGGAATGCATCGACGACCTCAGCATTAACGAATCGCTGCGGTCAGCGTCACGGTCGCTCGTATCTCGATTTCGCCCTCCGCAACCGGCGTTCCAGGAGCCGGCGCAGCGTCGGCCGTCGCCATCCTGAACTCCTGCGCCGGCCGCATCATCGGCGGCTGCATCGTCTCGTCGATGCGCACCACCCGATCGATGCTCCGTTTCGCGCCAGCCGCGGCCGCCTCGGCCCGCGCCAAGGCATCGGCCACGGCGCGAGTGAGGGCCTCGCGCTCGGCCTGCGCGCGCTGCTTGAGCTCGAACTGCAGCCCCTGAATCGACGTGGCGCCTGAAACGACCGCGGCATCGAGCACATCCGCCAGCTTTCCGAGCTCGTCGACGCGGACTTCGACCACGTTCCTGGCCAGGTAGCCGCGAGGTGTCTGGCGCCCGCCGCTGTAATCGAACTCCTGCTGCAGCGAGACGACCAGCGTCCGGACCGCATCTTTCGGGATGCCCACCGCAGCAACCTTCTGAAGAACGGCGTCCATGGCGGTCGCGTTCGCCGACTGCGCCTCCTTCGGCGCGCGGGAGCGAGACTCTGCGCCGACTCGAACCAGCGCGCGATCGGGCGCCATGCGGACCGTCCCTTCTCCGTGCACGACGACGACCGGGACCTCCGGTCCTGGCGGGGTTTGCGCCGATCCGACGGCAGCAGCGGCGAGAACCAACACGGCAGCAACGATCACACGCGGCATGGATTGCGCTCCTTCACCCCGAGTAGACCACACGGAAGCCGACGCTGTAGGCGTAGGTATCGGGCGGGACCGTGTGGCGATGGGCGCAGCGCAGCTGCTTGACGTCGTGCGTCACCCACGACCCGCCGCGCAGTACGCGGAACACGCCCTGGGCCGGTCCGCGGGGATTCCGCTCGTCGCCATCCCGGTAGGCCTCGGCGCCGTACCAGTCGGCCACCCACTGCCACACGTTGCCGGCCATGTCGTAGAGCTCGAACCCGTTTGGCGGATAGCTGCCCACCGGTCGCGTGCCGCGATGACGCTTCAGGGCCGGCTCGGTGAGGAAGTTCGCCCGCGACGAGTCGATCTCGTCGCCCCACGGGTAGCGCTTCTGCTCCAGGCCGCCGCGCGACGCGCGCTCCCATTCGGCCTCGGTCGGCAATCGAACGAGCTGGCCGATCCGCCCGCTCAGCCATCGGCAGTACGCCATCGCGTCGCCGTGGGTCACGAGCGTTACCGGATGGCGGCCGCGCTCGCGCGGCGGCTCGCCGCTGCGCCAGACGTACGGCGCGGCCAGCTCGCGAAACGGCAGCTCGTGCTGTGAGGTGACGACCAGCGGCAGATCGCGGAGCGATGGGGCCGGGTGTCCGGTTTCGTGCACGAACACCGAGTACTGGTCGACCGTGATCGCGTGGACCGAGACGTGGAAGGCGTCGATCTGAACCGATCGCGGGGGCCGCTCATCCTCGCCTCCCTCGAGCGATCCCATCGTGAACCGTCCGCCTGGGATCGCCGCGAATCGAGGCAGCAGTTCCTCGCCCATGCCAGCGGCACAGTATACTTTCCGGTCGTGAAACTCGAACAGTTCGCGATGGAGCGGATGCAGTCCACATGGGAGAACCTGGTGGACTACAACCTGTCGGAGAGTGGCGTCCGCGCGCTCTCGCCGCGCGAGCTGCTCGAGGATGGCGCCGCGCTCGACGCGCTGCTCGATCAGGCGCTGGTCTACACGCAGTCGAACGGGACGATTCCACTACGCGAGAAGATTGCCGCGCTGTATCACGGCGCCACGCCGGATCACATCCAGGTGACCAACGGCGGCTCCGAAGCCAACTACATCACCAGCTGGCGACTCATCGAGCCCGGCGACGAAGTGGTGATGCTGCTGCCGAACTACATGCAGACCTGGGGCGTCGTCCGGGCGTTCGGCGCGACGGTACGCGAGTGGTACCTGGTCGAGGATCGGCAGGCCGGCCGATGGCGGGTGGACCTCACCGCCCTCGATGAGTTGATCACCAGCCGCACGAAGCTCATTGTCATCTGCAACCCGAACAACCCAACCGGCGCGCGCCTGACAGAGGCGGATCTGAACGGCATCGCGCGTGCCGCCGATCGCGTCGGCGCCTGGGTGCTGTCGGACGAGATCTACCGCGGCGCCGAGCTCGACGGCGTCGAGACACCATCGATGTGGGGGCGCGGCGAGCGTGTCATCGTCACCAACGGCCTGTCGAAGGCGTACGGGCTGCCCGGATTGCGGATCGGCTGGATCGTCGGCGCGCCGGCACTCGTCGCCTCGACGTGGTCGTACCACGACTACATCACGATCGGCCCGGGTGCGCTCAGCGACCGGATGGCCCAGGCCGCGCTCGTGCCCGCGCGGCGACAGCGCCTCCTGGAGCGGACGCGCGGCATCCTGCGCGCGAACCTTCCGCTGCTCGAGAAGTGGCTACGGGCGCACGGCGGATTCTTCTCCTGGACATCGCCCGAAGCCGGCGCGATCTGCTACGTGCGCTACGAGCACACGATCAACTCCGTCGACCTGGTCAATCGACTGCGCGAAGAGAAGAGTGTCCTGCTCGTGCCCGGCGATCACTTCGGCATGGACCGCTACCTGCGAATCGGCTACGGCGAACCGCCGGAGTACGTCACCGCCGGCCTCCAGCGCGTCCACGACCTGCTCGAAGCGCTCGACCCTGCCGGCGTGCCGCGGCCATGACCGCACCGGAGCTCGCGCTCGTCCTGGTGGGCTTCGGCCACGTCGGACGTCGGTTCCTGCGATTGCTGGACGAAGTCGCCGAGCGCCTCGATTTCGAGTGGCGGGTGGTCGCGATCAGCACGCGGCGGCACGGGTCGGTCGTGGACGCCGACGGTGTGGACGTAGATCGCGCTCTCTCGCTGGTCGAATCGGGTCAGCCGCTCGGCCGGCTCGATTCGGAGCCGCGAGAGCGAAGCGGGCTGGACGTGATCCGCCAGGTCGCGCGGCTGCTCCCCGACGAAGCGGCGGAGGGCCGGCTGGTGCTCGTCGAATCCACGATCCTCGACATCGACCGCGGCGAACCGGCGCTCTCGCACGTTCGCGCCGCGCTCGAGGCGCAGATGCACGTCGTCACCGTGAACAAGGGGCCGGCGGCGTTCGCCTACGACGAGCTGGAATCGCTTGCCGAGGCCATCGACCGGGAGTTCTATTTCGAAGGCGCGGTCATGGACGGCGTTCCGGTGTTCAACCTGGTTCGCGAGACGATGCCGGCGGTGCGGGTAGATGGCTTCCGCGGCGTGATCAACACGACGTCGAACTTCGTCCTGTCGGCGCTCGAGCAGGGACAGCCGCTCGACCAGGCGGTCCGCGAGATGCAGGCTCGAGGCATCGCCGAAGCGGATCCGTCGCTCGACCTCGACGGCTGGGACGCTGCGGCCAAGACTGCCGCTCTGGTGAACGTGCTGATGGCCGGCAGCATTACGCCGCACCAGGTGCAGCGCACCGGCATCTCCGAAGTACGGGCCGGCGACGTGAAAGCGGCGCTGGCCAGCGGCCGGCGGATCCGGCTGGTCGCGCGTGCCGGCCGGCACGACGGCTCGCTGACCGCGAGCGTCGAACCCGAGTTGCTGACTGCGGACGATCCGCTGGCGGGACTCGCCGATACCGCGAACGCGTTGTATCTCACGACCGATTTGCTGGGAGAGATCGGAATCGTGCAGCGCTCGGGCGATCTGACCCAAACCGCATACGCGCTGCTGAGCGACATCTCCCGCATCAGCCTCAGGCTGAGGGACTGGACCGAACGATGAGCGGACCGTTGTCTGGTGTGACCGTGCTCGACTTGACCCGGGTGCTGTCGGGGCCCTACTGCACGATGGTCCTCGCCGATCTCGGCGCGCGCGTGATCAAGATCGAGCACCCAGGCAAGGGAGACGACACACGGCACTGGGGCCCGCCGTTCCTCGGCGCCGAGAGCGCGTATTTCCTCAGCATCAATCGCAACAAGGAAAGCGTCACCGTTGACTTCAAGCACCCCGAGGGCCGGACCGTCCTCGAGCGGCTGCTCGATCGCGCCGATGTCCTCGTCGAGAACTTCAAGCCGGGCACGCTCGACCGCGCCGGCCTCTCGTGGGACATCGTGCATGCGCGCTGGCCCCGCGTCGTCTACGCCTCCATCTCCGGTTACGGGCAGACCGGCCCACGCCGGAACGAGCCCGGCTACGACGCCGTGATTCAGGCCGAGGGCGGGCTGATGAGTGTCACCGGCGAGAGCGACGGGCCCGCCTATCGCCTTGGGGTGGCGATCTCCGACATCGTGGCCGGCCTCTTCACGGCGCAAGGCGTGACCGCGGCACTGTTCGCGCGCGGGGGGACCGGCGCCGGGCAGCGCGTGGACATCGGGATGCTCGACACGACTGCCGCACTTCTCACCTACCAGGCTGGTAACTACTTCGCGAGCGGCCAGGCGCCCGGCCGGCTTGGCAACCGCCACCCGACGATCGCGCCCTATGAGACGTTCCCGACCTCGGATGGCGAGATGGTCGTCGCGGTCGGCAACGATGCAATCTGGCGCCGGTTCTGCCCCGCGATCGAGCGGCCTGAGCTGGCCGAGGACCCCAGGTTCCGCACCAACAAGGATCGGCTCGCACACTACGGCGAGCTGCGGGCGGTGCTGGAAAGCGCCATCGCCACGCGGAGCCGCGCCGAATGGACGGCGCGCTTCCACGCGGCGAGCGTGCCCTGTGGCTCGGTGCGGGACGTCGCCGAAGTGCTCGCCGATCCACACCTGCACGCTCGCGAAATGATCGGCACGCTGCCGCACGCGACGCTCGGCCCGACACGTGTGATCAATACGCCAATCAAGCTGTCGGACACTCCGGGGGAACTCAGGACCGCGCCGCCTACTCTCGGGCAGCACACCGACGCGGTGCTCGCCGAACTCGGCTACGATCCGCAGATGGTGGCCAGCCTCAAGACTTCTGGAGCAATTTGACCGTGCCCGACGTCGCCCAGATCCGCAAGCGCATCCAGAAAGCCATCGAACAGGCACGCCGCGAGGCGGCCGACCGTCGATCGCTCGTTCACGACGCGCAGAAGGCCTACGACGAATTCCTCGAGACGCGAGCGATTCCGGCGTTCCGATCGGTTGCGGTGGTGCTCAAGTCGGAGGGCCTGTCGTGGGAGGTCATGACTCCGTCGGGCGAAGTTCGCCTCGTTCCGGATCGGCGCCGGGACGAGTCCATCGCGCTCAGCTTCGATGCGACCGCTGAACCGCCGCAGCCGACGGTCAACGTCACCCGCGGGCGCGGCAGCCGCGTCGTCCACCTCGAACGGCCGGTGAAAGCGGGCACGCCGTCATCGGCCGCCTTGACCGAGGACGACGTGGTCTCGATGCTGATCGAAGAACTGCGGCCCTGGCTCGAGTAGTCAGCCTTCGGCCTCGATCGCGCTGACGTCGACCCCCGCCATCCGCAGGCGTGCAATCAGCAGTTCGGCATCGGGTGCCTTTCGAACCGCTTCCCGGATGTCAACGACGCCTGCGTGAACGTACTCGACGAGGGCATCGACGAGTGGGGCCATGCCGCGCGAACCAGCGCCCAGCGGCGCGGCGAGGCCGGCGAGATCGCCGTCAGCGAGGATGCGCGCCACCGGGCGCGTGCCGCTCAACAGCTCGCGGGCTGCAATCCGTCCACCGGTGGCCTTCCTGAGCAGGAGCTGGGCGACCGCTCCACGGAAACAGCGCGCCAGCGCCGCGCGAGCCGATTGACGCTGGTCGGCGGGCACGAGCTCGATCAGCCGCTGGACTGCGGCGACGCCTGACGGAGCATCAATCGAGGCAATGACCAACCGATCCTGAGCGGCGGCCTCGATGGCGATCTGCGCCATCTCGCCGCTGTCGACACCTTCGATGACGAGCACGTCCGGTGCTTCGCGCAGCGCGGCTCGCGCGGCGGCAGCGGCCCGCGCCGCGTCGCGCCCGACCTCCCGCTGGCTGATCAGCGCCTCGCGGTTCGTGTGCTGCACGTGAATCTGCGGTTCGAGGGTGATGATGTAGTCGGCGCGCTGCTGGTTGAGGATGTCCACGAAAGCCGCCACCATCGCGGCCTCGTCGTTGGCGGGTCCGCCCGCCACCAGAATCAGACCGTCTGGTTCCGTCGCCAGGCGCCGAACGTCCGCGCTCAGCTGGAGATCGTCGGCCGTGGTCGCACGCAGGAACGCGAAGTGGAAGTTCGCGCCGGGCCCGCGCTGATCGCGGAACGTGGAGCAACGGATACGCCCGACGTCGGCGAGCTCGATCAACCATTCGGCTGGATCACCACGGCGCACGGTGTCGCGCCACGGCTCGGGCGTGACGTCGGCAATCAGCGTCTCGGCGTCGGCGGGCAGCAGCGGCGTCTCTTCGGCCAGCGGCCGCACGTTGCCGCCGACCCGCACGTAAGGCCGGGACTGCGAGACCAGGAACAGCTCGGACGCGCCGGCGGCATCGGCAGCGCGGAGCAGCCGGTCGATTCCGGTAGAGCGCGAGGGCGGCGCCGCGGAGCGCGACGGCACTTCGATCCGCACCGTTCGGGTGACCGGCGCATCCGGAACGCTTGTGCCGTTTTCGGCGGCGATAGGCGCGGCTGGGGGTGCTGAAGGTGTCATAGGGCGCTCGTCGGCCGGGAGTCCGGCCTGGCGGACTGGTTCCATGGGGATGACCGGAGAAACAGACACGAGAACGGACGAACTCGAGCCGGCGGACGCGGCCAGCACGGGAAGCGCCGGAGAGGATTCCTCTCCGGACACGGCCAAGTCGGCATCGATGGATGCCGCTGGGACCGCGACGTCGGCGGTTCGATCGTCTTCGGCGTGCGATGCGCTGACGGGCTCGGCGTGCGGCTCGTCGTGGCTGGCTGGCGCCACGGCCTCGGCCGGTGGTTCCGGCGTTCCGACCGGCACCGCGCCGGCGTTCGATGCCATCAGTTCGGGCATGGCGATCGCTGCTGGCACGGCCGCCGGTTCCTCTGGTTCCGTCGCAGGGAGTTGCTCTTCTTGCGGCTGTGAAGCCGCAGACTCGGCGGCCGAATCTGCGTCGGCCTCGACCGCGTTGGGCTCGCCTTGATCGATCGGCGCTTCGACCTGATCGGACGGCGAGGTGTCGCTCACTGCCACCGCTTCGGCGGCTGTATCTGCGGCGGGCTCAACGTGTGACGAGGGCGCCGTAATTTCCGTGCTGGCAGGCTCAGGTTCCGCCGGTGCGGCGGCCTCGATTTCGGCGAATTCAGTTTCGCTGTCGGTTGGTTCGGCAGTGACCGTCTCTGAGGCGCCTGCTTCGGCGGCGCCGGACACCGGGGCGTCCACGACGGCGGGTTCTGGTTGCTCGGCCGCCGGTTCATCCGCAGGCGCCGAAGCCTCGGCGGGAGCGCTTTCCTCGTCGGTCGCCGCCGCCTCGACTGAATCAACATCGCCAGCTTCCGACTCGGCGAGCGCCGGCGGCGCCGCCGCGGGCAGTTCGACCTCGGACGGTTGGGCCGTTCCCGAGGGGATTTCGGCAGTGGTTGCAGACGTCTCGCGGCGGCGGCGGATCTCAATCCAGATGTCGTCGCCGCTTCGTGCGGCCACCACGCTGAAGTGGTCGCTGCCACGCGAGGGCAGTGCATGTTCGACAGCGCCGAGTTCCTTCAGCAAAGACAACGCGTCGCCAGACAGCAGCTGTCCGAGCATCCCGACCATCGCGCTGAGGTTCATGCCGTGGGTCGAGAGATCGATGGTCCGCGGGCCGGATACGACGATCGGGCGTTCGCCCACGTGCATGACGAGCGCGTCGCCGTCGGCGCGCACCATTGCGGAAAGTAGAGAGTCGACGAGAGCCACTGCCAAACTTGTCATCGGCCGGTGGTCACCCGGTCGATAGAGGATGAGCGGGTCGCGCGGTGCAGCGACATGAGACCGAAGAGCAACGGGATGGCGCGCACATCCGTGAACCCGTGTGTAACCAGTTTCCGGGCCACGCCCGCCGCCCCGGGGTATCGCCGGATCGACGCCGGGATGTAGCGGTAGGTGTCGGGGTCACGGTGCAGCAGCCATCCGAGTGCGCCGCCAACCGCGGTGAGGTAAGCGAGGAAGCAGGCCCTGACCACCCGCGACTCGGGCCGGTTGAAGTCCAGCGACAGCATTCGGCCACCCGGCCGCAGCACGCGGGCGATCTCGGCGAGCGCGACGTCGAGATCCGGCACGTTCCGCAAGCCGTACCCGGTGGTGACCACGTCCGCCGAGCCTGCGCGGAGCGGGAGCGCCGCCATGTCGCCGGCGAAGAACCGGATGCTGGCGGCTCGCGGGGCGGCCAGCACCAGCATGTCCAACGTCAAGTCGATCCCGAGGACAACGCGGGCGCCGGCGGCGGTGGCCAGGCGGGCAATATCGCCGGTGCCGCAAGCGAGATCCACGACGACGTCGCGCGGCGAAATCCGGGCTTCGCGGATCAGCCGGCGCTTCCAGCGACCGTCCTGACCGTACGACAAGACGCGCGTGATCAGGTCGTAACGAGGAGCAATCGTCGAGAAGAGGCGTGCGACGTAGCGCCGCTTGTTCTCCGGCGAGACGAACGCGGAATCCAGCGACACGCTGTCAGAACCCCAGGAAAGCGCGGGCCATCGCCGCGGTGGCGAAGGTGACGATGAAGGCCAGCACCAGCGGCATCACCGCGCCGATTGTCGCCCATTTGACGCTGAGCGTCTCCTTGTAGATGGTCACGATCGTCGTCGCGCACGGGTTGTGGAGGAGCGAGAAGAGCATGAGGTTCACCGCGGTGAGGAGCGTCCAGCCATGCTGGCCGATCAGCAGCGACCGCAGCTGGTCGAATCCCTGCATGTCGGTCATCATGCCCTCCGCCGTGTAGACCATCAGCATCGTCGGCACCACGATCTCGTTCGCCGGAATCGCGATGATGTAAGCCAGCAGGATGACCCCGTCGAGGCCAATCGCCCAGCCGAGCGGGTTGAGGCCGTTGGCGACGTGCGTGGCGAGGCTCGCTCCGCCGACGTAGATGTTCCCGAGGAGCCAGATGACTGCGCCGGCGGGCGCGGCGGTCATCATTGCCCGCCACAGGACGAACAGCGTGCGGTCGATTAGCGACGTGTAGAGGATCCGCAGGATGCCGGGCCGTCGATACGGCGGCAATTCCAGCGTGAATGCCGAGGCTTCGCCCTTGAGGATCGTCCGCGAGAGGACCCAGGACACCACGAGCGTGAAGACCACGCCAATCAGCACGATCGCGACCACCGAGCCGGCGGCCACCAACGACGCGACTGCCGGTGGAAATGCGGCCGCCACGAACACCGTGGCGAGCATGATCAGGGTCGGGAACCGTCCGTTGCACGGCACGAAGTTGTTGGTGAGGATCGCCACCAGCCGCTCGCGCGGCGAATCGATGACGCGCGTCGCAATCACTCCGGCCGCGTTGCAGCCAAAGCCCATTGCCATGCTGAGCGCCTGCTTGCCGTGCGCCCCTGCCTTCTTGAACAGGAAGTCCATGTTGAACGCGACGCGCGGCAGGTAGCCAAAGTCCTCGAGAATCGTGAAGAGCGGGAAGAAGATCGCCATTGGCGGCAGCATGACGCTGACGACCCAGGCCAGGCCGCGATAGACGCCGTGCCAGACGAACCCGGTGACCCACCACGGCGCGCCAAGCCGCTCGAATGTGTTGGCGGCAACGTTCTCGAACCAGAAGAACACGGTCGCGAGCATCTGCGAGGGCACGTTGGCGCCGACGATGGTCAGCCAGAACACGACCGCCAGCACGGCCAGCATCAAAGGCAGACCTAACGCGCGCGAGGTGACGATCCGATCGATGCGCTGATCGAGCGCGAGCGGGCCGGCGGCGCGATCGCGTACTGCGCGGCGGGTGATCCGCTCGACTTCGCCGTACAGCGAGGTGACGACTTCCTCGCGAAAGCCGGCCTGCAGCGAGCGGCGCAGCACCGCTGCCTCGCGGACGATGTCGGAGGGCGAGGCCGCGACCGGTTCGCTCACTGGGCCCCCTGCAGCGCGATCTTGCGGCTGAAGCGAAGATCCGGGGCCTGCTGGCGGGCAACCAGCTCGGCGAGCTGGCCGGTGGCGAGTGCCTCCTCGACCGCGGCATCGCCATCGAGCAGCCGGATCGCAATCCAGCGGGCGTTCGGCACTCCTGGCGCGGCCGATTCGATCAGCGGCACCAGGCGGGAGACGGCGCGCTCGAACTCGGGCGTTCCCCGCGATCGCAGCGGGGTCGTGGTGAGCTCGCCGGACGCGACTCCCGCCACGTCGGTCAGGAGAGCCATCATGTTCTCGCCGGTGCGCGCGACGATCGGCACGACCGGCACGCCGAGGTCGCGAGCCAGGCTGCGCGTGTCCACCTCGAGGCCGCGGCGCCGGGCTTCGTCCATGAGATTCGCGGCAACTACCACGCGATCGGTGATCTCCAGGACCTGGAGCACGAGGTACAGGTTGCGTTCGAGCGCGCTGGCATCGACGACCACCACCGTGCAGTCGGGACGGCCGAACAGCAGGAAGTTGCGCGCCACTTCCTCGTCCTGCGACGCGGACAACAGGGAATAGGTACCGGGAAGATCGACGAGCTTGTAACGAACGTTGGTGAACTGAAATGCGCCCTCGGCACGCGTGACCGTCTTGCCGGGCCAGTTGCCGGTGTGCTGTCGCAGTCCGGTGAGCGCGTTGAAGAGCGTGGACTTGCCCGTATTCGGGTTGCCCGCGAGCGCGACGGTGCGGTCGAAACCGCCGACCACCTCGCCGAGGCGGGCCATCTCCGCGTGGACCGGACAAGCTTCGCAGTTGTGAGTCGACATAAGTATTCGGATCAGCCCAGGGGTCAGGCGACCGCGCGTACGAGAATGCGCGCCGACTGATCGCGGCGCAGGGCGATCGTCGTTCCTCGAACCCGGTACGCTCGCGGGTCGCCCGCAAAGGTCGTCAGATCCGGGCGAACCCGCGCCCCCGGCGTGAATCCCAGGTCGAGCAGCCGGCGGCGCATGAAGCCGCGGCACGCCGGGTCGAGCGCGACGATTTCTCCCAGCTGGCCGGGGGCAAGCTCCGACAGCTTCTGGACCGTCGTCGCGTTGTCTTCCGAGGGCAACGGTGCGGCTGATACGTGAACGTTACCGGCCAGGATCGGCGCCAGCACGTATTCCTGCTCTCCGTCGTGGACGACCAGGCGGGCGGGCGAGCTCTCTACGACGCGCACCCGCTGCCCGGGACGGAGTCCCAATGCCGAGATCTGGGCGAATGCGAGCGCCGGCTCGTCCTCGATGTGGACGATGCACGCCGGCTGATCCGCGGGCCACGCGCTGAGGGGCGTCGCAGAAACGGGACGCACCTCGCCCTCGCGGTTTGGAATGGGATCGCCGTGCGGATCGATTTCCGGGTGCCCCATGGCGGCTGAGAGTCGATCGGCGTCGGCTGGCGTCAGGTGGTGTTCGGCCCTCTCGGCCTGGGCATGGACCTGGCGCACGGGAACGCCTAGTTCATCGGTGAGATACAGCTCCCACAGCCGGTGGGCACGCACGATGTGCAGCGCCATGCGCTCACCGTCTGGTGTCAGCCTGAAGCTGTCGCCATTTGTCCGAACCAGGCGCTCTCGCTGGAGCCGTTCAAGGAGTACCAACAGGGCGCGGTCGCTCGTGCGCAGCGCCCCCTGCAAGGACGCGAGGGTCGCGGCGTGTCCGGCAGTGGCCTGGCTGAGAAGGTGCTTCAACGCGTTTTCGGCGGCTTCCCGGGCCTGGGCCGCCCGCCGCCGCCGCCATCCGGCGATGAGTCCCACACGCGGGGCAAACAGCGCGATAGCAGACAAGAGGATGAGAGCGAGCCAGAGGACAATCGTCACGACTGGTTGACTTAATTTTGATTACACAAAATTAAACCATGTGTCGCCCAAAACGTCAACGCCGAGGTCGAATAACTCTGCTAAACTGATGATTCTTCGATGCTTCCGTCCAGCACCGTCGAGAACTACCTCAAGGCCATTTACCTCGGGGAGACGCAGCTTCCCGACGACCAGCGGCTATTGCCGATGGGGCATCTGGCCTCGGCGCTGGGCGTAGCGCCGGGCACCGCGACGACCATGGTGAAGGCTCTGGCGGAGTCGGGGCTGGTCGAGTACGAGCCGTACAACGGCGTACGGCTGTCTGCCGCAGGCGAAAAACTCGCGGCGATGGTCCTCCGGCGTCACCGGTTGATCGAGCTGTTTCTCGTCCGCGTGATGGGACTCGGATGGGACGAGGTGCACGACGACGCCGAGCAGCTCGAGCATGTCGTATCGGAGCGGCTCATCGAACGGATCGACGAGATGCTCGGCCGCCCGGCCGTGGATCCCCACGGCGATCCCATTCCGACGGCGGACGGGCACGTGCCCAGGCATCCGTCCGACACCCTGCTCACCTGCCCGATCCACCAGCGGGTGGTGGTCACGCGCGTCACCGATCAGGACGCCGCTTTCCTTCGCTTCATCGAGCAGCATCACCTGATGCCCGGCGAGACGATCGAAGTGGAGGCGCGCGACGAGGTCGCCGACAGCGTCCGCCTCCTGGGGCGCGACGATCAGCGCATCACGATCGGCATGCGCGCTGCGTCCAAAGTGAGGGTTTCGACGACCGGGGCCAGATCCCGCGGGTGACGCGCGACACCCGCGCAGTCAGGCAACCTCGGACCGAACTTCGCAACGCCAAAGCCATACGCGGCGACTACGAACGGACACGATGCCGCCACGGCCGTATTGAAGTCGGCCGGAGAGTCGCCAATCATCACCCCGACGCCGCTCGTGCCGGCCAGCAGCGCGCGCAGTCCTTCGGGGTTGGGCTTTCGCGCGTAGGGGCCGTCTCCTCCGATCACCTCTGAAAAGAAGCCACGCAGCCCGAGCTGCTCGAGGATGGCTTCCGTGGCCCGGCCAGGTTTGTTGGTCAGGACCGACAATCGGCCGACGTGGACGAGCCGGGCCAGCACCTCGACCATGCCCTCGTATGGCGCTGTGTGCTCGAGAAGCCGCCGATCGTAGATCTGGAGACATCGATCGAGGGCGCCAGGCGTCGCCGGGTCGAACCCCGCATGGGTGAGCGCGCGCTGCACGAGGACCGGGGCGCCGTCGCCGACCATCGGGATCACCGTCGATACGTCGAGGGGCGGGCTGCCGTAACCCTCGATCAATTCCGACGCCGCGGCGGCGAGATCCGCGGCCGAGTCCACGAGCGTCCCGTCGAGATCGAAAACGATGGTCGGTATCATCCGGCGGCGGTCACAGTATCCTGCGTGAATCGCTTATGAGTCCACATTCCAGCCAGACGTCCACGATTGTCCTGCTGTCCGGCGGTCTCGACAGCGCTGTCCTGCTCGCGCACGAGGCGCAACACAGCCACGTCTGGCCGGTCTACGTTCGCGTGGGCCTTGCGTGGGAATCGCTAGAGCTCGCGATGGTCGAGCGGCTGTTGGCACATGCCGATCTGCGCGGCACCGTCGAGCCGCTGTCGTCGGTTGAGTTCACGATGCGGGACGTCTACCCGCCGACGCACTGGGCGGTCCGCGGACAGCCGCCGGCCTACGACACGCCGGACGAGGACGTCTACCTGATCGGACGGAACGTCGTGCTGCTGGCGAAGGCGGGAGTCCTCGCAGCGACCAGGCGCGCTCACCGCATCGCGCTGGGACCGCTCGCTGGGAATCCGTTTCCGGACGCACGGCCCATATTCTTCGACGAGATGGCGCGCGCGCTCAGCATCGGTCTTGCTCACGACATCGAGGTGGCGACACCGTTTCTGCGCTGGAAGAAGCAAGACGTCATCCGCCGAGGGGTAGAACTCGGAGTTCCGCTCGAGCTGACGTTGTCGTGCATGAACCCGGTGCCGGGGAACGGCGGCCCGCCCGTGCACTGCGGGCAGTGCAGCAAGTGCCGCGAACGCCGTGATGCGTTTGCCGTCCTGGGCGTCACCGATCGAGCGCGCTATGCGGCTGCGTCGCCGCGCTGACCACCAACCGGTAAGTGCGCGCGTCAGCGCTCGAAACGAATCGTCCCGTCGCCGGTCCGGATCTTCAGGGCAGGGCCACCCTCGCCCATCTTCGTCCGCAGCTCCCGGCGCCTCGACTCGTGGCGTTCGTCGTTGTCGGCAGTGAGGCCAGGGTGGGATGACCGGACCGCGCCATCACCGGTCTCCGCGTCGATCTCGGCGTTGAACGACGTCGGCAGCGCGACGGTGACGCTCCCGTCGCGTGTCGAGATGTCCCACGCTTCGCTCATCTCCGTCTCGGGCTCGACGCGGATCCGAATCGATCCATCGCCGGTGTGGGCGCGGAGCACACTCGGCCGTCCGCCGACGGTGATGCTGCCGTCCTCAGTCTCGAGATCGAGGCGGCCGTTCGCGCCTTCGAGCCGAATCGACCCGTCGCCGGAGTGCGCTTCGACCTCCCCAGCGACGCGGTCAAGCGTCACGCTGCCATCGCCGGTCCGGAGCACCAGGTGGCCCTCGACATTCTCGACGCGGACGGAGCCATCGGCGGTCCGGGCGTTGACCAGCGACTTGCGGGGCACGGCGACATAAAGCCGTGCCGCCGGCGAAATGTGGACGCCGATCGTCACGCCGTGGTGCTCGGCCTTCGCCGGGCCGGTGACCTTGAGCGTCACCTTGTCTCCCTGCTGCTCCGCCTCGATCTTCATCTCGTCAAGCAGCGCCTGTTCCATGCCGCGCTTCTCGATTTCGACCTCGACCTCGTTCCTGTCCCACGAGTGGATCTCGATCGCGCCCTCGAAGGTATCGAGCGTCAGGTCAGGCTGTCCGCTGATGGTGAATGTTCGCTTTTCCTTGGCCGTCAACCCCTCGGTGTTGAGGTTGACCTCACACGCGGCGATCGCGACGGCCGCGGCGGCCACGGCCGCGAGACGAACGACGGATCGGGCGGTACGGATCATTGGCGCTCCTGGGCTGAGTAGACGGACTGGCGGGACCTAGTGTTCCTTGACCAGCCGCCCGCCGATCCAGGTCTGCCGGACAACGAGGCGTGGCGAGAGCACGACAATGTCGGCGCGGAAGCCTGGGGATAGCCGCCCTCGATCGGTCAGGCCCAATTGCCCTGCCGGCGTCGACGCGCAGAGCCGTGCAGCATCGGCCAGAGGCAGCCCAGCTTCATTGACCAGCATCCTGAACGCCTGGTCCATCATGATGATCGACCCGGCAAGCGTGCCGTCCTCGAGGGTCGCGTTGAGGGGTCCCGCGATAATGCGTCGGCCGCCGAGCCGGGCCGCGGCACCGGCCGGCAGGGCGGCGGCGGCGGTCCCGTCCGTGATCGCCATGACTCGATCGGGCGACTTGGCGCGCACCGCAAGCGTGACGGCGCTCGGGTGCACGTGAACGCCGTCACAGATGACTTCCGCGGCAACTCGCGACGACTCGAGCACCGCGCCCACAACGCCCGGTTCGCGGTGGGTCAGCGGCGTCATCCGATTGAAGAGATGGGTTGCGTGCGAAATGCCGGCTTCGATCGCCGCTTTGGCCTGGCGGTAGGTCGCGCCCGAGTGGCCGATCGAGACGAGATGGCCTCGGGCCTTCAGCGTTCGCACCAGATCGATTCCGTCCCCCACCTCCGGAGCCAGGGTCACGATTCCAACGCTGGAGCGTTCGTCATCGAGGACGCGAAGGATGGCGTCGGCGGTGAACGCGCCATCGCGCGCCTCGCCGCTCGAGCGATAGGTGCGCAGGCAGTCGGCAGGCTGGGCCCCGTTCCACTCCGGGTTGATGAAGTTGCTTTCGAGATGCGCGGGCAGCACCGCGGCCGCAACGCGATTCGGCGCCGATCGGCCTCGAGAAACGGCCGCGAGAAACGTGCTCAGCGTGACTGGATCGCATGCCACCGCCGTCGGGCAGAATCCGGTCACGCCATACGACGGCAGGGCGGCGGCCACCTGCTGGACCGCATCCGGGCCATCGAGGACATCCGTGCCGCCCACGCCGTGGACGTGGACGTCGATGAACCCGGGCACGATCACGCCATCCGGAAAGTGGTGAATCTCAGCTCCGGCGGGCGCAACCGGCCCCGGTTCGACGCCGACAATGCGATCTCCCTCAATCAGGAGTGACCCACCGGCAATTACTTCGTCGGGCAGTACCAGGCTGCCTCCGCCGATCACGATCATTCGCGCAGATAGGCAAGCCGCGCGGCGCCAATCGCCGCGGCATCGCGAGCCAGCTCCGAAGGCAGCAGCTTGAGCCGCTCGGCCTGGGCCGTGTTGAGCCGGCGCGCGCACTCCAGACGAATCGGCTCAAGCAGCAGGTCGCGCCAGGACGCGATCAGCCCACCCAGCACGATCGCCTGCGGATCGAGAATCGCGGCGAGGTTCGAGGCGGCGATGCCGAGGTACTTCGCCGTGTCGTGGATGACGGAGACGCACACGCCATCACCAGTGCGCGCCCCCTGGAACACGTGATCGACCGTGATGCGCGACAGATCGCCCTGCTGCTGCGCGACCACCGACTCATCGCCTGACTTGATCCGCCAGATGAAGCGGCGCACGATGCCGGCCGAAGACACGTCAGCCTCGAGGCCGCCAAGCCGACGGTAGTCCTCGCGCTCCACCGGGTTGATCGACAGCCACCCCACCGCGCCGGAGAGGCCATGCGCGCCCGGCCAGATCCGGCCTTCGAGCATGATCCCGCTGGTCACGTGGTCTGCCGCGGTCAACGCGACGACGTTGGTCAGGCCCCTGGCCGCGCCGCACCACTGCTCCGCGACAACCGTGGCGACCCCGGTGCCGACCGCCATCGGCGGCCCCGCTTTGGGAAGCAACTTGCGGCATACCTGTTCGACCGCTGCCGGCACTGGATCGCCGCTGTGTGGCACGACGATCGCCGCGCGCGTTACCCCGGATTTCAGGGCGGCGACGGCCTGCCGCACCGCCCCGCTGACGCCGTCGAGCGTCGCGGCGGCGGTAAGAGACTCCTCACCGCGGCCGACGACGTGCTCGCGGTCGTCGACGACGACGGCGCGAGCACGTCCATCGGAGATGTCGAGTCCCAGAGTCATGGCGCCCAGTCGCTGTGTGCGTGCAGTTTACGCCCGTCGAGCGGCAATGGTGTGTTCGCGGCGCGAAACAGCGAGGTGTCGAGCCGCGCCAGCAGCGATTCGAGCGCTCGCGTGTCTGGAGCGGCGATCACGAGGACACCCGCTCCCTGATGGGGAGGGAAAACCCGATCGTCGAGGTAGTCGCGATCGAAGGTCACCAGCGTCCGACGCAGTTGCCGCGCCAGCCGGAAGTGTTCGGGATCCCGGGCGCGCCGCAGTTCGGGTTGCTCGATCACGAAGAAGACGTCCCACCCTAGAGTGGACCGCATGTAACTCACGAGCCCCGCCGGCACGTTCGCGTCGGCATAGACGCGAGGGTGGCTCGAAGAGCCGACGGCTATTGGACCCAGCTCCGACCAGAGCGTCCCCATGTGATCGCCGCTACGGCCGCGCCTTCCCGGCCGCAGCCTGGCGGCGGCGTGCCTGTCGTTCCAGCTCGTTCACGAGCTCGGCTCTCGTATGCACCAGCCCCTTGCGCCGGCGCCGCCCGTTTGGATGGCCGACGGCGTACTCCGTGAACAGCGGAAACGCGATCGTGGAGTCGCAGTAGGCCACGCAGGTGTCCGGGAGCACACCCGGATTGACCTTGCCCCAGCTGACCGCTTCGGCGGGCGTGGCCCCTGACAACCCGCCC
>DATJFF010000298.1:0-6166 GCA_035495795.1 Vicinamibacterales bacterium
CGGTACCCGTATACTCCTCGCGTCGTCTCCACCTGAAAGGAGCCGCTGCATGTGCGCGATCCTCCGCGCGTCGCTCGGAACGCTCGTCCTCTCCCTCTTGCTCCTGCTGCCATCGTCCGCCACCGCGCAGGCGCTGCCCCCCGGATGTGAGCTCGGCGTCCTGCCGAGTGGTGCACGCTCGCTCATCTGCGTACCGCCAGTCGGATGGAACGGCCAGCTTGTCGTCTATGCGCACGGCTTCGTCGCGCCGTTCCTGCCGCTCGACTTCTATCAGCTCTCGACGAACGACGGCACGTCACTGCCGGTCCTGCTCGAGTCGCTTGGGTTTGCGTTCGCGACGACGACCTATCGCCAGAATGGGCTGGTGATCCTGGAGGGCGTAGACGATGTCCGCGAGCTCGTGGCGGCGTTCGACGCCAGCCACCCGGCGCCGACACGCACCCATATCGCCGGCGTCTCCGAAGGCGGGCTCGTCGCAACCCTCCTCGCCGAGCGCTCGCCGGAGTTGTTCACGAGCGCGTTTGCGGCCTGTGCCCCAATCGGCAACTTCCGGCTGCAGGTCAATTACATCGGCGACTTCCGCGTCCTGTTCGACTACTTCTTCCCCGGAGTCATTCCCGGTTCGGCGATTGATATTCCGGCCGAGGTCATCGTCGATTGGGAATCGGTCTACAAGCCGCGAGTTGCCGCGGCGTTGTTCGCGAATCCCGGCAAGGCGCTTGGACTGATGCGCGTGTCGAAGGCGGCCTACGACCCGGCCACCCCGCTTACGATCCTCAATACGACGATCGAGCTGCTCACCGACAACATCGTGGCCACCAACGACGCGCGGCTGAAACTTGGCGGAAACCCGTTCGGCAACCGGTTCACCTGGTATTTCGGGTCGAGCAACGACCTTCGGCTCAACCTCCTGGTCCGCCGCTTTTCTGCGTCCCCGGCCGCCCTGCAGGCCCTCGGCCACTACGAGACGAGCGGAGACCTGAGCATCCCTCTGGTGACACTGCACACCACGCGGGACGACCTGGTGCCGTTCGGCCACGAACTGTTGTATCTGCCGAAGGTGGATCTGTTCGACCGCGGCCGCTTCCTTCCGATCCCGGTGGACCGCTACGGTCACTGCACTTTCACGACGAACGAGTTGCTCGGAGCATTCGGGCTCGCGGTCAGCCTGCCCTGACACGCGGCTCGCGTTTCTCCCCCCTTTGCCCGATGTCACGACGACGCCGATGACCGATACGATGCACGGGTCTTGAACGAATCCGTGCATCGCATCACCGGAGTCGCCGCGGCGTTGACCGTTGGCCTGCTGACGACGCCCGTCGTGGCCGCCGCGCAGGAGGCCAACATGTCCACGACCGTGGCCTCGCTCGGCTCGGGTGTCACGATGTCACGGATTAGCATCGATGCCCTCAAGCCCAGGCCGGCAACCGATCGCGGCCTTGCGCTGCCGTCCCTCTCCGTGACCGACGACGGCAGCGGGCCCCGGGTGAGAAATCTTGTGCTGGAACTGCCGGACCTCGAGCTCGCGACGCTGTCAGTATCGTCGCGGGTCGGCGACCAGCCCCTTCCGGCCATCTTCCGCTCCGCACCGTTTGCAGGACCGGCGCTGGCCTCGCCGGTGCGCGGACTGACGTTCACGACCACCGGCACCGCGCCATTGAGCGTCTCGTTTGGGCAGACGGCCGTCGCAGCGTCGGCTACGCGGGCGCCAGGCTCACCGGCGCTGGCCGCGGCTGCCGTGAGCTTCAACCCGACCACCCGCCTGTCGGTCACGCCCCAGGCAGTAATGCCCAGCGGTTCGCCCGGTGCGCCGACGAGCGTTGGAACCGCGATCCGGGCAAAGGTTGTCGACAACGTGACCGTGCTGACTGACCTTGGAATGGCCGGGAGCGCCGATGCCGCCTGGGCGCCGCTGGCATCTGCGCGTCTTGTCGGCCAGTGGCCTCGGGCCGGGATCGAGACGAGCGTGCTCCGCGGCGCGCCAGCTCCGGCCGGCGCGGGCACGGCGCTGGTCTCGTCGCGCGACCGCGAAGCCGCGCAGGCACAGGTTCAGCCGTTTCCGGGTCTCACGCTGGCCGCGCTCACGAGTTTGTCGCGCCCGTCGGCCGATCCCAATGCCGACGACACGACGCTGGGATCGCTCCGCCTCGCCTACGACGGGCTCCGGAGCGGGCAGGTGGCGGCCTTCCGGCAGCGCGAGGCGACAGCGTCGCGGGAGTCGGACGTGACCTCGCTCGAATGGCGGCAGCGCGGGCCCGGCAAAATGGCCGTGCGCTACGTGCATCAGCGGATGTCGGACTCGGCGCCGGAGGGAATCGGACAGGGCTCGACCCGGGTCGAGGTCGATCTCCCGTCGATGGCGACCCGATGCGCGGGTTGCCCGGATCTGCGCGCCGCGCTCACGGCCGGATCCTCTCCGACGGACGCCGGCGTGAACTCGAAAGTCAGCGGCCGCGTGGCGCTGGTCGACAATACGGCGCTGACCGGCGAAACAGAGCTCGGGATCACCAGCCGGGACGGCCAGCTGTTGCGTGCCCTGCGCCTGACCACGGATATGCCGGTCGTCCCGGCGACACGGCTCCAGCTGTCCTACGCCTATCGCACCGGCGCCCAGTTTCCCCTCGGCCAGGTGTTCGAAGCACGCATCCTCCGGCGAGTCAGCCTCGGCTGGTAGGGCGACACAGTCCGCGCGCCACCAGAATGGCGGTGAAGACCGCCGTGACACGAATTCATCGGCTTGCGCTTCGTTTGCCGGTCGCTGCCGGTGGCTCGCGCGCTGCCTGCTCCGGCTCGAAGCGGAGGATGTCGCCGGGTTGACACGCGAGAGCCTCGCAGATCGCATCGAGCGTCGAGAAGCGGATGGCCCGCGCCTTGCCGGTCTTGAGGATCGAGAGGTTGGCGAGCGTCATTCCGACCCGGTCGGCGAGCTCGGTCAGCGTCATCCGCCGATCGTGGAGGAGGTCGTCGAGTTTGACGGCGATCGGCAACTCACACCGTCCCTTCGAGGTCGTCGCGCATCAGCGTGCCTGCCGCGAAGACGCGGGCCAGCAGGAACGTCAGGAGAACCGCAAGCCAGCCGCTGATTGAGAAGCCTGCATCGAGATGAACCGGATGCGCTGGCGTCGAGACGGATCTCGCGACCGCGCCGATGAAGATGCTGAGCAGTTGGAGCGCGAGCAGCACCCAGGCGATCGCCTGCAGGCGCTGCGCATTGGCGGCGACGAACGGGTCGCCGTTCCGAACGGTCCCGACGATGGCGAGGAGCCGTGTGAGGACGGTGTAGTTCAGGGGAACCGCGGCGAGGCCGGCCACTGCGATGACGCGCATGCCCATGATCAGCCGGGCCGCGTCAGGTGAGGGAGCGATCTTGAACGCGGACATGATCCATTGCTCGTGAGGCATGACGATCAGCAGCGCGATGAGGGCAGCGCCGTACAGCCAGTTCACGACGACGAGGACTCGCAGGGAGAGGTGAGCGATTGGCAGCGCGGCAGATGGCGAGGCTGGTCCGGGCATACAGACAACCTTCTGAATATCGATTGTCGATAAATTATTTATCGACTATCGTCAATATACGTATTGGCAGTCGATAAGTTCGGCACAGGGCTGCAGCCGCAGGGAATCCGCTCCCTCCAAGCGGATGCTCCGGTCGCCTACGCGCGGGAAGTGGCGGGGGTGAACCGGGGTAGCATCTGCCGCCGACCCCGATTCTCGTGATTGCGAGCGGGTCAGCGCGCCGAGATCTTGTTGCCGATCTGCAGATCCCAGCCCATCGCGTCGGGGACGTGGAAGCTCTCGAGCGTCCCGGTCATGTCGGGCCGCGGCTCGCGCTTGCCTTCCTTGTTGACGTAAACCACGTCCCGCTTGATCAACTCGGCGCGCACGTTCTCGGTGTTCCAGTTCTCGATGCCGAAGCTGATGTGCCCGATCGCGGCGGTTACCTCGCCTGGCGCCGCCGCCGGCGCCGCGGTGCCGGATGTCGCAGCCGCCCGCGCCGCCGCATTGCCGCGGATAATCGCGCCGGCGATATCGCCAATCTGCACCGACATTTGTGATCCGTTGCCCGGACGCATCGTCCATCCCAGCAGCGCCTGATAGAACGCCGCGCTGCGGCGGAAATCGGGCACCTCGAACGAGATGTGATCGAGATAGAGCGTGTTCCAGCCGGTCGGCGCGAACGGGGCCGGGGCCGGCAGCTTCGCGGTTGCCGGCGTCTTGCGCCGAAGCGCCTTGGTGCCGTTGGTAACCGCGACGTCGAACCCGTCGGGATCCTTGACGCGGAAGCTCTGGTAGTCGGGACCGGCGTGATCGGCCACCGGGTGCAGCCCGCGCTTCTCGAGCTCCGCCTTCACTTTGCCGCTGTCCCACGGCGTGATGCCCCACGCGAAGCCGTCGAATACCGCCTGCACCGGCGGCCGATTGACACCGAGCCCGGCGTCTGTGATGGCTGCGGGCGGCGGAGCCGTCAATCCGCCGCGGATGATGATCCCGCCGGAGTTATCGCCGATGTCGAGCACGGCCTGCGTGCCATCGTCGCTGCGAACCTTCCAGCCCATGAGCGTCGCGTAGAAGGAGGCCGCCTTGCGGTAATCGACGCAGCGATACGACAGGTGGTCGAGCCAGACCGTGCTCCAGCCGGTGGCCTCGAACGGTGGGACGAGTGGCGTCGTGTCGCGCGGCGCCGGGGGACGCCCGCTCCCGGCTTGTTGGGCAAACGACGCGCCTGGCAGGGCGACGGCGGCGATCGAGAGTGACTGCAGCAATCGCCGGCGCGAAATCCTTCCGCGAACCATGGTGTGTTTCTCCTGGATGGGGATGCTAATGAGGAGGGACGGCCGACCGCAACAGCTAAACGTGGCTTGATATATTGCTCGCATTCAGGAGAAGCCGCATGAGCTGTGCCTCACGGTCCGCTGCTTTCGTCGTCCTCGCGTTGATGGCGTTCGGGATGGTTTCGCTCAGCGCTCAGAGCGTGGTGGGCAAGGGAAAGACCGGCCCTGTGCCGGACCCGGTGGTCCTCGACAACGAAGGGCTGTTCCAGGCGAAGTTCGCCAGTGTCGGCGACGACATGTTCATCGGCGGGCAGCCGACCGAGAAGGCGCTCCGCGACCTGCGCGCGAAGGGCGTGACGACGGTCGTGAACCTGCGGATGCCGGAGGAGATGAAGAAGGTCGGTTTCGACGAGGCCGCGCTCGCCAGGGAGCTCGGGATCCGTTACGTCCACATTCCGATGCGCGGCACGAAGGAGAACCCCTACGGGCCGAAGGAGCTCGACGCGTTTGCTGCCGCGATGGACTCGGCTGACGGCAAAGTCCTTCTGCACTGCACCATCGCGTGGCGGGCGAGCCACCTCTGGGCGGCGTACCTGATTCGTGAGCGGAAGGAGCCGGTGACGCAGGCACTGGAACAGACCCGCAAGATCAACCTCATGGACAACATGCGGATGGGCGATCAGCAGCCGCTCGAGGGGTTCCTCGGGCGCGTGGTACCCGAGATGGGCCATCCGAAGTGAAAGGCGGAAGGCAGAAGGCAGAAGGCAGAAGGGAGAAAACCCGATTCTCCGGGGCAATTTGAGCGCGTTGTGCGTTGTGCCTTGGGCCTTTTGCCTTGTGCCTTGCAGGCTGGCCCTTTCAGCAGCCTGCTAAGCTAGCGCCCTCTGCCTTCGGCCGATCGATGCATCGCCCGCGGCGGGTCGGCCAGCGACGGCAGTGGCGCCGACGTGGAGACGGGCAGATCCACCGACTCTTTCGCGCGCCGCCGCATGACCCGCAGGCGCGCGTTCTCGATGTAAACGTAGTAGACCGGCGTGATGTAGAGCGTCAGCAGTTGAGACACGAGCAAGCCGCCGACCACCGCGAGTCCAAGCGGACGTCGCGACTCGGCGCCGGCGCCCCAGCCGACCGCGATCGGCAGCGTCCCGGCCAGCGCGCACATGGTCGTCATCATGATCGGCCGGAAGCGCACCATGCAGGCTTGATGGATCGCCTCGAGCGGCGTCTTGCCCTCCTCGCGCTCGGCCACCGCCGCGAAGTCCACCATCATGATGCCGTTCTTCTTCACCAGGCCGACGAGCATGATCACCCCGACGAACGCGTACAGGCTGAGATCGGACTTGAAGATCAGCAGCGTGAGCAGCGCGCCGAAGCCCGCCGAGGGCAGTCCCGAG
>DATJFF010000299.1:0-44653 GCA_035495795.1 Vicinamibacterales bacterium
CGGAAAACACGAAGGACACGAAGGGCACGAAGATCACGAAGGAAAAACCGTTCTTCGTGTTCTTCGTGTTCTCCCCGTGGCATTGCTCGCCGGGCTGGCGCTCGTCCTGCTGCCGGTCGTTGCACGCAATTACGCCGTCGATGGCGCGGTCTACCTGACCACGTCGCAGTTCGGTCCCAACTTCTTCATCGGGAACAACCCCGGAGCCGACGGTACCTACATGTCGCTGCGGGCGGGGCGTGGGGCGCCGGAGTTCGAGCGGCAGGACGCGACCGAGCTGGCCGAGCGGGCGCTCGGGCACCCCGTGTCGCCTGGCGAAGTCTCGGCGTACTGGCGCGACCGCGCGCTGGGTTTCATCACCAGCGCGCCCGGTCGCTGGACCGTTCTGATGGGCAGGAAAGTCGCGCTGCTGTGGAACGCGAGCGAGATGCTCGACACGGAAAGCCAGGAGAGCTACGAGGACGTCTCACCCCTGCTTCGCGCGCTCGCCGTCGTCGGGCACTTCGGGATCCTGGTGCCGCTGGCGCTCGTCGGCCTGATTGCAATGTGGCCGGATCGGCGGCGGCTGTGGCCAGTACTGGCCTTCTTCAGCGTCTACGCGGCGAGCGTGGTGCTGTTCTTCGTCTTCGCGCGCTACCGATTCCCGCTGGTCCCGTTTCTACTTCTCTTTGCCGCCGTCGGCGTCGTCTCGCTGCCGGGGCTCTTGCGGCTGGCATCGCCTGCCCGGCGCGCATCGATTGGCGCCGCCGTCATCGTGGCGGCGATCGCAACCAACTGGCCGCTGCTGTCGTCCACGCGGATGCGCGCAATCACCGAGACGAACCTCGGCACCGCGCTCTACGAGGCAGGGCGCCTCGACGAGGCAGTCAGCCGCTACGAGAAAGCAGTGGCGCTGCAGCCCGATTACGCGCCGGCCTACAACAACCTCGGGGTGACCCTGCGGGCGAAGGGTGACGTCGATGCCGCTATCGCCGCCTACCAGCGGGGACTGCGGCTCGACGGCGACTACCCCGACCTGCACTACAACCTGGCCAACGCGCTTTTGTCGCAGAACCGCGCCGACGAAGCCGCGGCGCACCTGGCGACGTCGGTCGCTGGCGAGCCCGCGTCGGCGGCCAACCACAACAATCTCGGGACAGCGCTGGCCGAGAAAGGTCAAATGGAGCCGGCGATCGTCGAATTCCGCAAGGCCATCGCGCTGGAGCCGGCTTCCGTGCTCGCCTACCGCAATCTCGGTAACGCACTGGCGGCCACCGGGCGATCAGCCGAGGCGCGGGAGGCGCTCGAACGGGCCGTCGCCCTTGCCCCGGCCGACGCCGACGCCAACTACGACCTGGGCAGCCTGCTGCTGGAGATCAGCGCCCACGCCGAGGCCGCCGCCCGGTTTCGCGCTTCGCTCGCCTCCCGCCCTCGCGATCCGCGCACCCTCAACAACCTCGGCATCGCGCTCGCGTCGCAAGGCCAGATTCGCGACGCGATTCCTCTGTTCGAGCAGGCGCTGGCCATAGATCCCAACTTCGCCGACGCAAAACGAAACTTAGTCACAGCCAAAGGTGTCAAGTAACGAGAATCTGGTGATCTGGCGATGTGGTGAGCTCGTGATCAATCTTTCGAGCGTGTGATCTGGTGATCTATCTCGCGATCTGATGATCTATCTGGTGAGGTGTCAATCTGCCGATCTATCTGGTGACGTAAAAGGGCCGGGAGTGGTTCGCGAAGATCAAGAGATAGATCGTCAGTTCACCAGATCACAAAATCAGATCTCCAGATCACCAGCTCACCAGGTCTCCAGATGACAAGTGACGATCTTTATTCATCTGACAAAAGACCCGGAGGATCGAGGCGCGCGATCCTCCGGGTCGAATCCGGCTCGTGCAGGGCAGGCCTCACGAACCGGGCGTGAACCTGGCCGCTGGCGTTACCAGCGGAGCTGAGCGCCGACGCGGAATGTCCTGCCGTTCAGGATCGCGTTCGGCTGGTTGTACGACGCGGTGCCGAAGTTGACCGACTGCACACCGAGCACGGGGTTGGCATTGAAGACGTTGAAGATGTCGAGCTGCCCCTGCACGCGGCGCGAGCCGCCGATACCGAACCACTTGGCAAAGGACAAGTCGAACTGGTTGAGCCGCGGCAGGAACTCGGTGCCGGGCGCGACCAGCGGCACGATCAGCTGCGCCTCGGAGAGGTTCGGCGCGACGAGCTCACCAGGCCGGCAAGGACCCGTGCAGCTGGCTGCGTACCGTGTAGTCGGAGTAATCAGCCACGAAGTGCCCGCCGGGCTGCCGACATCGCCGTAGCCGGGGCCCTGGATCTTGTTGACGAAAACCGGCGCGGCCGTCGGATACCCCCCGAGCGCGCGGCCCGCCAGGCTTTGGAAGGCACCACTGATCTGGATGCCCCACACGAGCGGGTAGGTCCCGGAAATCTTCATTTGCGGACGCCACGGGATGTCGTTGTCGGCATCGTCGCAGAATCGGAGCATGTTCGGATCGTCGGGCTCGCCGCAGACCACGCGGGTGGTCCGCTCGGTGGTGAATCCGCCAAACGCGGTCCCGCCGCGGGGCAGCCGGGCGTTGAATGTGACATCGAAGCCGTTGTAGACCTGCTCGAAGCCCCCGGTGGCGTTGGTGTCGAAGTTGTCGACGAGGGTTCGAAGCGCGGGATTGATGCTGTAGATGTTGAATACGGACCCGTCGAGCGGGCTGACCACGCTGATCGGGAAGTAGTCGTCCATCGTGCGCGCCAGGTTGTCGGTGACACGGAGGTCGTGGAACTCGCGGCGATACCAGGTGGCCGATACCGATACGCGCGGGAACAACTCGTGCTGCACGCCGGCAGTAGTCTCCCAGTTGTAAGTGCGCTGGAAATCCGGATCGACGGTGTTCAGCGAGCGCACGCCGAAGTTGCGCGGCATCTGGGCGTAGTTGATCTCGCAGCCGGCGGTCAGGTAGGTGCAGCCGACCGGCCCCTCAGCGATGTCGTTGGTGTTGAGATCGGTCCAGCTCAAGGTGGCGCTGGTCAGCGCGAGCGGGTTGTAACGGTTCGCGAACATCGTCGTCCGCGATTCGTTGTAGCGGTTGACGCTGAACTTGACCGCTGTCTTGGCATTTCCAAACAGGTCGTAGACAACGCCAACCCTGGGCGCGATGTCCTTCCACGTCGGCATCGGGACGGCGTCGAAGCTGCGCTCCGGCACGAACCGGCCCTGGCCGGAGGTCGTCGCCGAGACTTCCTGCTTCAGGTACTCCCAGCGCAGCCCGGCGTTCACGGTCAACCGATTCATCGTCCAGGTGTCCTGCGCGTAGAGGCCGATGTCGGCAAGCAGGCTGTCCTTCTGGCGAATCGGAGTGTTGTAGATCGCCACCTGGTTGGGCACGCCGGAGAGGTAGACCTGCTGCAGGTCGGCGTTGGTCTCGCGGGTGTTGATGTAGGGACCCCAGTTGTCCTGGAAGCCGACCTTGAGGTTGTGGGCGCCGGTTACATAGGACAGCGAGAACGCCGTGGCGAAGCGATCCGGATAGCGGCCACCCCAATTGGCGAGGCCGCTGTAGAGCGTCGTAAGGTTCGCGTCTCGACGGCTCGCGCCCGCGTACCACTCCGGGGAGAACGGCGTCTTGTTCACGCCCGGCTGGTTGGTGATGACGTACTCCTCGAAGTTGAACGAGTAGCCGCCCTCCACCAACAGGCTGCTGCTGGGTGTACCGGTGTACTTGGCAGCGGCGGAGTTGTAGCGCGGCGAGGTCCAGATCTGCGACGCGGTGTTCGGGTCGTCGCCGGCGTTCATGCCGTGGCCGCGGTACTTGTTGATCTCGTCGTAATAGACTGAGAACTTGTGCTTCGAGCTGACCTGCCAGGTGACGCGGGCCAGCGCGCTCTCGATGCTCTGATCGTCGATCCCCTGCTCGCACCCGATCGCGCCGGTCCGGCAGGCCTGATAGCCCGCGTTGTAGGACAGGTTGTCCGGCGTGATGAACGTATTGCCAATCGGGGCATCCACCGACCACGCCCGGGCCGAGGCGAAGAACCAGACCTTGTCGCGCTTGATCGGGCCGCCGACGCCGACGTTGAAGTCGTAGATGCGATCCACACCCCCGGCGTTGCCCAGCCCGCGCGCGCGCAGGTCGTCGTCCAGGTTATTGGCCACAAACGACTTCTGCGTCCAGCCGGCGAAGAACGAGCCGTTGAACTGGTTGCCGCCGTCCCTGGCGACAATCGCCATCCGCACGCCGCCGGGCGAGACATCGGCACCGGCGCCGCTGGTCTGGTACGACATCTCCTGGACCATCGCCTGGTTGAAGTACTGCTGGACGGCGCCGTCGCCGTCCAGGCCGTTCACCATCAAGCCGTCCACCGTGACGATGTTGTTGGCCGAGGTGAGGCCGCGGGTGGACATGTAGGTCTGCTGCATGCCGCGCGAGCCGCCGACGTCGGGCACGTTGAGCGAGACACCGCTCACCAACTGCGCGTAGGCCTGGATGTTGCGCCCGGTCGGCACCTGGTCGAGCACCTCGCGGGTGAGCACCTCGATCTTCGAGTTGCTCGAGACGTCGACGACCGGCGACGCGCCGGTGACGGTGATCGATTCCTCCAGGGCCCCGACTTCCATGTTGGCGTTGAAGGTGGCGGTGAAGTCCGTGCGCAGCTCCACGCCCTCGAAGCGTGCCGACTTGAAGCCGGTAAGGCTGAAGACCAGCGTGTAAGTGCCCGGTCGCAAGTCGACGATGCGATAAGAACCATTCGCGTCGGTAACGGCGCTCTTGGTCCCTTCGATGAGCACCGGGCTGCTCGCCTCGACCGTCACCCCCGGGAGCATCGCCCCACTGGTGTCGCGCACGGAGCCGGTGAATACACTCTGCGCCAGCGCCGCATGAGCGGCCAGCAGGAGCAACGCCCCGGCAAGCCACGCCGATCTCGGTACGTGCCTAATAGCTGCTGACATTCGCGCCTCCTGTTGGTTAGCCAAACGCTTCACAAGCAACAAGGCGGTGATGCCCGATTAGGATTGCAGGCGAATGTAGTGCGGTGTCACAGATGTGTCAACGGATGTCTCCGTTATGCAACAGCTAGATACAAAAGCAACTCGACCGCATGCGGCCAGCAGCCGCCGAGGTGTAGGCTGGAGCCATGCCGGTCGACGACCTGGACCTCGATCGTGACGGCGTGACACCTCCTCCTGCTCCGCCCGAGCGCGCCATCCGGGCCTGGAATCCCTGGCTCATCGCGGCGGCCGTCGCGCTCGCCATCGGCGGCGGCGCGTTCGTCCGCTGGTGGACGCTGCAGCGTCCAACGCCATCGCCTGATGCCTCCCGCGCCGTGGCAGGCACTGACGTCCCGCTGGCGTCGGCGCCGGCCCTTCCCCCGCTCGACCAGATGGATCCGTATCTGCGAACCCTGCTCCGCGGGCTCTCGACGCGGCCTGAACTGGCGGCGTGGCTCGCGACCGACAACCTCATCCAGCAGATGGCGTTGACGATCGACCGCGTCTCGCGCGGCGCCTCGCCGGCCGGCGAGCTGCGGGTCCTGGCACCAGAAGGCACGCTCGCGACCACGCGGGCCGGACGAACGCGGCGAATCGACGAGTCGAGTTACGCGCGCTACGACGGGCTTGCCACGGCTCTCTCCTCGGTGGATCCGGCGGCCGTCGCGACCGCATATCGGACCATTCAGCCGCGGCTGAACGAAGCCTACGGCAATCTTGGCAAAGCGGAAACGAGCGTGGACGTGGCCGTGCAACAGGCGCTCGACGTGCTGATCAGCACGCCTGTTCCGAACGGTCCGATTACCGTCGTCGAAGGCAAGGGCGCCACGTGGGCTTTCGCCGACCCGGCGCTCGAAGCGCTGACGCCGGCACAGAAGCACCTGGTGCGGATGGGGCCGCGCAACGCGGCGCGGGTGATCGAAACCCTCAAGGCGGTGCGCCAGCGCCTCCAGTCGTGAGCGGCAGGACGCGCGAACGGCTCGTCCTGCTTCACACCGAACGCGACCTGATTGTGATTGACAAGCCAGCCGGCCTGCTGACGATGCCGTCGGCGCCCGGACGCGCGGAGCACGAGGACTCGGTGCTTCGACGCGCGCGCGCCTACGCGCAGCACAAGCAGGGGCGGCGAGCCTACGCCGGACTCCTGCACCGGCTCGATCGCGGCACGTCGGGGGCGCTCGCGATCGCGCTCAGCCGCGAGGTACACGCCGCGGGACGTCTTCTCTTCAAGGCTCACCATTTCGAGCGGATCTACCTTGCGCTCGTGGAAGGTGTGCCCGATCCGGCGGAGGGCACCATCGATCGCCCGATTTCGGGCGAGTATCTCGACGGCCGCCGCGACGTGGCCGATGGGAAGCCCGGCGCGCTGCCCGCCCGCACGCATTATCGAGTGGCGGAACGATTCGGCCGGGAGGCCGCGCTCGTGGAGCTCCAGCTCGAGACGGGCCGGCAGCACCAGATTCGGGTCCATCTCTCGTCGATCGGACATCCCGTGCTCGACGATCGCGTTTACGCGCGCACCCCCGCCAGCGCGAAGCCCACCGATCGTCCGTTCCTCCACGCGTGGAAACTGGGCTTTCCTCACCCGCTGACCAGGAGTCCGATTCAAGTGGAGGCACCGCTCCCTCGCGACTTCGTCGCGCGGATCGAGCGCCTTCGCTCGTCCAATGCGTGATCGAGCGACCTCAATTCTTCAGGACGTGCAGCGTGACCTCGACACGAACCATTTCGCCGCTGACCCTGTCGGCGGCCGCCGTGAACGTGCGGGTCTGACCGTCCCGCAGCACGATGGTGTTGCGGGCCCGGAAGGCTCGGAACACCGGCAGGTCCGGCCCGCTGTTCGAAGTGGCCGCATCGCGAGGCAGCACCGCGTTGTCGTCTACCGACAGCACGATCTCGTACTGGCCGCTCTCCCCGTTCGAGGCGCGGCAGCTGATCACCGTGCCGACGGATCTGTATGAAACCGGCTGGATCGGCTGCGGAAGTCCGATTGGCGGATCGGCTGGCGCGGCTGGTTGCGGTTGGCCGGCTCCTGCACCTGGCTGCCCGCCAGCCTGGGGTTTTGCCGCGGCCGGGCGAGCGGGGGTGAACGTCGGAACCGGCACCTCGGTACCGATGTTCAACTGCGATTCGGGCATCCCGGTTGTGACTTCGAGCGAGTACGGCAGGCGTGAGATCGCCTTGTCGCCTTGCGTGCGAACGATGACGACCTGCACGTCGAGAGAGGTCCGCGGGCCGCGTTCCTGCGCCGGCCGCGGCGGCGCCGGCGGTTGGATCGTCGCGGGAGGCACAGGCGGCGTTGGGAGCGTGGCTGGAGTTGCCGGCACCTGCGGGGCCGCCGGAACCTGCGCGTGGACAGGCAGCGTCAGGGCAAGGACCACGGCCAACGGCAGGCTCGCGGCGCGTGTGGTGAGCATCATGGCTGCGGGTCTCCTCCGGAATCGCCGGTGAGCCCGATCGGCATTACCTCGAGGGGAGGAATGGCGAGCGGGGACACGACAGGCTCGAGCTCGACGGCTTCGATTTCAATCTCCCACGGCGCAAGGTCACCGGCCTTCGCACGCGTGACCAGCCACGCGAACGCCTCCTGCTCACGGTGATCGAACCGGGCTGTGACACGGCGCGGCGCGAGCGAATCCGCCGATCGTTGCTGGGCCGGCGCTCGACGCTCGATCGATGCCGCAGGTGCTGACACGATCCACGAGGCCGTGCCGGCAACTGGCGGCTGCGGTGCTCGAGGCGCCTCATCGCCGGGCGGGCCCGTGACGACAATGAGTACGATCGCGAACGCCGTCGCAGCGGCCATCGCCGGCCAGATCAGCGGGTTGCGTCCCCTGCCCGGCAGAGGCTCTTCGGCCACGCGCGCCGCGACCCTGGCCCGGAACGTCGGTGAGGGCGACACCGACAATGCCGCCTCGAGCAACCGATCGAGCTCATCGTCGCGCATTGGGTGGGGTGCGGAGGTCATCGGAGCTGCTCCTTGAGGCGGCGTCTGGCAAGGAACAGCCGCGACTTCACGGTGCCCTCTGGTACGCCGAGCAGCGCTGCCACCTCTTTCACGTCGTGGCCGTGAATGGCCGAGAGGACGATCGGCCAGCGCAGCTTGTGCGGCAGCGCGTCAATCGCGTCCCACAATCGGCTGAGTTGCACGGGGTCCACGTTGCTCGCGGACGGACCAGGGGCAGGCGGCTCCCCGGCCGCGCGCTCGAGATTGCCTCGGCGCCGGACGGCGCGCTGGCGGTCGAGCGCCAGGCGGAAGGTCAGGCGGACGAGCCAGGCCCGGAATCTGCCGCGGTCGCGAAGCTGGGCAAACCGCGCGTAGGCCCGGACGAACGCGTCCTGGGCCACGTCTTCCGCGTCCTCACGCTGCCGAAGGACACTGTAGGCCACACGGAACGCGAGGGTCGCGGTGTCCGTCAGGCAGGCCTCGAACTCGCGGAGCAGTGCCTCGTCCACCGCTATCGACGCTCCCGGCAGGCGCTCCACGTGTTCGTGCACAACCTGCTAGACGCCGCAGGTGCACCGCTGGTTCACCCCCGGGGGTGAAACCCGGGGGCGAAAGCCTGGGGGACGCATTCTCGAACTGTGGATCGAGCGCTCCCCTCGTATCTATTCGGCGGTCAGCGCCGTCATCGGATCTACGCGGACCGCCCGCCTGGCCGGGATCACCGCGGCGGCACAGGCAGCGGCGAGCAGGATCGCTGCGGCAACAACGTAGGACACGGGATCCGACGCTGACACGCCGTAGAGGAACGCGCGCAGCAGGCGCCCCAACGCAGCGGCGCTTAATACGCCGAGCAGCAGTCCGGTGACCACGGGACGCAGGGCTTCGGCCATGACCAGCCGGCCGACGTCGGCGCCGGTCGCGCCGAGCGACATGCGGACCCCGAACTCGTGGGTCCTCTCGCTCACGAGATAGCTGATCACGCCGAACACGCCGAGGCCCGCGAGGAGTGCCGACAGCAGCCCGAACAGCCCGATAAGTGCTGCTCGAAGCCGCGGTGTGGCAACGGCGCGGGAGAGCACCTGTTCGAGCGTCCGCACCTGGTAGAGCGGGACGGAGGCGTCCATCTCGCGCAGCGACGCTCGCACCGCTCCGGACAGGGTTGCAGCAGGCTGTGCGCTACGGACCACGAGCGTCATGGTGTGATACGAGGGCTGCTGGGCGTGCGGCGTGTAGAACGTGGGCACTTCGCTTTCATCCAGCTCGAGGTGCCGCACGTCGCCCACGATCCCGACAACCTCGCGCGAGCCGGCGCCGCCGACCACCTGCTGCTGCTCGGGAGGGATGCCGCTGTTGAACGTGATTCGCCGGCCGATGGGATCCTGACCTGGCCAGTAGCGGCGCGCCATCGCATCGCTGATCACGACTACGCGCGGTTCACCCTCGGTGTCCCTGCCGTCGAACAGCCGGCCGCGCAAGAGCGGAATGCCCATCGCCGCGAAATATCCCGGAGTCACCGATCGCGCCTGCGGCGCCTCGCCCTGGCCGTCGGGCTTCGGATGATCTTCGATCTGGATGCCACGGCTGTCGTAGTTGCCGCTGAGCGGCAGGATATTGGTCGCGCCGACGGCGACGACGCCCGGGAGCGTCGCAACCCGCTCGTGCAGCCGCTCGTAGAACGGAATCTGTTCCCCTTCGGCGAAGGTCGCGACCGGCAACGACACATCCATCGCCAGCACCTGTGCCGGCGCGAAACCGGTTGGTACGCCTTCGAGCGCCCATAGACTGCGGGCGAGGAGCGCCGCGCCGACCAGCAGCACGACCGCGAGCGCCACCTGCGTCGCCACGAACGCCTGGCGCGCACCACGTCGGACGACGCCGTGCGGCTGGCGTCCGGACTGCTTGAGTGCCTCGAACAGCACGTCGCGCGACAGCTGCCACGCCGGCAGCGCCCCAAAGGCGAGCGCCGAGGCGATGCCGCACACGACTGCGAACAGCACCACGTTCAGGTCGACACTCGCGTCCGCCAGCCGCGGCAGGCTCGAACCGGCGAGCCCGAATGCGCGGGTCGAGGTGAGAGCCACCGCGACGCCGGCGAGCGCTCCGAGGACGCCCAGGACGAGGCTCTCGCCGAGCAGCTGGCGAACCAGCCGGGCCCGCGTCGCCCCCATCGCCATCCTCACTGCGAGCTCGCGCTGCCGGCTGGCGCCGGAGGCAAGGAGCAGGTTGGCGAGATTGGCGCAGGCGATCAGCAGCACGAGGCCGACGCCCGCCGACACCAGGACGAGGCTGCGACGCGCGGCGCCGACGACCGACTCGTGAAGCGGTATCAGCCGAACACCTTCCCCGTGGTTGCTGGTTGGATATTCGCGTTCGAGGCGCGCGGCAATCGTGTCGAGCTCCGCCCGCGCCTGCGCCAGCGACGCGCCCGGCCCGAGGCGGCCCACTCCGCGGATGAAATGACCGCCTCGATTCGCGTTGGCTCGATTGAAACCGTAGGGGATGAACACGTCCACTGTGCGATCAGGGTTCTCCTCCAGGTGGCGAAACGAGGCAGGCAGCACGCCGATGATGGTCGCCGGGCGGGCGTTGACCAGGAGGGTCCGCCCGATCGCTGAGGGGTCGGCCGCGAAGCGGCGCCGCCAGAAGCCGTCGGCGAGCACCACCGTCGACGCAGCATCGGGCTGGTCGTCGGAAAGCGTGAAGAGCCGCCCCAGGGCCGCTTGAACGCCGAGCGTCGGAAAGAACCCGTCGGTGACGTTCACTCCGCCGACGCGTTCGGCGTCGCCGGTCGTGCCGGCAATCGTGAACGAGTTGACGAAGCCGTGCGCCCCCATGGATGCGAAGACGCGCGACTCGCGCGCGAAATCGAGGAAATCGGCCGGCGACAGGTTCCCTTCCTGCTGGTCGTCGCTATCGAAACCGCGCACCTGCAGGAGGGCGCCGGGGTCCGCGAAGGCAAGGGGCCGGAGCAGCACGGCCTGGACCAGGCTGAAAATCGCTGCGTTCGCGCCAATCGCCAGCGCGAGCGTGGCCACGGCCACGAGCGTGAAGGTGGGCCGGGTGCTGAATCGGCGAAGGGCGTGATGCAGGGCTCCCATTGTCTGGTTGGACGGAAATCAGCCGCCGAGCGTTGGAGCCATCGTCCCGCCGGCCGGCGTCGACTCACCTCATCCGCGCGTCACCAGGATGGGCCCGGTCAACTCGGAGAGCGACCGGCGCTGCTGCCCCGCCGCGTCGAAGTTGTCCGGCGCGAGCCACGTGCCGAACGCGCGGCCGAGCGCCGGCCATTCCGTATCGATGCAGGCGTACCATGCCGTGTCGCGGTTGCGGCCCTTGGTCACGAGCGCCTGCCTGAATGTTCCTTCATACGAAAACCCCAACCGCTGCGCGGCGCGCCGCGACGGCGCGTTGAGGGCGTCGCACTTCCATTCG
Organism: Vicinamibacterales bacterium; assembly: GCA_035495795.1. Taxonomy (GTDB): domain Bacteria; phylum Acidobacteriota; class Vicinamibacteria; order Vicinamibacterales; family UBA2999; genus VFZN01. Next base: position 11,358 of record DATJFF010000299.1, read on the forward strand.
TAGCGCCGGTAGCCGAGCTCGAAGGCACGCCGCATCATCAGGTACATCGCTTCGGTTGCGGCCGGCGTGCGCTGGAGGCGCGGCGAGAAGTGGATGTGCCCCACTTCGATCGTCCCGGCGGCCGGGGTGATGCGCAGGTACGACGCGATGCCAACGGCAACGCCGTCGGCGACGATCGCGTAGAACTGCGGATCGATGCTGGCCGAGGATTGCGTCACGTACGGCTGGAAGTCTTCGACATGCTCAAACGGTTCCGGCGCCAGGTAGGTCCAGTTTCGTCCATCGCCGGCGGCAAATGCGTCCCACAGCATCGCCGCATGTGCCGGCATCAACGGCTCGAGCCTGCAGTAGCGCCCCTCCATCGCCGTGTGCGGCGGGAACGGCGGTGGCGTCCAGTCCGGTACAGCCTCTCCGATTGGCTGTCCGAAGCGATTGGTGCGAGCCATCCGGAGGACTGTACCCCAGGTGCAACAGGTGCCGATGTTAGGATTGCCCACCATGCGAGCTGCCGCCCGTTTCTGCCTTCTGCTTTGTGCCTTCTGCCTTGTGACTTTTGCCTTGTGCTTTGCCGTCGCTTGCAACCAGCCGCAGGCGCCGGCAGCGGCGCCCAAGGCGCCCTTCTCCGTCGTCGAAGCGACCATTGCCGACATGCAGGCCGCGATGAAGGACGGCCGCACCACCTCTCGCGAAATCGTCACGCAGTACTTGCTGCGGATCGCCACCTACGAGGACGGCATCAACGCCGTGATCCAGGTCAACCCCAAGGCGCTCGACGAAGCCGAGGCCCGCGATCGCGAGCGCGCGCAGGGCAAGATTCGCGGGCCCCTCCATGGCATTCCGATCGCGCTCAAGGACAACGTCAACACGAGCTTCATGCCGACCACCGGCGGCGCGCTCGCCTTCGACGGGCTGGTCCCGCCCTACGACGCGACGCTGACCAGGAACCTGATCGACGCCGGAGCAGTGATCATCGCCAAGACGATGATGACCGAGCTCGCCAACTGGGTGGCCAACGGCATGCCGGGCAACTACAACGGCCTCAAGGGCTACGGCTTCAACCCCTACGATCCGCGCCGCGATCCCCGCGGCCCGCAGCCGGCGGCCCAGGGAGCACGGCGGGGCGGCCCTGGTGCCGCAGCCGGCGGACCGGGCGGCGGCCCGACCCGCTTCGACGATGGCCGGCCGGTGCTCGGCACCGGCGGCTCGAGCTCGGGTACCGGCACCGCAGCGAGCTTCTGGGCCGGCAACGTGGGCACCGAGACGTCGGGCTCGATTCTCAGCCCGTCGAATCAGAACATGCTCGCCGGCATCAAGCCGACCGTCGGACGAATCTCGCGATACGGCGTCATCCCGATCACCGCCGATCAGGACACGGCAGGTCCGATGGCGCGGACCGTTGCCGATGCCGCCACGATGCTCGGCGCGCTCGAGAGCCCGTCGCCCGACTCGAACGATCCGGCGACGACCACCTGTCAGGCGCCGCCGAATCGTGACTACACCGTCCACCTCAAGGCCGATGCGCTGAAAGGCGCACGGATCGGCATCCCGAAGGCGTTCTTCTACGATCCGCTCACGCTGCCGGGTGAGAAGGAGCCTCGCGGCGGACTGAACCCGGCGCAGCGCAAGGCGATGGACGACGCGATTGCGGTGTTGAAGCAGGCCGGGGCCGAGATCGTCGAAGCCGACATCCCGAGCATCGTGGACAAGGATCCGAAGAGCAACTTCCTGCTATGGGGTACCTGCGCCGGTCCGAACGACGTCCACGGCAAGGACGCGAACTGCTCATCGGCCCTCAAGTACGGAATGAAGCGCGACTTCAACGCCTACCTGAAATCGCTCGGCGATCGCGCGCCGGTGAAGTCGCTCACCGAGTTGCGCGAGTGGAACAAGGCACACGCCAACATGGGCGCGATCAAGTACGGCCAGGCACAGCTCGACGTGTCGGACGACGTCGACCTGGAGCGCGATCGGGCGAAGTGGGAGGCGGACCGGAAGAAGGACATCTACCTGGGCGGCACCCACGGCATCGACGAGATGCTGAAGTCGAACAAACTCGACGCACTGCTGTTTCCCGGCGCGAGCGGTGCGGCGATCTCGGCCAAGCCGGGCTACCCCACGGTGATCGTCCCGTTCGCGACCATCCCGAACGCGCCGCCGAACGCGACCTGGCCGGCCGGCTTCGAACCCAGACCGGCGCCTTACGGCGTGAGCTTCGCGGGGACGGCGTGCAGTGAGCCACGGCTGATTGAGCTCGCCTACGCGTTCGAGCAGCTCACCAAGAAACGGATGGCGCCGCCGACGACTCCTTAGGCGGCCCCTCGGCCGTGTAACATCACTTCATGTGCATGAAATGGCGCGCGGCCGCATGGGTGGCCGCGCTCGAACTCATCATTGCGGGATGCTCGACTCCGTTGCAGCGGCCTGCCGCCGTGGCCGCCATTCCTGACGCCGGCCTCGCCGCCCAGAAACCGGCGCCACACGTCTCCACGCGTCCGGCCGTCGGCGTGGCCTTTGGCGGCGGCAGCGCTCGCGGCATCGCCCACGTTGGCGTCATCCGGTGGTTCGAGGAGCATCGCATTCCGATCGACCTGGCCGCCGGCACGAGCATGGGCGGACTGATCGGCGGTTCCTTCGCCAGCGGCATGGACGCCGCCGAACTCGACACGATGCTCGGCGACATCAACTGGGATGAGATGTTCGGGTCGTCGGATTTCAAGTTCAAGAACATCCGCCGCAAGAACGACAACCGGGCCTACCCCTCGCGCCTCGAGTTCGGGATCAAGAAGGGCATCGTGCCTCCGACCTCGCTCAACGACGGCGAGCAGGTCGAACTGCTGCTCGGGCGGATTGCCGGGCCCTATTACGACGTCGATAACTTCGACGACCTGCCGACGCCGTTCCGGGCCGTGGCGGTCGACTTGGTCACCGCGACCCAGGTCGTGTTGAGCCGCGGCTCGCTCCCGCAGGCGATGCGCGCGACGATGTCGCTGCCGCTGATCTTCCCGCCCGTCGACATGGACGGACGCGTCCTGGTCGACGGCGGGGCGATGAACAACGTTCCCGCCAACGTCGTCAAGGCGATGGGCGCCGACAAGGTCGTAGCGGTGAACGTCGGCGAGCTCGGCGACTCCGAAGGCGTCAGCTACACGATGCTCGGGCTGGCTGGCGCAACGCTCGATGCGATGATGCGCGCCTCGACCAAGAGCTCGATCAATGCGGCCGACGTCATCATCAACGTGCCGCTCAAGTCCTTCGGATCGCTCGACTGGCGGAGAAGCCGCGAGCTGATCGAGGAAGGCTACAAGGCCGCCGAGGCGATGCGCGACCAGCTGCTGCCGCTGGCCGTGAGCGAGGCCGACTACGCCGCCTGGAAGCAGGCGCGCCAGTCCCGCCGGCGCACCGAGCTACCGACGCCGAGCTTCGTGAGCACTGAAGGGTTCTCGAGAGTCGACGCGCGTCGTCTCGATGCGCTGCTCGCGCGGCATGTCGGCGTGCCGCTGGACGTCAAGGCGCTGCAGTTCGCGCTCGCCCAGATGTCCGGCCTCGATCGCTACGAGACCATTACCTGGCGCATCGTCAGCAACGAGGCCGGGGATCGCGGGCTCCTGATTCGAGGCCGGCCCAAGCCGTATGCGCCGCCGTTCCTGATGCTCGGGATCAACCTCGAGAACACGACGTCGAGCGACTTCCGCATCACCCTGACCGGCCGCTACCTCGCGTTCGACACGGTCGGCTCGGGTTCCGAATTACGGGTCGATGGCACTCTCGGATCTGACCCGGGCGCCGCCTTCGAGCTGTACAAGCCGCTCCTCGGCTCGTCCTTCTTCGTGGCGCCGTACGCGGGCATTGGCAAGTCCTCCCTGGATTTCGTCCAGGACGACGCGGTGGTCGCGCGATACGGCCAGACGGTGTCGAAGCTCGGGGCGAACGTGGGGTTGAACCTCGGGCGCGAGAGCGACCTTCGAGTCGGCGCCTACATCGGGCACCTCGACGCGACCATCGAAGTGGGCGATCCGGGTCTGCCCAATCTCGAAGGCAAGGAAACGGTGGCCGAAGCCACCTGGCGGTACGACAGCCAGGACAGTCCCGTGATTCCATCGAGCGGCACGGTGTCCAAGGTGTACCTTCAGTACATCTTCGACGGTCCGGAGATCGATCCACCGCTGCCGACGCGCCGTTCCAGCGTGGACCTGCTCCAGTTGAACGTGACCGGCAACCGGTTCTGGAGCCTCGACGACAAGTCGCGAGTCTTCTTCGCCGGCGGCTTCGGCACCTCGTTCGACAACAATCCGCTCCCGATCAATCAGTTCGGCCTCGGATCGGCGTTTCGACTTGGCGCGTACAGCTCCGGCGACATCCGCGGCGATCACTACTACATCGCGACGGGTGGCTATCTCCGGCAGATTGGCCGCCTCCCTGATTTCATGGGCGGCCCCGTCTACGCCGGCGGATGGCTCGAGAACGGCGACGCGTTCGACCAGTGGGCTGATGCCACCTGGCGGACCAACGCCAGCGTCGGCGTGGTGATGGACACGCTGCTGGGACCGGTCATCGTCGCCGGATCGGCGGGGTTCGACGGTCGTTGGCGGACCTATTTCGGCATCGGCCGGATATTCAAATAGCTCGGAGGCACGCCCCGGAGCTCGTTATACCGAACCGGCAATTGCGCGGGAATGCGCAATAATGCTCGGTTATGCCTACTAATTCACTTCGAAGGGTAATACTGGCGCTGGCCGTGACCGTGCTCCCGCTCTCGCCGGCATTCGCGCAGACGGCGCCAGGCTCGACGACGGATCCCAGCGACGTCCGCTACCCCTGGGCCGTGGAGTTCGGCATCGGGTGGGACAACAGCATCAGCGGAAACATCAACTCGAGCGGCATTGGCCGGATCAACAACCAGCCGGTGGTGATCCTGAAGAACACTTATGAAGACGTCTACGGCACCGGCCTGCATCTTAAGTTCGGCGGCGGTTACTTCGTCGACGAGATCTCGGAGATCCGCGCGACCTTCACCTTCCAGTCTCTGGACGCGGACCTGACGCCGATGGGCGACATCGGGACCTCACGGCTCTATGGTCAGTACCAGGACTATCAGAGCTTCGGCCTCGACGTCGGATTCCGCATTTACGCGAAGGGCCAGGACGCATCGCTACGGCCTTACGCAGAGGCCACGGCGGGCATCGCCTTCATCGACGAGACCGACGTCACGCTCGTCGCTCCGTCGATTGGCTTCACCGGAACGGCGACCGACTTCTACGATCGGACCGCGGCCTTCACGCTCGGTGGCAACGCCGGCGTGACGTGGCAGGTGGCCGATCAGGTCGAGGTATTCGGACAGCTGGGACTGCGGTGGGTATCGGGGATGTCAGCGGTCGACGGACTCGCAGGAACTGGGCTCGAGACGATCAACGACAACAGCGCGAGGTGGACGGTGCCGTTTGTAGTGGGGGTGCGGGCCCGATTTTGAGCGCGATGACGATTGAAAGTTAATAGTCAGGGCATTTGAGTTGCCAGTTGAAGTTCACAGTTTCAGTTTCAGTTGAAGATTTCAGTTCGATTTGCGAGGTAATCGGGTCGACTCGGCTCTGCGCTAACTGAAAACTGTCACTGCAACTGACAACTTCAACTGGCCACTCTAAACTGCCCAACTGTCAACTTTCGCGCTGCTCGTCTTCCGCTTCGTCCGGCGGCTCTTCGTCTCCCCACGGATTGGCCTGCGGGCCGGGCACGATCCCGGCGATGTCCGGGTCCTCGCCTCCGCTGTGTCCGGGCGAGTTGGCTCGGCGGACCTTGGCTTCCTCGCGACGAGCCGCCTTCTCCTTCTGCCGTTCGGCCCGCGCCCGCTCGCGTTCGCGCTTGCCACGGCCCATCGGTCCTCGTACGGCCATATCCCTCCCAGCGGGCGGCCTCGCCGCCCGAAGTGAGAAGTTCGAAATGAGAACTGGCGCTTGGCCTTCAGCGTCCTACTTGCTTCTCACCTCTCACCTCTCACCTCTCACTTCTTCTCTACCAGCGCGGCTCGCGACGGCGATTACCGCCGCCTCCGCCGCCGTAGCCGCCACCGCGACGCTCACCGCCGCCTTCGCCGAACCCGCCGCTCCGCGGCGCTTTCGGGCGTGCCTCGTTGATGGCGAGCGTGCGGCCGCCCAACTGAGTGTTGTTCAGTTGATCGATCGCCTTCTGCGCGCCTTCGTCCGAGGACATCTCGACGAACGCGAAGCCGCGTGCGCGGCCGGTCATCTGGTCCCGCATCACGGTGACCGTTTCCACGGCATCGACCTGGCTGAACAGATCGTGCAATTCATCTTCGGTCGTTTGAAACGGCAAATTTCCCACGAACAGCTTGCGTCCCATCGCTACTCCCTACTCACACCGGCGGCTCCCAATGAAAAAAGGGGGCCCAGAAATGAGGGCCCCCCTTTTCCGGTGTCTCGACTTGCTTCGGTTCTACGTTAGCACTCTTCTCGCCGAAATGCGAACCAGCCGCGCCCGAGCGCCGACGAGCTCTGCGGTAGGATGCGAGCGATGCTGCAGTGGGAAGAGCTGCGGCGGCGGCGCGGCATCGCGCTGTTCGTCACCGCGATGGCCGGCATGGCCGCGATCGCGCCCCTCCGGCCGGCAATCACGCCCGAAACCTCGGTCGGGCTCCTGCTCGTCGTCGGCGCGGTCCTCGAGTGGATGCACGGCCAGCGCCGGCCGACCGTCCCCGAACGGATGTCGGCGTGGCGCGAGGGCGCGGTCACGCTGCTCATGGCCGTGCTGGTCCTGTCCTCGCCGCTGCTGACCGGGAGCGCGCTGATCGTCTTTCTCGCCGCGCAGTTCCTGTGGGAAGGGATCCGCCGCTTTCGCCACGCGTGGGCCCGGCCCGACCCAGCCCGCCGGCGGCGGCGCCTGATGTTCGGGACGCTGGACGTGATGGCGGCAATCGGGCTGATTGCCCTGCTCCGCGCCAACGCCGCGGTGACCTGGACGGTGGCCATTGCCGGTGCCCTGCGCCTCTTCGAGACGGCGCGGCGGATCGCCACTGGCCGCGTCATCTCCGCGGAAGCTGCCGGCGATTCGCTGATCGAAGACCTGCAGCTCGGTGACCTCGCCGACGCCCGGGCGGTCGGCGATCAGCTCGAGGTCGAGGCCGCTGTCCGCGCCCCGATCGACCGCGGTTGGGTGGCGGCGTTCCTGGTCACCCTCTTCGCGATTCACGCCGGCCGGATGGGCGGCGAGTGGTCGCTTTCCGGGCTCACCGGTCCGGCCGCGGCGGTACTCGGTGACGTCGTCATCGCGATCCTGTTCACGATGGGCGCGATGCTGCCGGTCCACCTCGTCCTGCAGCGCTTCAGCCACCCCCTCGAGCGTCGGCTGTGGCGCTGGTGGGCGGCGGCAGAGCCCCAGCGACTGGCCGGACGGGCTGTTCGCTCCGGCGTGCGCACGGTCCTGCTGTCCCGGCTGCGGTCCGAGATGCAGTGGCAGGTCGCCCGGCTCTCGATACCCGCTGCGCTCGGCCGGGGCGTGCGTCTCGGACTTCCGTTCGCGGCGATTGTCGCGGCCACGGTCCCGATCTGGGGCATGAGCTGGTATTTCGACACCGAGAACTGGGCCGCCGGCATCTACAACTCCTGGGCCGAGACCCGGACCGACGAATGGCGCGAGGCGATGATTCGCGCCGTCCGCGCCGAGGAAACCGCGGGCGGCCGCAATGCGAACGACTTCTCGGTGTCGCCGCCCGGCGTTTCCGACGCCGCGCCGTTCTCCTTCATCGTCATCGGCGATACGGGTGAAGGCGACGCCTCGCAGCACGTGCTGCGCGATCAGCTGATCGCCGTGGCAGCGCGCGACGAGGTGAAGTTCATCGTCGTGTCATCGGACGTCGTCTACCCTACCGGGGCGATGCGGGACTACGAGCCCAAGTTCTGGCTGCCCTTCAAGGGCGTCACCAAGCCGGTCTACGCCATACCCGGGAATCACGATTGGTACGACGCCCTCGAGGGGTTCAACGCGACCTTTCTCACCGCGTCCGCGGCTCGCGCCGCGATCAGCGCGCGGGTGAACGCGGATCTCAACATCAGCACGACCACTGCCGAACGCATCGACGAGCTGATCGCGGAAGCCGGCCGGCTGCGGCAGGAATACGCCGTCCCCACCGGGTTCCAGCGCGGGCCGTTCTTCGACATCCAGACCGAGCGCTTCGCCCTGCTGGCGATCGACACCGGCATCGTCAAGCGCATCGACACCGAAGAGCAGCGCTGGCTGGACGATGCGCTGGCGCGGGCGCGCGGCAAGCTCACCATCGCGATTGTCGGCCATCCCTTCTACGCCGGCGGCTACGATCAGCGCCCCGGTTACGAGGGGTTTCAACCGTTGTACGACCAGCTCCGAGCGGCTGGCGTGAACGTCTTCATGGCCGGCGACACCCACGATCTCGAGCGGTACGTCGAGCCGCCCGACCCTACGGGATACGCCCTGCAGCACTTCGTCAACGGCGGCGGCGGCGCGTATCTCAGCTTCGGCTCGGCGCTTGCGTGGCCGGCGGCGCCGGCGCTCGCAACGTGGGCCTATTACCCGTCGTCCCGCGTGGTCGTGGACAAGATCCAGCGATACACGCCGTGGTGGAAGCGTCCCGCCTGGTGGTGGACCCGCAGCGTCAATGCGTGGCCGTTCTCGGCCGAATGGCTGTCCGCGGTGTTCGACTACAACACCGCGCCGTTCTTCCAGAGCTTCGTCGAAGTCAGCGTCGAACCCGATCAAATGATCGTCCGGCCGTATGGCGTTCACGGTCGCCTCCGGTGGGCCGACATGGACCGATCCGAGCCAGGCGACGCGCCGGACGGGTTCGTTGAATGGACGGTGGCGCGAAGGCCGTAGAATTTCACAGAGTGTCCTGGGCGTTTCCCTCCTACGTGGTCGCGCTGTTCGTCGCGACCGGCCTGTCGATATGGGCGGCGGTGGTCGCGCGGAGCCGGCGTTCCGCGCCTGGCAGCCCTGCGTTCGCGTGGCTGATGCTGATCGTCGCGCACTACTGCCTGACCACGGGACTCCACGCGCTCGTGCCGGACACCGAGGCGCGCGTGCTGATCGCCAAGGTCCGCTTCCTGGCCGTTGCCAGCCTCGGTGTGCTCTGGCTGTTGTTCGCGGGCGGCTACGCGCGGGTCGCGTGGGCGTCGCGGCGCGACGTCCGGGCCGTGCTCTGGATTCTGCCGGCAATCTCGCTCGCCGCCGCGCTCAGTAACGAGCTGCACGGCTTGATCTGGCGGTCGATTACGCCGGTCGAGACGTGGTGGGGGGTCGGCCTCGTCTACGAGCCAGGCCCGCTCTATTGGGTGCAGCTCACCTACACCTACGCCGTGGTCGCCGTCGGCACGTGGCTGCTCATCGTCGGCATCCGCACGTTCCCCCCGCCGTACCGTCCGCAGTACTGGGCCCTGGTCCTCGGCACGCTGCTGCCGCTCGGCGGCAATGTCCTCTACCTGACGCGGCTGCGCACGGTTGGCGGGTTCGACGTCACACCGCTTGCGTTCGCCGCCACCGGCCTGTGTTTCACCTGGGGCCTCTACCACCACAAGTTGTTCGGCCTCGTGCCCATCGCGCGAGACCTGGTCGTCGACAGCATGGAGGACGGCGTCCTGATTCTCGACGCCGACCGGCGCATCGTCGATCTGAACGCCGCGGCCGAGCGCTACACCGGGGCCAACCCGGCTTGCGTAGGGCGTGAAATCGGGCGCGTCGTGCCGTGGTGGCACGACGCGACGGCCGAGCTGCCGAGCTCGCCGTCACTGCCGGCGGTGATCAAGACCGAGCCCGGACCGCGCTATCACGAGGTCCGCGTCTCGCCGGTCCGCGACCGGGTGCGGCGCTTCACCGGCTGGCTGGTCATCCTCCGCGACATCACCGCCCGGCGGCAGGCCGACGCGGAACGGTATGCGCTCGAGCGCCGCGTTCAGGAACAGCAGAAGTCCGAGAGCCTCACCGTTTTTGCCGCCGGTGTTGCCCACGACTTCAACAACCTGCTGACCGGCATCCTCGGCAACGCCGATCTGCTGGCGATGCAGGCGCCGCCCGATTCGACGCAGCGCCGCACCGCCGAGGCGATCGTGATCGGATCGCAGCGCGCCGCCGATCTCGTCTCGAAGATGCTCGCCTACGCGGGCGAAGGGCGGGTGGTCTCCGAGCGGGTCGACCTCGACGGGCTGGTGCGCGAGATGGTGGACGTGCTGTCCGCCTCCGTCTCGAAGCACTGCACGCTGGTCTACAACAGTCCCGGCCCGCTGCCGCTGGTGGACGCGGATCCGACGCAGATTCGCCAGGTCGTGCTCAACCTGATCATCAACGCCACTGAAGCGGTGGACGAGAACGGGCTGGTCACGGTCGCGACCGGCCAGGAATCGGTGCACCGCCAGATGCTGTCCCGAATGACGTTTGGCGCCGACGCCGAGCCCGGCCCGTACGTCTTCATCGACGTCGTGGACAACGGCCAGGGCATGAGCGAGGAGACGATGGCACGAATGTTCGACCCGTTCTTCTCCACGAAGGAGACGGGCCGGGGTCTGGGGCTGGCCGCGGTCCGCGGCATCGTGCGCAGCCACCAGGCGGCGCTGCGGGTGACGTCCGCGCCGGGTCAGGGCTCGCGCTTCAGGGTGTGGATTTCTCTCATGCCCGGCCGCCAATCCCGTTCAGCCACGGCGTGAGATCCGCGAGGCGGTGGATGCGCGGGCAGTCGGCATCGGGATAGAGATTCGCGGCGTCGTAGAGAACGGCGTGCGCGAGCCCGGCGCTGCGAGCCCCGGCAACGTCCACGTGATAGAGGTCGCCGACGTGGACGGTGCGCGCGGCCTGGGCGCCGGACGCCGCCAACGCGTGCTGGAACAGCCGCGGGTCTGGCTTCTCCACGCCCCACTCGTGCGAATCGAGCAGCGCGTCGAACCACCGGGCGAGGTCCAGCCGTTCGAACAGATGGCGCAGCCGCCCGTTGGCGTTCGAGACGACAACCATCCGCAGCCCGCGCGCCCGTAACCCCTCGAGGGCCGGAACGACATCCGCCTCCACGTGCTCCCAGAGATTCTGTTCGCGGTGGTAGTCCCGCAGCACCCCGAGCGCAACATCCGTCTGGTCGGACAGCTCGACCCCGACCTGCTCGAGGATCAGGTTGAAGTACATCCAGCCACGCTTGCGGTCGTCGGTGGCACCGACGACGGTGGCCTCGTCGAGCACGCGCATGGCGTGCGGCTCGGCGGCAGCCAGCCTGGCCGCCGACACCTCGATACCGGCATCAGCAAGCGCCGCACTGACGCGCGTCCACGACGGGTGGACGAGAACGCCGCCCGCGTCGAGGAATAGCGTGTCGATTGACATCGTGAAAGCTATTGAGCTGCCTTCTGCCTTCTGCCTTGGCCTTGTGCCTTGTGCCTTCTGCCTTCTGCCTTCTGCCTTGTTCAGGGCCCCCACTGCAGAAGGCGTTCGGCAACGACGTGTATGGCAGGCAAGGCGATGAGGGCAGCGGCCACGAGAGCGACACAGGCGGTGGCGCGGAGCCATTGCGGCAAGGGCTGGGGCGCGGCCGCGGGAACCGGTTCGAGGAGCCGGTGGACGCGCTCGGTGATCGGCTCGCCGCTATAGAGGGCGCTCGCCGGGAAGGGTTCCGGCGGTGTCGTGGCCAATCGCGCCACCTTGACGAGCGCCGAGGCCAGCAACACCCCGTTGGTGCGCCCGGCGGCCCACTCGTCGGCGGCGAGCTCCGAGGCGCGCAGCCATGCCTGCTGCATCTGCCGGCCGGCCGGCAGCAGCCCCAGCGGATCCGGAGCCGCGGTCATCGCCATGCGGCGGAGGTTGTCACGGTGACGCGCGTGCGCCTGCTCGTGCGCGATGACGGCGTCGAACTCGTCGGTCGTGCACGCGTCGATCACCCGGCGGGCGACGAAGAGGCGGGCCATCACGAGCCCGACGAGCGCCACCACCGGGAAGCGCGATTCGACGACGTAGGCTCGCAGCGGCACGGCCGGCAGTCGCGTTCCGGACGACCGGACGAGCGTGCGCCGTACGCTCCACGTCCGCCACATCGCAACGAGCGCCCGCCAGAGTGCGGTCCCGACGAGGACGAGTCCCGCAGCCGCCAGGGTGAGCCCCAGCACGCCGGCGCGCTCGACCTCTACCCTGGTCTCCCAGAGCGTGTAAGCCACGGCCACCAGCAGCGCTGTCAGGCCGCCCAGCAGAGAAGGCATCAGCCGCATGAGGAAGATGCGTTCCGCCGTGACCGAGGGCGACGCCGTCGCGGCAACATGGCGCCAGGTGACGCCGACCGCGAGCGCGGCAACAGCACTCGCCAGCGCATGCGCCGACAACGCCTGGATGACCAGCCGCTCGAGGTAACCGAGCGTCATCGTCCGCTCTCCTTCTTCCGCCGGATGAGCCGTTCGAGCTCGTCCAGCATCGACTCGTCGCGGCGGGAGACCTCTTCGACGAACAGCGAAATCAGCGGCTTCAACGCCCGCGGGTCGTCGCTCAGCCAGTTGGCCATCGCCGAACTCGCGAGTTGCCGGTCCAGCTCCTCGCGGGTCCACCGCGGGGAGTAGCGGAACGCGCGGCCGTCCAGCTCGCGCACGAGCAGGCCCTTCCGGAACAGCCGGTCGGCCGTGGTCATCAGCGTGGTGTAGGCGATCGCGTCGAACGCGTCGATCAGGTCGCGGACCGTGCACGGCGCACCGCGGGCCCAGAGCTCGTCGAGCACCCGCAGCTCGAGCGGTCCGAGCGTGGCGGCGAGACCGGCGGGCAGGCGGAGCGGATCCTTCACGACTGGGGAATTATACGCGCTGGTCAGACCCGCGCGGTTTTCTCCACGACGAAGAAGTTGTTCTCGGTTTCCTGGATGGTGACCTCGACCCGGTAGTCGATGCCGCGGTCCGGGAACTTGCGCCGGATCTCCTCGATCACGTGCTCCCAGACGTAGACCGCGACGTTCTCGACGCTCGGTCCCTTTCCTTTGAGGACCACGATGCCCTCCGGCTCGAACAGCTCCGGGTTCATGAAGGTCCGGTCCGACTCGGTCACCAGGATCTTGTGATCGAGGTCGCGCATGATCTTCTTGATGTGGCCGAAGTCGAGCGCCATGTCGAGCTCGTCGCGCGGAAACGCCTCGCACGAGATCGCCACCGTCCCCCGCCAGGTATGGCCGTGCACGAAGCGACACTCGCCGGGATAACCGAGCTGGCGGTGCCCGGTATGAAACTTCGCGTGGACGATGATTTTTTCCATGCCGGTATGACCAGGTCCCCAGTATACCGGCGCGGCAAAGAAACCACGAAGGCACGAAGGACACGAAGAACGGCACGAAGAAACCATTGGGCAATGTCACCCGTGCGTCTCAGGGTGCAGCGTGACACTGCCTTCCCAAATTAGCCTTCGTGCGTCCTTCGCGCTCTTCGTGTCTTCGTGGTCTCTCTTTACTCGTAGCGGAGCGCCTTCATCGGGTCGATGCGCGAGGCGCGGAGGGCCGGGAGGTACCCCGCTACCAGCGTGACCAGCGCAAGGATTGCGGTCGAGAGAACGAGCACCGTCGGGTCGTAGCCGGTGATTTCGAAGAGCAGCGACCCGGCCGTCTGGCCGATCGCGACAGCCGTGGCGAGGCCGAGCGCGCCGCCGATGAGTCCCATCACGCCGACCTGGCGCAGCACCAGTCCGCGGACGCGGCCTCCGTCGGCGCCGAGCGCCATCCGCAGACCGAACTCGCGCGTCCGCTGCGCAACGGTATAGGCCAGCACGCCGTACAGCCCGACCGCGGCGAGCAGCGTCGCCAGCCCGGCGAACGCCGTGGACAGCACGCTGATCATCCGATCGAGGAACACATTCTCCCGCACCTGCATTTCCATTGTCTTCAGGTCGTCGATCGGCAGGTTGGGATCGAGCGACTTGACCGCCGCCGGCACCGCGGTCATCAGCTGCTCGGGATCGAGCGCGGTCCGGAGGTAGAAGTTGCCGAAGCCGATCTGGTCGAACTGGCGGTACGGGGTGAAGTACTGCGCGACGATCGGCCGCTTCACGTCGCTGTACTTCGCATCCTGCACGACAGCGACGATCTCGACGTCGAGCGGCCCCTCACTGCGCGAGCCTTTCATTCGCGAGCCGATGGCGCGGTCGCCGAGGCTGAACTTCCGGACGAAAGCCTGGTTGACGATTGCCACCTTGGGCGCGCCCTTGCCGTCGGCGCGCGTGAAATCACGGCCCTGGACGAGCGGCATCCCCATGGTCTTGAAGAAGCCGGGGCCGATGCTGTTGAACGCGGCGCTCGTGTCGGTGTCGGGCCCGGCCTCGAAGCCCGCTACGGTGACGCCGTTGTTCCAGTTGTCGCCGGCGAGAACCGGAATGGCCGAAAACACCGCGCTGGTCACGCCGGGCAGCGCCGCAAGCCGTTCTTCGAGTTGCTCGAAGAGCGCCGTGCTGCGCTCAGCTGTGTAGCCGTTCAGAATCGGATTGAGTGAGAAGGTGACCAGGTGATCCGGCTTCAGGCCGAGGTCGACGCGGCTGACGTTCATCAGGCTCTTGGCAAAGAGCCCCGCCGGCACGAGCAGCGCCATCGACATCGCGATCTGCACCGTCGCCAGCGAGGCGCGGAAGCGCTTCGCCGCCTTCGCTCCCGAGGGCTGTCCGGCCTGGTTCTTGAGCGTCAACGCCAGCTCGGGGTTGGTGCTGTGGAGCGCCGGAAACAGACCGAAGGCAATGCCGGTGACGAGCGCGGCCACCGCCGCGAAGCCGAGCATCGCGGGGTCGAGCTTGAACGCGACCAGGGCCGCTCCCTCGGGCGGCACGATGGAAGCGATGGTGTCCAGCGTCCACTTCGCAACCAGCACGCCGAAAAGGGCGCCCAGCGCCGCGAGGAGTACCGACTCGGTGAGCAGCTGTCGAACGAGCTGCCCGCGGCTGGCGCCGATCGACAGCCGTACCGCCATCTCGGCGGCCCGGCCGGCGCCGCGGGCCAGCAGCAGGTTGGCGATGTTCGCGCAGGCGATGAGCAGCACCGTGCCGGTGACCGCGAACAGGATCAGCAGCGGCGCGCGCGCCTGGCCATGCACGCTGCTCTGCCCGCGTTCGCCGGGCGTCAGCGCGATCGTCTTCTGCCGGAACCTCGCGAGCGTCTGATCGCTCATGCCTTTCTGAAGCGGCGCCTCGACGTCGTTGATGATTCCCCTGTAGGCGGCGTTCAACGCCGCAGCCGCGCCGTCGATGCGCACTCCCGGCTTGAGCCGCGCGAAAAGGTATACCCAATAGCTGCGCCTGTTCTCGAAGGTCGGCCCGTTCGGGTTTGGCTGCATTTCGCCGCGCATGGTAATCGGCACGTAAACGGCCGGCCACACGCCCAACGTCGTCCCCTCGAAGCGGCGCGGCGCGACGCCGATGATGGTGAGGCCATGACCGTTGACCATCATCGTCTGGCCGAGCACTGAAGGATCTTCCTGGAAGCGCCGGCGCCAGTAGTCGTGGCTCAAGACGACAATGCTGTGACCGCCGGGCGTCTTGTCGTCGTCGGGTGTGAAGAGCCGTCCGATCGCGGGCTGGAGGCCCAGGACCGGAAAGTAGCTGCCGGACACCAGCGTCCCGCGGGCAGACTCCGTCTGACCGCCGAACGCTACGTTGGCGCCGAAGGTCCGGTGCGCGGCCACGCCGGTGAAGCTGGTCTGCACGCGCTCCAGGTCCCGGAACATCGGGTAGCTGAAGATCTGCTCGCAATCCCCGGACTGGTTGCAGGAAGTCGAGCCGGGCTTGGGACCGGGTGCGCCGAGGTTGACCAGCTCGCCAGGCGCCTGCACGGGGAGCGGGCGCAGCAGCATCTGGTTGAACAGCGAGAAGATCGCCGAGTTCGCACCGAGGCCGAGAGCCAGCGAGAGGACGGCCACCAGGCTGACGAACGGCGTCCTGACGAGGGTTCGGAACGCGAGCCGCAGGTTGCGCATGACCGCATTGGACGAGGCGGCGGCCGGAAAAGTTGAGGGCCGGCGAATTACTATGGCGATATGTGCCGCAACATCAAGACGCTCTTCAACTTCGATCCACCGGCCACCGACGAGGAGATCCGCGCCGCCTCGCTGCAGTTCGTCCGCAAGTTGAGCGGGTTCACACACCCGTCGAAAGCCAATGAGGCCGCGTTCGAGCAAGCCATCGAAGAAGTGTCCGCCGTCGCCCGTCGGCTCATCGATTCGCTCGAGACCAACGCGCCGCCGAAGAATCGTGAGACCGAAGCGGCCCGCGCCCGGGAACGCAGCGCGGTCCGCTTCGGTCGCGTTCAATGACGATTGGCGATTGGCGGTTGATGATTTGTTGAGTTGATTGCCGATTGGGGACTGGGGATTTATTGGGGATTGAGCGGGAAAACTCGCGGACTCCCCGGCCCCAATCGCCAATCGTGACTCTGAAAATCACTCGATCACTCAATCGCCACAATCGGTCAATCGAATGGCGCAATATCCCAATCACCAATCATCAATAAATCATCAATCGCCAATTCTCAATCTCCAATGGACGCGGGGCGGCGTTACGCCTTCATGTGATGCAAGGCGAAATGGCCGCCCTGGGGGTCCTTCCCTTGCAGCACCCAGCTGCCGCCAGGCACCTCCATCGGGCCCATGACCATCTGCCCGCCGAGCGACTTGATCTTCTCGGCCGCGGCCTGGACGTCGGGCACGCGGAAGTAGATTATCCAGGTCGTCGGCACGTGCGCCATGTCGGGCGTCTTGGTCATCATCCCGCCGATCGACTGTGACGAACGGCCGAACATCCGGTAGACGCCCATTGCGCCCATGTCCATCGACTCGGTCGGCTTCCATCCGAAGAGCTCGCCGTAGAAGCGCATCGCGGCTTCGTTGTCGGTGGTATAGAGCTCGAGCCACGACGCGTCGCCAAGGCGGCCCCACTCCTCGGCGCTCTGCGGCGGATTGGCCGGCTCGTAGAGATAGAAGCTCGCGCCCTGCGGATCCTTGACCACCTGCATCCGGCCCACGTTCGGCACCGTGATGATCTCGGTCACCGTGGACCCACCCAGCTCCTTCACGCGCGCCACGCCTACCTCCAGCTTGTCGACGCCGATGTACATCGCCCAGAAGGGCGGCACCTTCATCGACCGCAGGTCGTCTGGCATCGTCATCACGCCGCCGGTCGGGGTCCCGTCTGTCCGCGTCCACATGTCGTACGGCATACCTGCGCCGTCAAACGCCTGGGTGGTCCAGCCGACCACCGGCTTGTAGAACGCCTCGGCCGCGGACTTGTCGGTCGTCATGAGCTCGTACCACAAGGGGCGTCCAAGGACGGAAGTCGTCGTCGCCATCTCTAACCTCCTGCTGAGCTCCGCGCAGGCCGCGCGGAACCGAACGAGTCTGCCACAGGCCGATGACGGCGGCGCAAAAACGGGTCCGACGCCATGGGATGAGTTGTGGGACTGCACCCACTGCACCTCGCCCGACTTATGCTTGTAGATATGCGCCGGCTCGTCTTCATCGTGAGCGTCGGACTTTACGTCCTGGCCCTCGGTTCAGCCATCGTCGTGGTGTCCGCGCAGACCGCGGCCGGCCCAGCTGCGGCGGCCCCGCCGCAGGCCCCGGCGATTACCGGCTACATCTGCCCGATGCATCCGGACGTGATCCTCGGCGAGCCCGGCAAGTGCCCGCGCTGCGGGATGGAGCTGGTGCCCGGCAACCCGCTCGGAACCGCCAATTACCGGCTGCGCGTGGAAACGATTCCGGCAGTGGTCAAGCCGGGGCAGAAGACGAAGCTCCGCTTCCACATCGAGGATCCGGTAACCCGCAAGCCGGTGAAGGACTTCGCGATCGTCCACGACATGCCCTACCACCTGTTCGTGTTGAGCCGCGACACCGAAGTCTTCATGCACGAGCATCCCGTGCAGGGGCCCGATGGCGTCTTCGCGCTCGACGTGACGTTTCCCAAACCGGGGCACTACGTCGTCATCTCGGATTTCTTCCCGATCGGTGGCTCCGGCCAGGTGCTGATGACGCCGATCGTGACCGCCGGATTCGACGGCGACGTCTTCTCTGCAGTGCCGACGCTCAACCTCGACGATGCGTGGAGCAAGCGTGAGGCGGGAACGACGATCGACTTCCGGATCGCGCCGAGCGCGCTGGTGGCGTCGGAAGACCTCGATCTACCGATTCATTTCACGAACACCGCCACCGGCGAACCCGTCAAGGACCTCGAGCGCTACCTTGGCGCCTTCGCTCACGCGCTCATCGTCAACGAGGAGCTGACGTCGTACATCCACGCGCATCCGGAAGAAACGCTCGAGGGCACCGCCATCAAGAGCGGCGGCGGGCCCGACGTGGTGTTCCACACGCTGTTTCCGAAGGCTGGCCGCTACAAGGCCTGGATACAGTTCCAGCGCGCCGGCAAGCTGTCTACGGTGTCGTTCACGTTTCGCGTTCTACGTCCAGGCGAAACGCTGACCGGCGCGCGCGTTCAATGACGATTGGGGATTGACGATTGGTGATTTATTGACGATTGGAGGATTGCTGGATTGCGCCATTCGATTGGCGATTGGGGCATTGGCGATTGGGGCATTGGCGAATCGCGGCATTGGCGATTGGGCGATCCGCCGAATCACGATTGGCGATTGGAGATGGCTCCGGCAAGTCCCAATCGTGATTGCCCAATCGTGATTGCCCAATCGTGATTGGCCCAATCACTCAATACCGCAATGCGCCAATCGTCAATCGAATGCCGCAATCGCTCAATCGACGGTTCGTCAGTAAGTCATCAATCCTCAATCACCAATCGTCAATGGGGCGCGGACGACGCGGCCAGCTACTTGATGGCGTCTTTGACAGCAGCCTGTCCGTCCAGCAGCTTGCAGATGGCCGACTGCGACAGCACCTGCGTCACCTCGAGCGTGCCCACCTTGCCGATGAGGCGATCGAGAAGCCGACCGTCGGCGTCCTTGATTTCGTCGGTGACGCGCATCACCTCGAACCGCTGGCCGACCTTGATGCCGGCGTTCTGCCCGCGGTTGATGTAGTAGAGACCGTCGCGGGCGCTCACGATCTGCCCCTCCGGTCCGGTCGGGACCAGTGAGGTGAGCGTGCCGGACTGCGCGACGATGCGCGCGATTACCGACTCGACGGCCGGCCGCAGCGCTTCCTGGGCCGCGCCCTGGTCGAACGTGCGCTCGGCGGCCGCGCCCTTGAAGTAGCCTCCGCCCATCCGCTTGGTTCCCTGGCCTTCAGCGACGACGGTCACCTCGCCGGTGTCGGTGTTGATGACCCGAACGTCCATCCGGCTTTCGGCGGTGGACACGCTACCGCCGATGCCGCGGTAGCCGGCCGAGGTGCGCTCGATCGAGAACTGGGTAATCGAACCGGTGACCAGGAACTGCGCGCCAATCAACTTGCCGATTTTCGGCGCGGTCGCGGCCGTCACCGCGCCGCTCGCGCCGAGGTTCTGCTCGGCGAGCACGGCCGCGATCTGCGCCCGCTCGATCACCGTGAACCTGGCGGCCTTCACCAGCTGCGTGGTCATCTCGTCGGCCGCCGCCGCCCCGAGGTTGTCGCCCCACCACGTCCAGGCGCTGCTGTTGCCGAAGTTCACCACGGCGATGCGCGGCTTGTTCTGCGCCCGCGCCTCCCCAGCCGACACGATGAACAGCCCTGCCACCAGCACGACGATCTGTGGGACCCACCGGCGCTTCATCTCACGGCCTCCGCTGAACTGAAACTGGAACTGAAACTGAAACTGTCAACTTGAACTGTGAACTCTGCACTGCTCAACTGTGAACTGCCGCCCTACCTCACCACCCCTCTTCGTGCCCGTACGATGTACCCCAGCCCCTTGCTGACCGACACGCGAATCGATCGAAATCGGCCATCTCCCGGGGTGACCGGGGTATACCCGAGCATGTACTGCGCGTTCAATTCCTCGGCGATGCGGGCCATGGCCGGACCGATGTCCGCCGTGGACCCAATCACTTCGGCGTAGCCGCCGCTCTGGGCCGACAGCTCCCGGAAGACCTGCGGATTGATGCGCTGCGACGAACGGGCGTTCGGTGTGTCGATGGCCACGCCGTACAGGAACACATCCCCACGACTCAAGCGCTGCTTGAGGTCGATCACGGTGGTATCGCTTGCTGTATCGGCGCCATCCGAAACCAGCACCATAGCCGCGCGGGGGTGGGGCCGATCCCTGAAGAGCGGGATCGCAGTGTTGACCGCATCGTAGATGGCGGTGCCGCCGGTGGGCCGCGCGTCGGCGAGGGCCGCGAGCAGCGGCTCGCGGTCGGTCGTCCAGTTCGACAGCACGCGGGTCGCGTGATTGAACACCAGCAGCGCCGCCTCGTCTTCGGGCTTCAGCAGCTCCTCGAGGAACGTCTTGACGGCCAGGCGGGCATCGTCCATTCGCGGACCGCGCATGCTGTCGCTGACGTCGAGGATTAGTGCCAGGTTGAGTGGCACCCGCTCACGCGTGAACTGCGTGATGGGCTGCTCGGTACCGGATTCGGAAACGGTGAAGTCCTCGCGCTGCAGCGAGGTGACGAGCCGGCCCTCGCCGTCCCGCACGGTCGCCGCGGTCGGGACGAGCTCGGCGCCGGCGTGGAACAATTCTGACGAGCGCAGCTGATCGCGCATCGCAGACGCCTGAAGGCGGCGCGGGCCGATCAGCGCCGTCCCCATGCCGCCGGCGGCGAGGCTCGCGAGGAAGGTCCGGCGGGACGGCATCGGCGGCTCAGAACGTCGTCGCCGACGCCGGCACGCGGGTGAGGTGCAGCCGTGGCTGCGCCTTGAGCGGCTGCTCGCCGGTGTTCGCCACGTAGGTGGTCATCACCAGCTTCGCGCCTCGCGGAAGCGGCACCGGGTCGACGTAGAGATACGGCGTCGGCCAGTCGGCGCGGTAGTCGCGCAGCCACAGCAGCGGGCGGACTCCGCCATCGGGCAGCATCGCGGTGAGCTCCAGAGACGTGGTGCCAGCCGGGGGTTCAGGATAGACCGCCTGCAGCGCCGCGGTCTCGTCCCACTGGAGCTCGGCGCGGAACTTCACCGGCTTGCCGCCGGGCGGCACCTCGGCGGCGCCGCTCTGCATGGCCAGCACCGAAGCGAGACCCGCCGCGCCGCTTTTCTCGAGATACAGCCCGACCTCGCTCGTGTCCGACACCGCTTCTTCTGTGCCGTGGTAGCCGATTTCGACGCTCAGTTTCGTACCGGCCTTGAGCGTGAACGCCACATTCTCGGGCAGGTGCATCGCCGTCCCCCACGGCGTCCAGGTGAACAGCCACCGGTTGGTGCCGGCCTCGAAGATCGACGCGTAACGCACGACGCGCCTGGCGCCGGGCTTGAAGGCGATGCCGTGAACCCGCTGATCGCCGCTCAGGCCGGGATCGAATTCCATGCGCTCGACTCGATCGGGAGCGTTGGCGGCGATCTCCTGGGCCTTCGGCGCCTTTGCCGTGAGATCCGGCTCGCCCTGAAGCCACGCGGCATCCGAGGGCACGAACAGGGGCGGCACCTCGCCTTCCTGCAGCGTCTGTCCGCTGGGCGCGCCGCCGTCCACCCATGCGACGAGCAGATCCCACTCGCCCTGCGTCAACGACGGATCGTTCTGGAAGCGGCCATACCCGGCGACCGCCGCCCACGGCGGCATGTGGCGGATCAGGACCTCTTCGCGGATCGCCGCCGCCCACGGGCGGGCCTCGTTGTAGGTGATGAGCGACATCGCCACGTTGTTCGGCGAATGACAGCTGAAGCAGCGGCGCTGGAGGATCGGCGCGATGTCCTTCACCCACAGCAGCGTCGTCGTGATCCGCGGATGCGTCTCGACCGCACGCTCGGTGACGTTCAGGGCGGCGGTCAGCACGCCGGCAAACAGCACGACCGGCGCCCACACCGCGGCGCGAACCACTCCCCGATTCATCAGGGAAAGTATGCCACTAACAGGAGAAAGGAGGCAGGAGATAGGACCTCTCCTACCTCCCACCGCCTTGTCTCCTATCTTGTGACGACGAAGGTGACGTCGTAGGTGTTCTGGATGGCGCCGTCCGACGCCAGGCAGCGCAGGACGTAGGTGCCGGGTTCGCTGAAGACGGCGGTCGTGTCGATCCGGCCGTCTTCCGGAATCGCCGGTGCGACCCATCGCGGCGCCCACGGCGAATTGGCGCCGACGCGCGTGTCCTCCCACACCTTGGTCTGCTCCGGCGTGAAAGCCACGTTGTTCGGACCGCGATAGACGAACCAGGACACGCGCAGGCCGGTCTGGCTGCCGACCGTCAACGCGACCGGTGGGCGCTGCGACGGGTGGACGCCCTGCACAGGGCGATCGAAGTACTTCTCGCTGCGCGATCCGGGACCGTACCGGGGCCGCGGAATCCCGTCGTCGAACGCGTACGCCAGCAGCTGGACCGGCTCGCCGACCTTCACCGTGCGCTTCGGGCCGCTGTCGACCTTGAGCGTCGGCGCCTTGTTCTCGCGCATCGCGGGGGAGCTGACCCCGGCGCCGAGCGCGCCCTGCTCGGAGGCCTGCACGAGGTTGTCGACGAACGAGTCGGTCCGCAGCGTGCCGAACGCTTTCTCGGTCTTGCCGTTCGTGGTCAGCGTCCAGACCACTTCCTTGTTGCCCCAGTCCTTCGGCACCTTGACCTTGAACACGAAACGGTTGCGGCGCGGATAGAAGTGAGTCGGCTGGCCCTGGTCGGCGTCACCCGGCGAGATGCTGTTGTTCGGCCCGACCGGAACGTCGATCTCCTCTTCCCAGTTGCGGTTCATGTAGCCGAACATCATGTTGAACGACCCGTCGTCGTTCTGCTCCCAGCCCTCGAAGGCGGGCGAGATGTTCTGCCCCTTCCCGTACGAGAGCGACTGCGCCCCGGCGCCGACCCGCGTGATCGCGAGCGCCAGCCCCAGGATCGCGACCGCTCCCCAATTCCGTCCCGTCATCGACTTCACCCCATCTGAAACGCTGTCAAAACGAAACCACGAAGGCTCGAAGGACACGAAGGGAACCACGAAGTCCAAAACGTCTTTGGGGAAGCGTGCGAGACACCCCCAAAAGAGTCTTCGTGTTCGTCTTCGTGCTCTTCGTGCCTTCGTGGTCTCCTTTACTGCGGCTGGCGGACTTCCGTGTTGGTCGTCTTCGGCGGCGGTGGCACGCCGCACAGCGGGCAGTCGATGAAGAAGTCGTTCTTCTTCATCTTGCGGTTCTCACGGCGCCTGGCCATCTCCTGCTGGAACTGCTCCTCGGTGAGCGACACACTCTGGCCGAGGTCGATGAACATGTTGGCGATGGAGCGGTTACCGGAGCCCTGCCAGTTGCGCGGATCAGGGATGTTCTTGTTCTTCTCGGTGTTGTCCATGTAGCCGATGATGTGCAGGATCGTGCCCTTGGGGAGCAGCGGCGCGTAGTCGTCCTGGAACTCGTACTGGCGCACCCAGTTGTGATCGTAGCCGGCGCAGCTGACCGTCTGGATGTTGATGCCCCAGATGTACTCGAGGCACATCCGGGCGCCGGGAGCGTGAAGGTGCGGCTCGAAGGTGACGACCTTCATCGGCCGGTCGAGGACCAGATAGGCGTGCAACTGCTGGTTGGCCTCATTGGGCTTGATGTCGATGTCCAGCCCGTTGCCGAGCGCGCGCAAAGTGCTGCGGTATTTTGGCTCGTAACCCTTTGGGTGAAGCTTGAAGCCGAAGCGCAGCTTCGCCTTCGTGTCCCGCCCGTTCGAGTGCAGGTGCGTCGACTCGAAGACGATGCTCGACCCCGCCTTGATCTCCCGCCCCGCGTCGGGATCCAGGATGTCGGCGTTCCTGCCGACCTCGTGTACCGGCCACAATCCGAGCCCCTGGCTCTCGGGCACATCACCGCTGTCGTCGATCACCGCCGCCGACCAGATCAGGTGATGGAAGACATACCGGCCGCCGACCGTCTCGCGGCCCTTCTCGTCGTTCGGGACGTCGTTCACTTCCTTGATCTCGATCGCCGCGATGTAGCGATCTTCCATCAGCGGGATCTTCACCGGCGCGAGCTCGCCCCACCAGTCCGCAGCGTTGGCCTTCACGACGATCTCGGGGCTGTCGACGATCAAGTCGGGTTCGCCGATCTGCCAGGCCGTGTCGTCCGCCCACTTGAGCGGCGCAGGCATGTCGGCCGGGTTGCCGCGCGGCGCACCGGCCTCGACCCAGCGCGCGATCGTCGCCACTTCCTCGTCGGACAGCGACGGGTCGTGCTTGTACTGCTGGATGCCGATGTTCTTCTCGATATACCAGGGCGGCATCGCGCCGGCCTTGTCGCGAATCGAGGTCCGCTGACGGATCGCGCGCGCCCACGGACGCACGTCCTCGTAGGAAATGAGCGACATCGGCGCCACCTGACCCGGGCGATGGCAGTTCTGGCAGCTGCGCTGCAGAATCGGCGCAATGTCTTTCGTAAAGGTCACCGCCGGAGCCCCGGCCGCTGGCGCCGGCGCGGCCTGCTGGGCGCGCAGGCCAAGCGGGGCAACCAGCCCCAGCACGCCGCACGCAAGCGCAGCGAGACCCAGCGAAAGTCCCCAATCAGAACGGGACGGACGAGACGTCATGGGAGCTCCTTGAACCGGCGAGCCGCCGGCGATGTCGAATAGACCACTGGTCAAGGTACTGAACCCCCTGGGAGTTGTCAACGAATGTAAAGAGCCGGTGCGACGGGTGCGACAGGTGCGACAGGTGCGACTGGCGCCGAGTGGTGCGACGGGTGCGGCAGGTGCGGCCGATTACCGAAACTGCGCGCCGGCGCGGTTCGCAGGGATGCACAAACTTCGTTACGAACGGAGCGGCTCCAAGGTTCTCGGCCGAAATTCACCTCGAGCGCTGTTGTCAGATCGCTTGCACCACACCAGCGCATGGCCAAGGACTTCAAGGAACTCGCCGCCTGGCAGCGAGCGCACGAGTTGCGGAAGGCCGTCTGGACTGCGGTCAACCGGGTGCCGGACATGGATCTCCGGCTCCGCACCCAATGGACGGATGCGGCCGGGTCGGTCTGTCGGAACATCGCCGAAGGTTTCGGCCGCCGCTCCCACCGTGACTTTGCCCGCTTCCTGGATCAGGCGATCAGCTCGCTCAAGGAGGTCGAGGACTGCATCATCGAGGCGGACATGCGCGGCCACCTCAATCCGCAGCAGGTCGCAGAACTCGAAGGCCTCGTTCGTGCGACGTCCTCACCGCTTGCGGGGTTGCTTCGCTACTTGCGCAACAACCCCGACACATATTGAGGCGCACCCTGTCGCACCCGTCGCTCCCGTCCGCACCCGTCGCACCAGTCGCACCAGTCGCACCCCGTCGTTCGCGTCGCACCCCGGGGCACTCGCCGCACCCGTGGCACCAGCCGCACCCGTCGCACCCGAATTTAGTGCGTCATCGCGTACAGCACCGCGTTGATCCCGAACGCGTAGCCGTTCACCGAGAACGTGTAGAAGTAGCGCGGGTCGTCGCCTTCGCGCTCCCAGGAATCGCCGAGGTCGGTGTTATGGGTCATCAGCACCATGATCCGGCCGGCCGCGTCGAATACCGCGCGCGCGTGGGGCACGGCGCTGTCGCGGCCGCGCTCAGAAGTCCCGCCGCCGCTGCCCATCCAGTAGTTGATCGACGGGATCTGCGGCACGGCGGCGACCTCGAACTGCGTGTGAAACAACGGGTGACCGGGCGGGAGATCGACGACGTGATACTGGCTCGGTGGCAGGATCCGGTCGAGCCGCGCCTGCCAGAAGTCCCAGGCGAAGCTGCCCCAGAAATCATCGGCCCAGAGAAAGCCGCCCTTCTCGAGATACTCCCGCAATTTCGTCGACTCCTCGTCGTCGAAATAGGCCGCGCCGACCTCCGTCGCCATCACGAATGGGCACATGAAGAGCTCGGGATCGGTCGCGCGAACTACCAGGTGCTTGGGCTCGCGCTCGGCGTCGAAGCTCACGTCCGTCTTGGTGAGCTCGCTGAGGCGTATGGAGAAGTTCACGTCAGCGCGCGGGAAGTCCACCGACCAGCCACCGCCGTCGCCGTTGCGATCGCCGCGGAACGCCAACCGGCAGAAGTGGAAGGCGCCGTCGAAGCTCTCCGGCGTCGCCATCGGCACCGAGCCACCGAAGCGCCCGCCGCGCCGCCCTTGCGCCGAAACGAGCCCCCCGGCGACCGCCAGCGCGATGACCAGCGCGGCTACCGACTTCATCCGAGCAGTGTACACAGTCAAAAAGAAACCACGAAGGCACGAAGCACACGAAGGACGGCACGAAGACTTCTCTTGGGGTGTCACGCGTGCTTTCCCCCCAAGGACTTCGTGCGTCCTTCGTACCCTCGTGCCATCGTGGTCTCTTCTTACTGCGAAGCCGCAGGGACGCGTTTCTTCGCCGCCAGGAACTCGAACGCCTTCGGCAGGTTGGGCACGACGACGTTCGTGTGGGATCCGCCCGGGACTTCGATGTAGGTCACGTCCACGCCGAGCTTCTTCATCTCCTCCACCATCGCGCGCGAGCCGTTGACGTTGACGGTGGCATCGTTGTCGCCGTGAACGACGAATTCGGGGATGTGCTTCATCCGCGCGACCGTTGCCGGCGCTCCGACGCCCGAG
The DNA here is from genome assembly GCA_035495795.1 of Vicinamibacterales bacterium. Classification (GTDB taxonomy): domain Bacteria; phylum Acidobacteriota; class Vicinamibacteria; order Vicinamibacterales; family UBA2999; genus VFZN01. The sequence continues at coordinate 37,905 of DATJFF010000299.1, forward strand.
AAGGGCGCCACCGCCGCCCACATCTCCGGGTACTTCGCAGCGAGTGCCCAGGCGCCGATGGCTCCCATGGAGTGCCCGATCAAGTACATCCGGTCTGGATCAACGCTGTAGTCGGCCTGGATCAGTTTCACGACCTGCAGCACGTCCTGCTCGCTCAGCTCCGCACGACGCGCGGCGGCCGGATCGCCGCCCGCCATCAACCGCGCTCCGTAAAAGCCGTCGACGCGGAACCCCAGCGGCGCCACCAGCAGGAACCCGTACTGCTCCGCGAGTCGCGGCGCGACGCTCTGGTAGTTGTCGAAGAACGAGTCTTCGTTCACGCCGAGCCCGTGCAGCGCGACGACCAGCGGCGTTGGCGTGCCCCGCCGGTACTTGGTGGGCACGTAGACGCGGTAGGGCATGATCTCGCCGGCGGCGGCGAGCAGGTAGTGGCGTTCGAAATCGCCGGTGCGGTCCGCGAACGGATCGCGGCCGCCGGCAGCGGCTCGCGCCACATCTTCAGCCGCGGCGAGCTCGCGGCCGACATCGAACGTGCCGATCTCGACCACGCCGCGGTTGACCTTGCGCATGTAGTCGAGCGGATAGCGGATGTCGGCAGCGACCCCGGCTGGCCCGCGTCCCGCCGCGGCCTCGAGGGCGGCGGCGCGTGCATCGAGCCCGCGCTGCACGGCCATCCGCATCGTCACCCGGCCGACCGCCTGCCCGCCGTTTGAAACCTCGACGGCAAGCTCGTGGGCGCCATCGGGCGCCTTGCTCACGTCGAGATCGAGCACGAGCGGCGACTCGCGAAGATCGCGCGGGATGTCGGCGACGGAGGCGAGAACGCTCGACTCGGGCGTCCCCGCCGGCTGCGCCAGGAGCGGCCGAAGCGTCACGGTGGCTGAAGGAGGCGTGGTGAGCTCGATCGCCGGCGCGTAGATCTGCTCGAGGCGCACCGTGAACGGCTGCGCGGGGTCGGCGAAGACCCTCTCGGCGCGGAGCACCAGCGACCCGCGATACTCCTCCTCGGGTGTCCAGGATCGCCCGTCGAGAAGCAAGAGCCCTTTGGCGAGCAAGCGCCGCACCTCGCCGTTGCGCCCCAGCCGTGACGCCTCTGCGATCGCGCGGTCGATATCGTCCAGCTGCGCCTTGAGCTCCCCCGCCGGCTTCGCGCTCGTTTTCGCGGTGTTGTAGCGGACGCGCAACAACGACAGGTTGGGCAAGGCCTGCGCTCCGGCGAGAGCCGGGAGCAGTCCGAGAAGGAGCCCGGCCATCGCGCGACGGATCAAGGAAGAGCGATGCATGGGCATATGTCATCAGATGTATCATGCGCGGCGGAGGCAGGGGTCATGCGAAAGGTCAGCGCGCTCGGCGTCATCCTCGCGGTCGTCGTGGCCATGGCCATCCCGGCCATGGCCCAGGGCGTGAACGTCACCGGCAAGTGGACGTTCGACGTGCAGACCGGCCAGGGCGGTGGCCAGCCGACGGTCACGTTCAAGCAGGACGGCGAGAAGCTCACGGGCCACTACAGCAGCCAGTTACTGGGCGAGGCCGACTTCACCGGCACCGTCAAAGGGACCGCGATTCAGTTCACCTTCGACGCCGATCTCCAGGGCACGAAAGTGGACGTCGCCTACACGGGAACCGTGGACGCCGGCGGCGCAACCATGAAGGGGTCTCTAAACATCGCGGGCGGACAGCTGACGGGAACCTTCACCGGAAAGAAGCAGTAGAACCCCTCGGGAGTCGGGCAGTTGCCGTCGTCGGTGGCGAAAGCAGGAAAGACGAGTCGCGCGTCGGCAAACGTCCTCAGCCAACGGGCGCTCAATCGGGCGCTGCTCGCACGGCAGATGCTCCTGTCGCGCGAGTCGCGCACGCCGCTCGAGGCCATCGAGCAGCTCGCCGGACTGCAGGCGCAGCTGCCGCGGCCGCCGTTCATCGGCTTGTGGAGCCGCCTCCGCGACTTCGAGCGTGCCGCGCTCCGCGACGCGGTCCACGCCCGCAGCATCGTCCGCGTCACGGCGATGCGCGGGACCCTTCACCTGCTGTCGGCCCGCGATTACCGCGCGTGGAGAGGTCCGCTCCAGTCAGGGCTCGATCGCGGCCTGGCCTCGATCGTCGGCCCGGCGCTCAGAGATATGGACCTGCCGGCAGCCGAGAAGGCGACACGCGCGTTCCTGAAGGCCGCGCCGGCCACCTTCGATGCCATTCGCGACCACCTCGCGCCCCGTTTCCCCGACCTCAACATCCGGTCGCTCGCCTATGCCATCCGCCTGACGTTGCCGCTGGTCCAGGTGCCTGAAGCGGACCTCACATGGGGATATCCCGGCGCTGCCGATTTCGCCCTCGCCGATACCTGGCTGAAAGCGCCCGTGCCCGTGACGGCCGCGGCGCCGGACACGCTCGTGCGGCGTTACCTCGCCGCGTTCGGCCCGGCGAGTGTCGCCGACGCGCAGACCTGGTCGGGAGTGCCGAAGCTGGGGCCGGTGTTCGAGCGACTGCGGCCGGAACTGGTCGCGTTCCGCGACGCACGCAAACGCGAGCTGTTCGATCTGCCGAAGGCGCCGCGACCCGACGAAAACACACCAGCGCCGATTCGCCTCGTGCCCGACTGGGACAACCTGCTGCTCGGCCACCAGGACCGAAGCCGGGTGATCGCCGACGAGCACCGGGCCCGCATCAGTACGCGCAACCTGCAGATCACCGCATGCTTCCTCGTGGACGGCAGCGTCGCCGGCTCGTGGTCGCTGGTGCGGAAAGGCAAGACCGCCACGCTGACGCTCGAGCCCTTCGTCAAGCTGTCGAAGAAAGATCTGAGTGCTCTGAAGGAGGAGGCGGCGCGCTTGCTGGTCTTTGCCGAGCCCGACGCCGCGACGCGGGACGTCCGCATCAGGCTCTAGGCTTTAGGCTCTGGGCTCTAGGCCTGTCACACAGGTCTCGCTACCTCCGTGTCAGAGAGGTCACGAATGCAGCGGGACGCGCGTGCCGGCCTAAAGCCTGAAGCCTGAAGCCTGACAGCGAAGCCTACTCGTCGCGTACCGCAACGCGCGCGTTGTCGGCGAGGGTGTCAGGCGGGTTCAACACGACCTGCTGGCCGGCGCGGAGGCCGTTGCGCACTTCGGCATCGGTTGCCGTGTGCACCCCGATATCGACAATCGTTTGGTGCGCGCGGCCGTTCTGGACGACGAAGACGGCCCATTGTTCGCCGACGTGGAACAGCGCCGCCATCGGCACGCGCCGGACGTCTTCGTCCTCCCAGATTGCAATCCGCACGCCGACGTGAAAGCCGTCGCCCATGGCTCGCCACGCTTCGCGATCGTCTTCGAAATCGATGATGACGTTGCCGCGCACGCCGTTGGTGCCGTTGGTTCCCCGGACCGCGCCCGAGGGCTCGACCCGCTCCACCCAGGCAGGCAGCGGAGTATCGCCGCCCCAGTGCTCGACTTCGACGCGCATGCCCGGCTTTACCTTCGCGGCGTCGCTGTCCGGCAGGTTCGCGACGATCTCGACGTGGCTCGGGTCGCCGATCTCGAGCAGCGGGTCGCCGGCCTGCACGGGCACACCGCCGTCGTGAAGCCGGCGAAGGATCACGCCATCCACGGGCGCGACGATCTCGATGTCTTTTGCCGGCAGGGCCGGCCGGTTCGCGGGCAATTGAAACCGTACGCGGTCCAGGTTCGCCGCCACTGCCGCGCCGGCGTACAGCGCGGCATTCAGCGTCTCCTCGGCGCTCGTCACAAGATTGCGTCGCGCTTCGAGCGACTGCTGGGTGGTCTGCCCGGCGTCGAACTCGTCCTGCTCGCGCTTCAGCTCGTCGTTGGCCTGCTCGAGCGCGGCGCGAGCGCGGTCTTCCGCTTCTTTCGCTTCAGTGAGAGCATCGTGCGCGTCCGCAACCTCGGCGTTGACGCGGGCCCGGCCGCGGGCATCGAGCGGCGCCGGCGGATCCGGCCTCAGGCGCGCCAACACGGTCGTCCCGGTCTCGACGCCGTTGCCGGCTTCGAGCGTGATCGGCTCGAGCGTGCCCGACACCGGGGCGGTGACGACCAGCCGGTGATGGACGCGGGTCGTTCCTTCAGCGTCGAGCGTCACCACCAGTGCGCCGCGAGTGACGCTGCCGACCTCGACGTCGATGGCCTCCGGCCACAGCGCGATCATGAGCATCACGCCCATGACCGCGGCGGCCTGAAGAACCCGGCGGTTGGTGAGCAGGCGCCACATGTTCAGTCCGACGATTTCAACACAGCTGGCCGGTCCAGTCGATCCAATTGCCGCGAACAACGGCCCGCGCGCGCATCACGGATGCGAGTGGATGGGCTCCTATAGTACGCTTGCCGGCCGGAGGACAGACGTGATTCGACACTTTGCTGCATTGCTCGTGGCCGGCGCCGCCGTAGCCGCGGTGACCGTGGGCGCCGAACAGACGGCCGCCAACAAGGCTTTGATGAACCCGGCCGGGCTGAAGGCCCAGGCCCCCGCCACCTTCAAAGTGAAGTTCGACACCAGCGTCGGCGCCTTCGTCGTCGAGGTGACGCGGGCGTGGGCGCCCAACGGCGCCGATCGATTCTTCAACCTGGTGAAGAACGGGTTTTACACCGATGCGCGATTCTTCCGCGCCATCCCGAACTTCATGGTGCAGTTCGGGATTCACGCCGACCCGGCCGTGTCGGCGGTCTGGCGCAACGCCCAGATTCCACCCGACCCGGTGAAGCAGTCGAACAAGCGCGGCTATCTCACCTATGCGATGGGCGCCTCGCCCTCGACGCGCACGACGCAGGTGTTCATCAACTTCCGCGACAACAGCAATCTCGATTCGATGGGCTTCGCCCCGATCGGCCAGGTCAGCGAGGGCATGGACGTCGTCGACAAGATCAGCACGGTCTACGGTGAAGGCGCACCGCGCGGCAAGGGGCCTGATCAGGGCCGCATCCAATCCGAAGGGAACGCGTATTTGATCAAGAGCTTCCCGAAGTTGGACTACATCAAGACGGCCACAGTGCAATAGGGCTGCGCTTCGCGCATCAGGCGCGGCTGCGCCGCGTGGGCCGCGCTGCGCGCGTCAGGCGCCGGCCGTCGCCGGCGCAGGGACGGACGATTTCAGCGTGATGATCCGCCGAGCGTAGTGAGCGATCCTGCGGCCGCGGCAGCGCCGCCCGACGCGCGAAGCGCGGCTTAACGAAAGCGCTGTTGCAGCTTCTGCAGCTCCCCGTTCCCCGGGCAGAGCTGCTCGAACGGCAGGTTGTAGAGCGGCGCGTCGACCAGCTCGTTCTGCGCCACCATGTCCTTCGAGTCCGGCGAGATGTAGAGCAGCCCCGTCAACACTTCGCCCGCCTTCTGCCGGTCGCGGATGTAGGCGTAGGCGCGGTCCTTGTCGGTCGCGTCGTAGTCCTCGGCCACCTTGTGCAGCTTCACCCAGCTCCCGTCGTGCAGCATCACGCTCTTGATGCTGCCCGCCGCCTGGTCCGAGGTGATCTCGTCGCGGGGCGGGACGAAGTCGGCCTGGACCACTTCCACTTGGTGCTCCCGGGTGTAGGCGTAGCTCTTGGTCGAACCTTCGTGATCGTTGAAGGTCACGCACGGCGAGATGACGTCGACGAACGCGAAGCCCTTGTGGGTCAGCCCGGCCTTGATCAGCGGCACCAGCTGCGCCTTGTCGCCCGAGAAGCTCCGCGCCACGAACGTGGCCCCGAGCGTGAGCGCGAGGAGCACGCCGTCGATCGCCTCCATCGCGTTCACTTCGCCCTTCTTGCTGGTCGAGCCGGGATCGGCCGACGCCGAGAACTGGCCCTTGGTCAGTCCGTAGACGCCGTTGTTCTCGAGCACGTAGAGCATGTTCACGTTGCGGCGGATGGCGTGCGAGAGCTGGCCGATGCCGATCGACAGCGAGTCGCCGTCGCCCGACACGCCGATCATCATCAGGCCGCCGTTGGCCGCGCCGGCGCCGGTCGCAATCGCCGGCATGCGCCCGTGCACGCTGTTGAAGCCGTGGGCTTCTCGCAGGAAATAGGCCGGGGTTTTCGACGAGCAGCCGATGCCCGAGAGCTTGGCCACCGTGTGCGGCGGAATCGACAGGTCCCAGAACGCCTGGATGATCGCCGCGGTGATCGAGTCGTGGCCGCACCCGGCGCAGAGCGTGGTGATCGAGCCCTCGTAGTCGCGGCGCGTCAGCCCGATCGCGTTCTTCTGCAGCGACGGATGGTGAACCCTGGGTTTCGCGATATACGTCATGCCGCCACCTCGAGCTTCGCCTTCACGCCGGAGACAACGTGGTGCGCGCTCATCGGGAAGCCCGCGTAGTAGCGGACCGATTCGAGCTTCTCAATCGAGACGCCGGTCTCGAGCTGCAGCAGCGACCGCAGCTGCGCGTCGCGGTTCTGCTCCACCACGAACGTCACGTCGTGCTGGTGGAGGAAGTTCCGCACCTCTTCGCCGAAGGGGAAGCCGCGGACCCGCATGTAGTCCAGCGCGATGCCGTCCTTTGCCATCTGGTCGATGGCTTCCATGCACGCCGCGTGGCAACCGCCGATGCTGAGCAGCCCCAGCTTCGTGGACGAGGCGGCCTTGCGGACAAACGGCGCCGGCACCGCTCGGGCCGCGCTTTGGATCTTCCGGGCCAGGCGATCGACCACTTCCTGATACTCGTCGGCATCCTCGGTGTAGGCGCCGAACTTGTTGTGGCCCGAACCGCGGGTGAAGTAGGCGCCCTTCGGGTGCTCGCCGGGCACGGTGCGGTACGTGATGCCGTCGCCGTCCACGTCGAGATAACGCGAGAA
>DATJFF010000300.1:0-2211 GCA_035495795.1 Vicinamibacterales bacterium
TGACCGAGGCCGCAGCCGAACTTCGTGCCGGTGAGGCCGATGTTCTCGCGGATCACCCACAGCAGGGGCATGTCGGGACTGGCGTCGACGTCGTATTTCTTGCCATTGACCTCGAGCGAGACCATGAATGGCTCCTGGAAATTGACGGATGGACAGATAGACGAATTGACGAATTGGTCGCCAATTCGCGGCAAGTGATTCTAACAGCCGGGGCGGGCGTAAGATACGGCACTCAAATCTGAATCCTGAATCGTGAATGGCAGTGGCAGGCCGGGAAATCTGGCGGCCCAGCTTCACCCGCTGCCCAGCTTCAGGCACGATTCACGATTCGCTCTTCACGATTGACCTGGAGGATCGATGCGCTTCGGGACCGGAATTGCTGCATTGCTCATCGCGTTGGGGACCGTCGCCGGATCGGCTCAGGCGCCACAGGCACCGGCGCCGGCCGGCACTTCGCCGGCCGCCGCGACCGGTCAGGCGGTGTTCAATCGCTCGTGTGCCACCTGCCACGCACCGGACAACACGATCAAAGCGCCTACGCCCGACCAGTTCCGCCAGATGGCGCCTGAAGCGGTCGTCAACGCGCTCGTCAACGGCAAGATGACCGTGCAGGGCGCGTCGCTGTCGGACCCGGAAAAGATCGCCGTGGCCGAGTTCCTCACCGGCCGCACGGTCACGGTGGCGGCGAACTCGATGAACCCCAACGTCGGCCGATGCACCACCACCAGGCCGATGACGGATCCGGCCAAGGGGCCGGCGTGGAGCGGATGGGGCGCGGCGATCACCAACGCACGCTACGCACCGAACGGCGGCCTGACCGCGGCCGATCTTCCGAAGCTCAAATTGAAATGGGCCTTCGGCTATCACGACGTGGCGGCCGCCCGTGGCCAGCCGGCGGTGGCCGGCGGACGCGTCTTCGCGGCCAACGAGAACAGCGAGGTCGTGGCGCTCGACATGAAGACGGGATGCTCGTACTGGACGTACAAGGCGAGAGCCGGTGTCCGGACGGCGCTCTCAGTGGCCCCCTACAAGGCTCGCAACGCGAACGGCTACGCCGTGTACTTCGGCGACTCGAAGGCCAACATCTACGCCGTCGACGCGAATACCGGGAAGGAAATCTGGGCGACCAAGGTGGACGAGCATCAGTCCGCCGCCATCACCGGCGCACCCACCGTGCACGATGGCCGCCTCTACGTCGGCGTGCAGGGGCTGAGTGAAGAAGGACAGGGCGGGCGCGGCGGATATGCGTGCTGCACGTTCCGCGGCAGCGTGAACGCTCTCGATGCGAACACCGGCAAAGTCCTCTGGAAGACGTATACGGTCGAACCGAACAAGGCACGCGGCGTGAACAAGGACGGCGTGCAGATGTTCGGTCCTGCCGGCGGCGGCATCTGGTCGTCGCCAACGATCGATCCGAAGCGGCGCATGGTCTACGTCGCCACCGGCAACGGCTACGCCGATCCGGTCCAGAAGACGACGGATGCGGTGCTCGCGCTCGACATCAATACCGGCGTCATCAAATGGGTGCGCCAGGCGACACCGGGTGACAGCTGGGCGATGGGCTGTCCGCAGAAGAACGACGGGAACAACCCGGCGTGTCCCGAGGCGCTGGGACCGGACTTCGACTTCTCCGCCTCGCCCACGCTCGTCACGGTCAACGGCAAGGATCGACTGGTCCTGCCGCAGAAATCGGGCATGGCCTTCGCGCTCGATCCCGACAACGAAGGCGCGATCGTCTGGCAGACGCGCTTCGGCCGCGGCAGCGGATTCGGCGGCCAGTGGGGCGCGTCGAGTGACGGCACCACGGCGTACATCGGCGTCGGCGACATGCAATCACCAACTCCAGGTGGACTGAAAGCGCTGCGAATGGCCGACGGCGAGATCGTCTGGTCGGCACCGCCGCAGCCGGTGCTGTGCAAGGGCGGGCGTGGATGCAGCGCCGCCCAGGGCAGCGCGACGACGCTGATTCCGGGTGCGGTGCTGTCGGGATCGATCGACGGGGGCCTGCGTGCCTACAACACGGCGAACGGCGACGTGATCTGGGTCTACGACACGAACAAGGATTTCGAGACGGTGAACGGCGTGAAGGCTGCCGGCGCGAGCCTCGAAGCCGCGGGACCGATCGTGGCAGGCGGCATGCTGTTCATCAACTCGGGCTACGGCGGCCTCGCCGGACGTCCCGGCAACGTGCTGCTCGCGTTCGGGCTGGAC